>CAZYHW010000008.1:0-14519 GCA_964647405.1 uncultured Prevotellamassilia sp.
GTTGTGCATCGGCGACTGTATGAATATGGAACAGGGATAAAAACGCCGCCCCGCCTGCGTTTCTTTACGGCGCAGGCGGGGCGTGTTCAGGATAGGGGACGGAATGGTCAGAGCGGGTACTTCTCCCGGATGGGGTCGTCGTATTCCACTTGCAGGTCGTGCAGTTGTCGCTTCAAGTCCTTGGTGATTTCCTCCGTTCCGGGTTGCCCGTAGATGTTGTGGAGCTGGTGCGGGTCGTTCTCCCGGTCATACAGTTCCCAAACGTCTATGTCGTTATAGAAATGGACAAGGGTGTACCGGTCGGTGCGGATGCCATAGTGCCGTTTCACCATGTGTTCGGCCGGATACTCATAGTAATGGTAGTAGACGGCTTTCCGCCAATCCTCCGGGTGCTCGCCTTTGAGCAGGGGGACGAGCGAGCGGCCCTGGATGTCCTCGGGGATGGGCGCGCCGGCCAGTTCGAGGAACGTCGGGGCATAGTCGATGTTCTGCACGTCCTCCGTGATGTCGCCGCGGGCATCCAGTCCTTTGGGCAACATCATGACGAGCGGCGTGTTGAGCGACTCCTCATAGATGAAACGCTTGTCGAACCAACCGTGTTCGCCCATGTAGAAGCCCTGGTCGGAGGTGTAGACCACGAGTGTGGAGTCGAGCATTCCCTTCTCGTCGAGGTAGTCGAGCAGTCGGCCTACGTTGTCGTCGAGGCTCTTGGTCACTTTGGCGTAGTCGCGCATGTAGCGTTGGTACTTGTACTCGGCGAGTTCCTTTCCCTCCGGCATGTTGGCATAGAACGCCCGGCTCATCGGGATGTAGACGGAATCGTAGCGTTCGCGGTCGGCCTTGTCGAGCCGCCCAATCATGGAGAGGTAAGAGCCCGCGAGGCGCGAAGTCATCCCGGGCAGGTACATCTTGGTGTCGTAGATGAGGTCCATGTCCTTGGCAATGCCCATCTCTTGTGCCGCGGCGGCCGGGCGTCCCTCGTAGTCGTCGTAGAAAGTCTCCGGTACGGGGAACGTGGTGTCCTCGTAGAGGTCAAGGTACTTCATCTCGGGAAGCCAGTCGCGGTGGCAGGCTTTGTGGTGGACGAAAAGGATGAACGGTTTGGACGTGTCGCGTTTGTTTTCGAGCCAGTCGATGCTCTTGTCCGTGATGATGTTCGTCAGGTATCCCTCCTCGCGCACCGTGTCGTTCTCCATGGTGATGAAGTTGGGGTTGTAGTAGTCCCCTTGTCCCGGAAGTATGTTCCAGTAGTCGAATCCGGTCGGCAGGCTCACGAGGTGCCACTTCCCGATGATGGCCGTCTGGTAACCCGCCTGTTGCATGAGCTTGGGCATGGTCTGCTGGCTACCGTCGAAGATGCCGTGTTCGTTGTTCGTGAAGCCGTTCTTGTGGCTGTGCTTTCCCGTCAGCATGCACGCCCGGCTGGGGCCGGAGAGGGAGTTGGCCACGAAGCTGTTGACAAACTTTACTCCGTCGGCAGCTATGCGGTCCAGGTTAGGCGTTTCGATGAAACGGTTGTCGTAAGCGCTCATCATCTGCGCCGTGTGGTCGTCGGTCATGATATACACGATGTTGTACCGACTTTGTGCGACTGACAGGGCAGGGAGGACGCAAAGTCCCAAGGTGCGGATTCTGGCTGGTGTCATGGCTTTCTTGTATGGTTAAAAAAAGAAGCCTGTGGATGGCTACGCGAGGTAGTGCATCCACAGGCTGGAATACTTTGTGTGGATGGTTTCTCAGTTGGAGGTAATCATGGAATATACGATGTCTATGACTTGCTGTCCGAGAGCCTCTGCCGCCTCCATCGTCGTCGCCTCGGAGTAGACGCGTATGATAGGTTCGGTGTTGCTCTTCCGCAGTTGTACCCACTTGTCGGCGAAGTCAATCTTTATGCCGTCGATGTCGGTGACGGTTTCAGACTTATAGTGTTCCTTCACTCGTTGCAGGATGCCGATGATGTCCGTTCCGGGAGCAAGGTCGATACGTTTCTTCGCCATGAAGTAGTTGGGGTACGTGGCACGCAGCTCGCTGACTTTCATCTTGCGCTTTGCCAGATAAGTCAGGATAAGACCGATGCCGACCAAAGCGTCGCGGCCATAGTGCGCAGCGGGATAGATGACTCCGCCGTTGCCCTCGCCTCCGATGACAGCGCCGGTCTCTTTCATCTTCGTGACCACGTTGACTTCGCCGACGGCGGCCGGGGAGTATTGGCAGCCGAATTTCTCCGTGATGTCCCTGAGTGCGCGTGTCGAACTAAGGTTGGAGACCGTGTTGCCCGGCGTGTGTTGCAACACGTAGTCGGCCACGGTGACGAGGGTGTACTCCTCTCCGTACATCGTGCCGTCCTCGCAGATGATGGCCAGACGGTCCACGTCCGGGTCGACGACAAAGGCGATGTCGTGCTCCCCCTTGCTCATCAGGGCCATGATGTCGTGCAAGTTTTGTTCGAGCGGCTCGGGATTATGGTGGAAGTCGCCGGTCGGCTCCGTATAGAGGCCGGTCACTTTCGCCACGCCGAGCTGTCCGAGTAGCTTGGGCAGGATGATGCCGCCCACGGAGTTCACCGTGTCGATGGCCACGCGGAAGTTGGCTTGGCGGATGGCTTCGACATCAACGAGGTCGAGGCTCTTTACGAGGTCGATATGCCGTTGGTCGTAGAAGAAGTTCTTGGTGTAGTTGCCGATGTGGTCGACATCGCTGAACGAGAAGTCTGACTGGTTGGCCAGACGGACGATTTCAGCTGCCTCGTCGGCTTTGAGGAACTCCCCTTTCTCGTTAAGGAACTTCAAGGCGTTCCATTGGCGGGGGTTATGGCTGGCCGTGATGATGATGCCGCCGCACGCCTTTTCCATCGTGACGGCCAGTTCCGTCGTCGGGGTGGACGCGAGTCCTATGTTGAGGACATCGAAGCCCATGCTGAGGAGCGTTCCGCTTACGATGTGCGTAACCATTTCGCCGGAGATGCGTGCGTCGCGACCTATCACGATTTTTCGGGAATAGTTCTTGCTCGCTTCGGCTCGGAGCGTGGCGTAGGCGGAGACCGACTTCACGATGTCAATAGGGCTGAGTGAGTCGCCGGGTTTGCCTCCGATTGTTCCGCGGAATCCGGAAATGGATTTGATAAGTGTCATGGTATATTTTGTTTATATTGATAGCATGGAAGATGCTTACAGGAGGAAAATGTTTTGTCGCCACAAATTTACTAAATAATCTGATACTCATCCGTGCATCCTCACAGAGATTTAATATTTTTGACTTGAATGCGCCGGACGGCCTATCAGGGACAACAGGTCGGCGACCCGTTGCGACGGGTCGCCGGATAGTTTCGCCCAGTCGCCGACCCGGAATTACTGGTCGCCGTTTTGTGCGTCCTGGCTGCTTTTCCGTCGCCAGCGGAACAGGTCGCCGAAGCGGACGAAGTCGTGCTTGAGCATGATGCCTATGCCTTGCGTGGTGAGCGAAGAGCGGGTAAAATAGCGGTCGTTTGCTTCGCTGTATGCTTTGAGGCTGATGTTCCCCTTCGGGGTGAGAAGCCATTGTATGTCGAAGTCGCCCACGAAGCCCGTGGAGTAGGTCGAGCGGTCACGATAACCGAAATTGCCGTTGACGAGCAGACGGTTGTTGAGCAGCCGCCCGCTGAGCAGTCCCTCGACCTCCATGTCGCTCCATCCCACTTCGCCCGTGCTGAGGTTCGTGCCGAACGACCAGTTCGACGAGCCTATGGCGTTCGAGATGATGTTGTTGAGTTGGCCCGTGAGGGTGTTCGACAGGAACGACTTCATCGCCACCGAGGACTGGCTCTGGGTAGAGGCCGTGGAGCCGTAGTCGTAGGTGTAGAAACGCCCTACGCCGAGCAGGTAGATGATTTGCATGTTCATGTCCTCCTCGGTGCTGATGATGCGGCGCACCATTTGCTTCTCGTCCTCGTTGACGGTGGGCAGGTCGAGGTCGAAGGTGAGTTGTGGCGCGTTGACACTCCCCTGGATGTTGAGCAGGCAGTTGACGCGGACGGTACTGCCCGAGAAGTTCGACCCGATGTTCAGGTCGGCCAGCGAGGCAGAGTTGACGACGTAGACAGCCTGCAAGTCGAGGTTGCTGTTGCCCGGATCGCCGATAAACGTGATAGAGCTGCCGGGCTGTATGGTGAACTCCTTGCGGATGATGTCTTGCAGGCTGAGCTTGTATGTGCCTTGTGTGATATTATATGTGCCGAAGAGCTGTAGGTCGCCCTTGTTGTGATATGCGGCGCGGATGGGGCCGTCACCCCTCACCTCGATGATGTCGCCCGTGCTCTCGTCCATGAGGACACGCATGGTAGCCTCCGGGTTCATGTCGACGAGAAAGTTGAGGTAGATGTCGGTGGTCGGTTCGGCGACGGCTTTCTGTGCCGGGGCGGCGGTCGAGAACGAGGGCATGGAGAGCAGGCTGCGGTCGCGGAAAGTGATGAGCTGGCTGCTGTTGGTCGTCTCGGGGCGGTCGAGGATGTAGGTCAGGCTGAATTCGCGCTCCGGACGAATGTCCATGTCGGCACGAAATATGCCCGGCTTGCCCTCCATGTGCATGCTGCCGCTGACCCGTGCCGTGGCGAAGAAGGGCATGTCGAGTTCCTTGGGGCGGTCGTAGGCCAAGAGATTGCTGGCCTTGAAGTCGAAGTCGTAACTTAGATCATGCAGGTGGTCGTGGCGCAGGATGCCCTGCCCCGTTCCGCTCCCCCCGTAGGTGTCGGTGAGGCGGATGTTGCGGATTTCGAACTGGCCGGGTCGGAAGATGACGGAATCACTCTCGACCGTGTAGCCTACATTCGTCGGCACGACGTTACACTTCATATGGACGGACTGGCGGCCTTCGAAGTCAAGTTCCTTGAACGGGCCGAAAAGACGCAAGTATCCGCTGGCTCGTCCGCTCAGGTCGGAAAAGATGCCTGTGACATACCGTGATATGAAGGCGATGTTGGTGTTCTGTGTCTGGAATTTGAGGTCAAGGCCCTTCTGTCCGGGCGAGATGTAGCCGTTGATGTACGTCTGGCTCAGCTCACGTTCGGAGATGATGCCCGAGAGTACGATGCTCTTCTCCTCGTTGTCCCATCCGCCGTCCACGCTGAGGTAGCCCATCGGAGTATTGTTAAAGAGGAAGTTGGCGATGTCCAGTTTGGCCGAGACGCGGGGAGCATCGAGCGAGTTCGAAAGGACGGCAGTGCCTGTGGCCAGGCCGGCGAAGTCAACGGCATGGAAGTCTACGAGGTCCATGATATAGGCGATGTCGATGTCTTTGAGCGTCACGGAAATCGAGTCGCTTGTCCCGTGTCGCAACTGGCCTTGCAAGGACAGGCTCTGTGCGTTGTGGCTGATGTTGAAGTTGTCGATAAGCAACATCTCGTCCGTCCATGCGAGATGTCCACGGCCGACGTTCCACAGCGTGTCGTTGATGAACACGCGCCCCGGGAGCAGGTTCACGTCAAGATGCCTTTGCGTAAAGAGGTCGAATATGGAGACGAGATGGAGGTCGCCGCGGTATTTTCCCTCCTTGTCGTCCGTCCACATGAGGTCGGCGGCGAGGCTGTCCTGGCAGGCGTTCAGTTCCACTGACATCCGGAGGTCTGTCTCCTTCATGGGCTTCGTGGCCTGCACTACGGCATGGGCTTCCTTGCCGTCGCCGCGCCCGAAGATTTTTATGTCGCCGAAGCGGATGCCGTCGTAGTCCACCGCTCCTTTCGTTTCCAGAGAGAGCGAGAACGTGGTGCCGTCCGTCCAGTAGCCTTGGGCGGTGAGTGCGGAGTCGAGGCGGAGAGGGAGTCCGCCGACGGCTTCGATGATGCGCGTGTCGCCGAGGGTGAGATTGAAACGGCCGGATGAGTGAGACTGTCCGGCTTTCCGTTCGCTCAAAAGGCCGGGTAGGTAGGGGTGCAGGTAGGTGTCCAAGAAACGGGTGCTCTCCTGGACGGGACGGGTACCGAGATAGTCGGCTTGGGCAAAGTCGCTGTGAAGCTGGAAATAGTACCGCCCGTCAGCCTCTCCCGCTTTGATTTCCAACGTGTCCAGCGAGTAAATGCTGTCCGCCGTGGCCATGTGGAAGTCGTGCAGGGCGATGTGTCCGGAGAGGTCTTTCCAGGAACGGCCGGACAGGTTGGCTTCCAGCTTTCCGGAGAACGTGGCATCGGCGTACCGTTCGGTCCATCCGACGGCGGAGGGACGGATGGCATCCACGCTGGCGCTGACTTGGAGGTCGTCGAACGGGTGGGCGGGAGCGAAGTCGCCACTGGCGATGAGGCTGAGGTTGGGATCGCTCGCCGTCACCGAGGCGCGGAGACGCTTGCCGTCCCATTTTCCCTCTACGGCGATGTCGCGGTAGTCGTAGCCCTGCCAGCTGAACCGGTGGATTTCTCCATGGGCGGAGAGCTTTTTGCCGCTTCCTGTGGCCGTGGCTTCAAAGTCGGCAGTACCGATGTGCGTGGTGTCGGCCAGTACACGCCCGATGTCAAGGTCATGGCTTCGTACCGTCGCCGTGTAGTCGTCTCCCTGTCGGGAGCCGTCGAACGAGATGTTGCCTGCGTCCGTTCCGATGTCGCCGTCGAAATCTGTTTTCCCGCTTCCGTGATAAACGTGTCCCCTGGCGTGGAGCACGCCCAGGCGACCGACCCATTCGGGCAGGGTGTCGGGAATGAATATCTCCGCCAACCTTTGGGCGAAATCCGGTCGGACGGACAGGCTGTGCAGTGTGGCGGCGATGGCGTTCTGCCTGCGGCGGTCCAGAAGCAGCCGCCCCTCCATCTGGAACGCTCCGGAAGGGATGTCCCGGGCGGGCAGGTTGTGGATGTGTATGCCTGAAAAATCCCACTTGGCGGGTTGCAGTTCGAAACTCGACGAGATAAGGAATGCCAAATCCCCGCCCGTGCTGTTCAGTGGGAGCAGGAAGCGCATGTCCGAGAGCGACAGGTAGCTGTCGTGGAGCGTTCCTTTCACGCGGAGCGACGGGAAGAAGTTCCGGATGTCGTAGCTCATGCTGAGGCTGTCCTGCCGGACATGGCTGTGGGGCAGGTCGAGCGTGAGGCCTTCTATGCGGCATTTCTCGCGGTTGGCGGCGAGGCGCAGGGCAAGGCGGTCGATGCGGAACCCGCTCCTTTCGCCCAGGCTGAGTTGCCGGATGCGCAGGTTCAGGGAGTCAGGCGTGAGCGTTTTCAGGCTGATGCTTGCGTCGAGGTCGTCGATGGCCAGGTGGTTCGGGTCGATGATGCTGTCTTTCCGGGGAATATGATAGCGGTCCCAGCTGACCCGTGTGCGCCTGACGACGAGGGAATTTATCTTCAAGTCTATCCGCGAGGGGCCGGAGGGTTCTTCCTTTTTGAAAGCGTCGATGAGGAACTGGAAGTTCGCCGGTTCGCCGGCTGCCTGTTGGTAGAGGCTGACATCGAGGTCGAGCAGGGAGATGGTGTGAAGCGACACGCGCCTTTCCACGAGCAGGTCGGTAAGGTCGAGCTTGGCCGAGAGCAACTTTCCGGACAGCAGGCTGTGTCCGGCCGTGTCCTTGATTTCGACATCACGGAGGGTCACCCTGTTGAACAGACCCACTTCGATGTCTGCGATGCGAACCTCCGTGCCCAGTCGCGACGCGAGGATGTCCGAGGCGACATCCGCCAAGTATGCCCGGCTGGGAGGCAGGTTGAACAGGGCGAATAATAAGGTGTACCCCCCGATGGACAGGGCCACCACCCATTGCATGATGCGTTTGAGGGACTTGATAGCGCTTTTTGAGAGCAAAGGTAAGTAATTTTCTCGTTTTCCGGTCTACGACTGACCGCTTCCTTTCACGCTGGGGGCGGTCGGCTTTGCTCTGTCGGCTTGTCAAAATGTACGGGAAGTAAATAAAAAAGATTAATGTAGGGCAAAAACCGTTTCTGTCGCTTGATTCGTTCATGGGGATGGCTTACTTTTGCAGTGTTTTTCATGGTATTAGATTTAAGGTTAGTAAAGATTGGTTGTCGTGAGACAATCAATTTTTTTCGTTTCTGGGGGTCTGTTCTTTCCGTATCCTTATTTGAAATCAGGCGCAGCCGGTCGGTTCGGGGCGTAAGCCGTTGCCTGAACGACGTGGTTGCTTTCTGCCGGAGTATTTCCTTGATTCCTTTTTCGTGAGAGGCGGGAACGACCGATATGTTCCGGGCAAATCCTCTCCGCGTCCTGTCCGTCTATGCGCGAAGCCCTGACCGGTGCATATTGATAGACAGGCTGTTTTTGCTTGTCGCCTGCCGGTGTCTTACAAGTCCGCCGACAGGAACGACAGGTCGCCGGTTAGGCGTGACGGGTCGGCGACTTGTTCCACGCTGTCGGCCAAGTCCTCGTGCTGCCCCTAATATTAATAAGGTGTGTGTCGGGCAATCCGTGGATATGGATATGCCGGAGGGGGAGGGCATCCCGGCCATGGGTATCCGTATCGGCATGTCGCACTGAACGAGGACGGCCGTCCGGGGCAGCACCTCCCGGGACGTATGCCGGGCGTTGCGCGCGGGGCGCATGTCCGTCCTGTCGGGTTTTCCCGTGCGGTGGGGACAAAGAAAATAGCTCCCTTTTGCGGCGGGCAAGTTTTTTTCTGTAAATTTGCATCTCCATAATACATCTTTATTGTCCGTGGAGTTATGATAAACAGAGAACTGATTCGCATCAAGGTCGTGCAACTCGTGTACGCGTATTACCAGAACGAAGGGCGGACTTTGGACGTGGCCGAGAAAGAATTGGTTTTCAGTTTGGGGAAGGCATACGACCTTTATCATTATCTGCTCCTCATGCTGGTCGATTTGAAGCAACTGGCTGAGAAAAAGGCCGAGGTGAAGGAACTGAGAGCCGCCCGGCTCAACCTGCCCCTCTCGGGCGAGGACCTCTTCGACGCCCGCTTGGCGGCCAACCGCCTGCTCGTCCTGATGGCGGAGAACAAGCAGTTGCAGGACTTCCGGGAGAAGAACGGCAAGGACTGGGAGGACGCGGACGTCTTCGTGAAGAAGCTCTACGACCAGGTGATTGGGAGCGCGGCCTTTGCGGCCTATGCCGTCAAGGAGGCGACAACGTTTGCCGAAGACCGCGAGGTGATTCGCCGGATTTACAAGGAACTCATCTGCCATAACGAGGAACTCGACGCTGTGCTCGAAGAGCGTAGCCTGTACTGGAACGACGACAAGGATGTCGTCGACACGTTCGTCCTGAAAACCATCAAGCGCTTCAAGGCCGACGATGCCCCCGACCAGCCCCTGCTGCCGGAGTACGACAGCGAGGAGGACAGGGAATTCGCGCTTACGCTGTTCCGCTCCACGTTGAAGAACGCCGAAGTCTACCGCCAGCTCATCCGCGAGAATGCCAAGAACTGGGAATTCAACCGCTTGGCGTTCATGGATGTCATCCTGATGCAAACCGCACTCGCCGAGATAATGACCTTCCCGGCCATTCCCGTGAATGTGACGTTCAACGAGTATCTCGACCTGGCCAAAGCATACAGCACGCCACACAGCGCGTCCTACATCAACGGCCTGCTCGACCATATCGTAAAGCTCCTGCGGGCCGAGAATAAACTGTTCAAGTAAAAAACTCACTCCAACTAAAAAACAGAAAACCATGACAAGTATCCTCTTGCAGGCCTCCGGCACACAACAAGGTGGTGGATGGACGTTCTGGGTGATGATTATCGCCATCTTCGCCATCATGTACTTCTTCATGATTCGTCCGCAAAACAAGAAGCAGAAGGAAATCCAGAAATTCCGTAACTCGCTCGAAGTGGGACAGGAAATCGTGACCATCGGAGGCATTTACGGGACTATTCGTCAAGTCGACGAAGTAGATAACAGCATCACGGTCGAAGTGGCCAGCGGCGTGCGCATCAAGTTTGACCGCAGTGCCATACTTCCCAAGAACCAGGCCGGGCAGAACCAGCGCTGACGAGGCCTATGCGCTTCGTGCGGAGCATTGTCGGCTTCATCAGGGCCTGCGCTTCGAAAGTACTTCGTAGGCAGTTCCTGATATTCCTCGCTTTCCTCGTCCTTTCTGCGGCGTTCTGGCTTTTCCAGGCTCTCGACGAGGAATACGAGGTGACGGTCGGTGTCAAACTGGAACTTACGGGCGTGCCGGACAACGTAGTCATCACCACGCCTCCCACCTCGTCTGTGCAATTCACTTTGCGCGACAAGGGATTCGCCTTGCTCGGCTATCTTTACGGGCAGAAGTTCTCTCCTGTCCAGCTCAGCTTCGACAAGGTCGCCACCCGGTCGGGGCACGTGCGGCTGGCTTCCTCCGAACTCGAAAAGCAGTTGTCGCCGCACTTGGCTCCCGCCACGCGCATCGTGTCGACCCGTCCCGACTCCGTGGAGTTCTATTTTAACTACGGTCTGTCGAAGCGCGTTCCCGTGCAGCCGGTCGGGCAGTTCCGTGCGGCGAAAGAGTACTACCTTTCCGACGTGCGCATCGTCCCGGATTCCGTGACCGTCTATGCGGCCGGCACGCAGCTCGACACCATCTCCGCAGCCTACCTCACGCCTGTACGGTATGGCGGCTTCACCGATACGGTCCGCTTCCAGCTCCAGGTGCAGGAACTGGTCGGAGCCAAGTTCGTGCCCGAGCGTGTCACCGTCGAGCTTGACGTGGACCGCTTGACGGAGAAAACAGTGGAGGTGCCCGTCCGTTGGGTCAACTTCCCCGCATCGAAGACACTGCGTGCCTTCCCCTCGAAAGTCAAGGTGACGTTCCAGGTCGGCATGAGCAATTATCGCCGTGTGACAGCCGACGATTTCACATTGGTCGTCAACTACGAGGACTTGCTCCGTGACAACACGGGCAGTTACCAACTGAATCTCCGCAGCCTGCCGCAGGGTGTCAGCCACGTGCGCATCGTTCCCCAAACTATCGACTATTTGATTGAAGATGTGCCCGGCTATTGACAAACGCCCGTTTGTGTGGGGCGTGACCGGCGGAATCGGGAGCGGGAAGAGCTATGTCTGTCGCTTGCTGGCCGCCCGTGGCTGGCCGGTGTTCTACTGCGACGACGAGGCAAAGCGGCTCATGCGCACCGATGCCGTGTTGCGCAGGCAGTTGGCCGACGTGGTAGGAGAGGAACTCTACCGCCCCGACGGGACGCTCAACAAGGCCGTCATGGCAGCCTTCATCTGCGCCAGCCCCCGGCAGGCCGCCCGTGTCGATGCCGTCGTGCATCCCCGGGTCGCCGAGGTGTTCCGGGAATGGGTCGGCCGGCAGCAATCGCCCGTCGTTGTCATGGAATGCGCCCTCCTTTTCGAATCCGGGTTCGACCGTCTGGTCGACCGGAGCGTCCTTGTCTATGCCGACAAGCAGACCCGGGTGCGCCGGGTCGTCGACCGCGACAACGTGACCGCCGCCCAGGCCGAAGCCTGGATGGCACTCCAAATGGACGAAGAGGAAAAGAAACAACGCGCCCACTGCATCCTGTTCAACAATGACGGGGATAGCATCGAGAGAGAGATGGACAGGATTTTCGGCAGTTAAACTTTTTTACCCAATCAGTACGGCGGAAAACGCTGTCAAGAACCTACTTTTGCCACATTATACGTTCATAGAAACCATCATTATGAAGAAAAACATTTTGGCCATTGCCGGTCGTCCCGGGTTGTATTCCCTTGTGTCACAAGGCCGCGCCATGCTTATCGTGGAAACCATTGACGAAAAACATCACCGCATGCCGGTTGGCGCTCGTGACCGCGTGACCTCGCTCAACGACGTGGCGATGTACACCACAGGCGACGACGTGCCCCTCATGCAGGTTTTCGAAACCATAAAAGGCAAGTACGACGGCAAGCCCGTGGACTTGGATTACCGGAAAGCCTCTGCCGATGAACTGATCGGCTTTATGGCAGAAGCACTTCCCGACTACGACCGGGACAGGGTGCGGCTTTCGGACATCAGGAAGCTGATACAATGGTATAATATACTGGCTGCAAACGGCATGACCGATTTTGCCGAACAGCCTGAGTGAGTAGGGCGAACCGTCGGGCATGGAAAGTGATGCGGCTCTCTTTTCCGCGTCACTTTCCGGCGGTTATCCCGGACGGTCAGCCGACCCGTTTGCGGCAGTCCGCGCCTTGGAGCAAGAAAAGCAGATGATAGACCCTATTTCTCTAATCAACAAGTATTATACAACCGATGATGCTTTGCGCCACATCCTGCTGGTTCACAGCGAAAGCGTGGCGCGCAAGGCTCTCGCCGTGGCCGATGCCCATCCCGAGCTGACGCTCGACCGTGACTTCCTCTATGCGGCCGCCATGTTGCACGATGTGGGTATCTTCCTGACCGATGCGCCCGCCATCCACTGCCACGGGACAGAGCCCTACCTGCGCCACGGCATCCTCGGTGCCCGGCTGATGCGCCAGGAAGGCCTTCCGGACATCGCCCGTGTCTGCGAGCGGCACACCGGAGCCGGCCTTTCGGAAGCCGATATCGTGCAACGCCAGTTGCCTCTGCCCCCGGGCGACTACCAACCCGAGACCTTGGCAGAGCAGGTGGTATGCTATGCCGACAAGTTCTATTCCAAAACACACCTTGACCGCGAGCGGACGGTGGAGCAGGTGGTCAAAAGCCTCGAACGCTTTGGTGATGACGGCCCCGCCCGTTTCTTGCGCTGGCACGAGCGTTTCGGCTAAGCCGGACACGGCTTGCCTTTCCCGCGCATCCTGAATCCTTTATTTCTCTTACCTGATGACAACGCCATACCGCCTTTCTTTCCTGTTCGTGGCCGCCGGGTCGGCTGCCGCTGTCGCCCGTGCGCAGGACACACCGCCGAACCTCGTCTTCATCATGGCCGACCAGTGGCGCGGGCAGGCACTGGGATGCCTCGGTGTCGAGCCTGTCGTCACGCCCAACCTTGACCGCTTCGCATCCGAAAGCCTGCACTATACGGACGCGGTCAGCAGTTATCCCGTCTCGTCGCCCGCCCGGGGGATGCTCATGACGGGGCGTTACCCCCTGCACACCGGCGTGCCGGGCAACTGCAATTCCGAGAATACCCCCTACGGCGTGGAACTGCCCGACACGGCGCGTTGCTGGTCCGACGTGCTGGCCGGTCAAGGCTATGAGCTGGGCTATATCGGGAAATGGCATCTCGACGCTCCCCGTGAGCCTTATGTGGACACATATAATAACCACGGGCGCACGGCATGGAACGAGTGGTGTCCGCCCGAGCGACGCCATGGCTTCGGTTACTGGATGGCTTATGGCACTTACGACTACCATCTTCGCCCGATGTATTGGGACACGACCGCCCCGCGCGACAGCTTTACCTATGTCGACCAATGGGGACCCGAGTACGAGGCCGACCGCGCCATCGACTACATCCGCAACGAGGGAAACCGCCTGCGCGACGCGGACAAGCCGTTCGCCCTCGTCGTCTCGATGAACCCGCCCCATACGGGGTACGAACTCGTTCCCCAGAAATACAAGGACGTTTACCGCGCCGTCGATGCCGATTCCCTCGCCAGGCTTCCCCACATACAGCCCGGCGGGACGAAGTTCGGCAACTACTTCCGCCAGAGCATCCTCGACTACTATGCCTGCATGACGGGCGTAGACGAGCAGGTGGGTCGTATTCTCGAAGCATTGGAAGAGGCAGGACTGGCGGGGCAGACGATAGTCGTGTTCACTTCCGACCACGGCGACAGCATGGGGATGCACGAGAACATCGGTAAGGACATCTACTACGAGGAAGCGATGCGCATCCCCATGATGATACGTTGGCCCGGGAAGATTCCCGCCCGCCGGGACAGCACGGGGATGATGGCTTTCGCCGACCTTGCCCCCACGCTCCTTTCGCTGATGGGCTTCAAGGAACAAATCCCTGCCGAGATGGAAACATACGACTGGTCGGCGGCCATCCTTTCGCCCGACGCGCCGCAGCCGACCGACCGCCAGCCCTACTACAAGGTGCTGCCTGCGCATCCCGACCGCGGATTCCGGGGATGGCGCACGCCGCGTTATACGTTTGCCGTGCGGGCGGATTCGGTGGGAGTGGACAGCGTGATTCTTTTCGACCGGTATGCCGACCCTTACCAGATGCACAACGTGGCCTCCGGGCACGACGAGGAGGTGCGCAGCCTGTGGCGCGACCTCGAAGCCTGGCTCGAACGGACGGGCGACCCATTCCTTTCCCACCTGAGAGCAGCTAAGCCTTGACCATGCCGGAAGTGGGGGAGACACTCGCCGCCATGAGGTTAAAAAGAGTGTGCCGCACGGAGACGAACGATTATTTGTGTATTTTTGCACCCGTTCCGAGATAACGTCAACCGTTGAAAGCGAAAATTGTTCTTCTACTTTCAGCTTTTGCCCTGCTGTGCTTTGCTTCCCGTCGCCCGGCGTTCCCGTCAGGCATGGCGAGGATATGGGTCGCCGACACGGTTCGTGCGGACGTATCGGCAGACAGCACTTCCGGACTGCCCGGGGCGGACAGCGTGACAGGCGGGGAGGAGAATACGATTCGCCGACTTGTTGATTCTGTCAGCCGACCCGTTGATTCTATCAGCCGAC
>CAZYHW010000008.1:14619-19553 GCA_964647405.1 uncultured Prevotellamassilia sp.
CCTGTCCTGTTCCCCGACACACTCGCGGTCGATTCGCTCCCGGCCGACAGCCTCCTGACGGACAGTGTGGGCGAGAAAAGCTCCGGCATCACCGACCCCATCTACTATACGGCGCAGGACTCCATGGTCTATGATGCCAATACGGGACTGGCGTGGCTTTATGGCAACAGTAAGGTCGACTACCAGGACATGACGCTCGACGCGGCCAAGATTGCCATCAACATGGACAGCAGCCTTGTCCACGCCCTGGGCGTTGAGGACACCGCGGGCGTGTTAACCGGGCAGCCGGTCTACACGCAGGGAGCCGACACCTACAAGAGCGAGAAGATGAGCTTCAACTTCAAGACGAAAAAGGGCTTCATCAACAACGTGGCCACCACCCAGGGGAACGGCTACTTGCAGAGCCGGGACTCAAAGCGCACTTCGGACGGCACGCTCTACCTGAAACATGCCAAGTACACCACCTGCGACGCGGACGACCCGCACTTCTACCTCGCCTTGACGAGTGCCAAGGTGCTCCCCGGCAAGGAGGTTATCTTCGGTCCGGCTTACTTGGTCGTGCAGGACGTTCCCCTGCCGCTGGCCGTGCCGTATGGTTTCTTCCCCATGAGCAAGAAGTATTCCAGTGGCTTCATCATGCCGAAATATGGCGACGAGACATCGCGCGGGTTCTACCTGCGCGACGGCGGTTACTATTTTGCCATCAACGACTACTTCGACCTGACGGCCTTGGGGGAAATCTATACGAAGGGGTCGTGGGGTCTGAGTGCCGAAACCAACTACACCAAGCGCTACCGCTTCTCCGGGAATTTCTATTTCAGCTACCTGAACACTGTCGAGGGTGAGCGGAACATGCCGGACTACACTGTGACGAAGAGTCTCAAAATCCAGTGGTCGCACCAGCAGGATTCCAAGGCCTCGCCCAACCAGTCGTTCTCGGCCCGCGTCAACTTTGCTTCCGAGAGCTACGAGCGTTCCAACCTCGAAAGCATGTACAATCCCTTGTCCTACACCCAGAGCACGCGAACCAGTAGTGTGAGCTATTCGCGCACGTTCTCGAAGATAGGAATGACCATCGCCATGTCGGGCAACCTCACCCAGAGCCTGCGCGACAGTTCCATCGCCGTCACCCTGCCCGATGTGAGCATCTCGGTCAGCCGCTTTTATCCTTTCAAGCGAAAGAAATCGGCGGGGAAAGACCGCTGGTACGAGAAAATCTCCCTTACTTATACCGGGCAGATAACCAACAGCATCACCACGACCGAGAGCGAACTCTTCCACTCCAACCTGCTCCGCGACTGGCGTAATGGAATGAAGCACAGGATACCCGTCAGTGCCACGTTCACTCTCTTCAAGTACATAAATATCGTCCCGAGTTTCACCTTCACCGACTATATGTACACCAACAAGGTGGAGCAGTCTTGGGACACCGAGAACCAAGCCGTGCGCCGTGACACGGTTCGCGGCTTCTATAACCTTTATGAATGGAGTGCCAGTGTGACGGCCAACACGACGCTTTATGGCTTCTACACCCCCTCTCCGAAACTCTTCGGGGGGAAGGTCATCGCCGTGCGTCACGTCCTGAAGCCTTCCGTCTCGTTCAGTTATTCGCCCGACTTCACTTCCTCGCGTTACGGTTACTTTGACTCTTATGTCCGCACGGACTCCGACGGCACGGTCAGCACGGTCACTTATTCCCCCTACGCCAACGCGGTTTACGGCTACCCCAGTTCGAGCCTTTCGGGCAGTGTCTCGATGTCCTTGTCCAACAACTTGGAAATGAAGGTGCGCAGTGATCGCGACTCGTCCGGAGCAAAGAAGATCAGCCTCATTGACGAACTTTCCGCCAGCATCTCCTATAACCTCGCGGCCAAGACCCGGCCGTGGAGTGACCTGAGTACGAACGTGCGTCTCAAACTCACGAAGAGCTATACCTTCTCCCTTGCGGCGACGTTCGCCACTTATGCTTACGCCTTCGACGAGAACGGCAACGTTGTCACCAGTGATCGCACGGAGTGGAGCTACGGGCGTTTCGGTCGCTTCCAGGGAATGTCGCAGAACCTGTCTTATACATTCAATAACCAGACTTTCCAGAAACTGTTCGGCCGGAACAAGAAAAAGGGAGGGAATGCCTCTGACGAGGAAGCCCCCCCGCCCGAAGGGGACGACATGGATGCCAACGTGGACCCCGACCTGAAAAGAAGTCAGTCGGGAGGGAACAAGAAACAAAAGGCGGAGCTGGACAACGATGGGTATCTTAAATTCAGCATACCCTGGTCCTTCACCGTGTCATACGGCATTACGATGTCCGAGGACAGGACCCGTGCCATCAACCCGCACAGGATGCGCTATCCGTACTCGTTCACGCAGACCATGAACTTCTCCGGTTATATCCGCATCGCCCAAGGGTGGAACATCTCGTTCTCCTCGGGATACGACTTCAACTACCATAAACTCTCGATGACCACTGCGTCGCTCCAACGCGACCTCCACTGCTTCTCGATGTCGTGTTCGATGGTGCTGACGCCTTATTCGTCGTTCAACTTCACCTTCCAGGCCAGAGCCTCCGAGCTGGCCGATGCCTTGAAGTGGGACAAGCGCAGCTCGTACAGCTCGAACATCGAATGGTATTGACCAAGAATACTCACCACCAATAAATCCAATACTTATGAAATCTCTGTTAGTCGTTTCTCTCACTGCTCTTGTGTTAGGAGGCACGCTGGCTTCGTGCGGCGAAGGCGAATACGAAGTTCACAGCATCCGTTTCGTCGACCTTTCGAGCGGAAGTGTTTCCCTCTATGCCGACGAGACGGTGGATACCTGCGTTGTCGAGGCCTACGACAGCTGGACTGCTTCGTCGAGCGACACCTCGTGGCTCTCTTGTTCGCCGACTTCCGTGACCGTTCCGTCGGGTTATTATTCCACGGACTGGTTCTATGTGAACGCCACCCCCAACACGACGGGGCAGCACAGGGGAGGAATTATCTATTTGTCTTCCTATTATGATTTGCAGCTTCCTGTGCAGCAGTCGGCCAACCTTAATATCGGCCGTCCAACCGGTACGTCCGACGGCAGCAGCGACTTGCAGACCTACACGCTTTCCCTGGCTGCCTTGGGGTCGACGGACAGCATCTCGTTCACCGTCTATTCCGACGATGCCTCCTTCGTGGGCGGCGGCGACTGGATTACGGCCATCGACACGACTTTCTCCGCGGGCGAACATACGTTCTATGTCACGGCGTCGGCCAACTGGACGGGTAACCGTCGGCAGGCCACGTACACGCTCACCTCTGCCGGAGTGAGCAGCGACATCAACGTGACGCAAAACATACCGACAAACTGATTCCGTTCCCGGCTGTTCCGTGCGGAGGGGCGGCCGGGCGTGACGGTCAGGCTTATTTACCGGGCGATGGGGCTTTCCCTGTCGCCCGGAACGTTTTTCCACCCGTTTCGCGGCAGGCCGGATGAGCCTGTCCGGCGAGCGGGCAAAAGCAATCCCCCGCCGTGGCGTAAGCTGTCGGCGGGGGATTCTTATGTGTCGGTGAATGTCGTGGCCGGTGTCCGTCTGTCCGCTGCCCCGTGGCGGTCGGGAGGGAATGGCGCGGGGAACAGGCGGGGCGGCGGGTCGCCCTGTCGGTCGGGTCAGATGAGCGGGATGTTCAGTTTCCTGCACTCTTTCCGCATCTCCTCCGGCCAGATGCTGGCTTGTATCTCGCCGATGTGCGCCTTGCGCAGGTAGAGCATACAGAGGCGCGACTGCCCGATGCCGCCGCCTACGCTGAGCGGCAGCGTCCCCTCCATGAGACGGCGGTGGAAGTAGAGCGAGAGCCGTTCCTCCTTGCCGGCGGCGCGCAGTTGGCGCACGAGTGCTTCGCGGTCGACCCGTATGCCCATGGAGGTCAGTTCGATGGCGCGGTCGAGCACGTCGTACCACACGAGCAGGTCGCCGTTCAGTCCCGGCAGGCCGTCTGCCCCCGGGGTGGAGTAGTCGTCATAGTCCGGCGCGCGCAGGTCGTGCGGTTTCCCGTCGCCCAACGGGCAGCCGATGCCGATGATGAACACTGCGCCATACTCCCTCGTGATGCGGTCCTCGCGCTCTTTCGGTGTCAGCTCGGGATAGCGGCGGCGCAGTTCCTCGGCGTGGATGAAGTAGACGCTTTCCGGGAGGAAGGGCTTGATTTCGGGGAAACGCTCGCACACCAGGAATTCCGTCCGTCGCAACGCCGCGTAAATGCTGTTCACTATCTCGCGCAGGAAGTCCGTCGTGCGGTCGCCCGCCAGGATGACCCGTTCCCAGTCCCACTGGTCCACGTAGAGCGAGTGCAGGTTTCCCAGCTCCTCGTCGGCGCGGATGGCGTTCATGTCGGTGTATATGCCGAATCCCGGCCTGATTTCCTGATCGGCCAACGTCAGGCGTTTCCACTTGGCCAGCGAGTGGACCACTTCGGCCTGGACTTCGCCCAAGTCCTTTATGGGGAACGTCACGGGGCGTTCCGTCCCGTTCAGGTCGTCGTTTATACCCAGTCCGCGCAGGACGAACAACGGGCCCGTCACGCGGTGCAGGCGGAGCCCCGTGGCCAGGTTCTGTTGGAAGAAGTCCTTAATCATCTTGATGCCCTGCTCCGTGGCGGACATGCCGAGCAGGGGCTGGTAGTTCTTCGGTCTTATCAGATAACTCATGGTGGCTTTTTGAAATGGAATACAAAGGTAAACTTTTTTATCTGAATACGGAAAGGCAAAATGGGTATATTTCTGTCAGTTTCCTACGGACTTCCCGTGACATCCGGCCTGCTGGCCGTATTGCCGTCTGCCGGTTTCGCCGTGGCAGGTGTGCCGTTGGCTCTCGTTGTCGTTATGTTCCGCAGGAATTGCCGGTAACGATAGTGCCCTGCTCATGGCCGACAGAATGGGCAAGTCCGGAGGGAGAGACGACA
>CAZYHW010000008.1:19653-22124 GCA_964647405.1 uncultured Prevotellamassilia sp.
GTCGCCGGATAGTTTTGTCGGGTCGGCGACCCGGGAGAGCCTGTCGGGCGATGGTTTCGGGGAGCGGGCGAATCAGCCCATCGGGCGGTGGCGCAGGATGACGTAGAGCACCACCGGGATGCCCACCAGGGGGGTCACGGCGTTCAGGGGGAGCAGCCCTGCGTCGCCCGGCAGGCGGCAGACCAGGTGGCAGGCCAGTGCCACGTCGGCTCCGCACAGGAGCGTGGTCGGGAGCAGCACGCGGTGGTCCGCCGTCTGTGCCAGGAAACGCGCCATGTGCGGGACGGCCAGTCCGAGAAAGGCCACCGGGCCGCACAACGCCGTGACCGCCGAGGCCAGCAAGCCCGCGGCGGCCATCAGGAGCGTGCGCGTGCGCCTCACCCGTATGCCCATGTTGGCGGCGTAGGCTTCGCCCAGCAGCATCGCGTTGAGCGGTTTGGCCGAAAGGAAGGAAAGCACCGTGCCGACCGCCACGGCGAGGGCGAACAGCGGGAGGCGCTGCCACGTGACCGTGCCGAAGCTGCCCAGTCCCCAGATGACGTAGGCGTGAAGCCCCGCAGGGTTGGCTGTGAAGCAGAGCAGCGACACCAGCGAGCTGACCGCATAGCTGATCATCAGACCGATGATGAGCAGGAGCAGACGGCTTTTCACCCACGCGGCACAGGCGACGAGCAGCACCGTCACCGCCGCCGCGCCCACGAAAGCCGCCAGCAGCGTCAGCGCGAAGCCCGAGAGCGTCCCGCCCGCCGCGGCCACGCTCCCGCCGAGCAGCAGTGTCGCCACGGCCACGCCCATGCTCGCCCCGGCGTTCAGGCCGAGGATGGAGGGATCTGCCAAGGGGTTTGAGAAGACTGTCTGCATCAGCAGGCCGGCCACGGCCAACGCTCCCCCCGCCAGCAGGGCGGCCAGTGCCTGCGGAAGCCGCGTCTGGCCGACGATGTATGCGCCCGTCGTACCGTCGCGCCCCAGGAGGGCATCCCACACGTCGCCCATGCCGACGTGAACGCTGCCCACGAGCAGGTTGGCGGCCAGCAGGCCGACTGCTACCAACGAAAGCAGAATCAGGATGCGCGATCGGCTCATTTCAAGGGAGTGAAATAGCGGCCAGCGTGCGTGCTGTCCGGATGGAACAGGCCGACCAGCTCATCGAGCAGCAGGTCGGGGCGGAAGGGCACTTCGTCGTAGAAGGGGACGTGGCTCGTGTTGCAGCCGTATATCTTGCGCAGCCCGTAAGGTCGGAAGCGCGTATAGGGAGCATAGTCGGCAGCCAGTTGCGCGTAGGTGAGGTCGTCGTGCTGTCCGTATTTGATGAGCCACAGGTCGGCGTTCTCCGCCCGTGCAAAGACCGACTCGAACGAGAGCGGCACGGAGGCCGCCCCCCGGCTGTCGGAAAAGAGATAGCGTGCCCCCGCGTCGGCATAGAGTTGTCCCATGGTGCTTTGCCCGGCCGGCACGTACCACGTCCCGCCATACATCATGTCGACCATGAGCGACGGCTTCCCCGGCAGGCTGTCCGCCCGGTGGCGCAGGGAATCGTAGCGGGCTTCGACGCGGGCGAAGAGGCTGTCCGCCCGCGCGGCGCAGCCGAAGAGCCGCCCGTAGAAGCGCATCCATTCCGCCCGACCCAGCGGCGAGGTTTCCGCATAGTCGGCGCATTCGATGAGCGGGACACCCGCCTGTTCCAGTACCCCGTAACTGCCTCCTTCGTAGGGCGAAACGAGCAGCCCGTCCGGCCGTAGCGCGAGCAGGCGTTCGGCATCCGGGGCGACGGAACTGCCCGCGTCGGCCAGCCGCCCGTCGTCGAGGGCGCGGCGTACGCCGGAGTGGAGGGCATAGCGGCTGTCGCAGAGGCCGGAGAGGGCATCGAGGCAACCCAGGTCGTAGAGCAGGGCGCAGTGAACCGTGGAGAAGGCCACCGCCCGGCGGAGCGGCACGCGCACGACGGTGGCTCCGTAGTCGTTTGCGGGCAAGGGCTGGCCACTGTCGACGAGCAGGTAGCGGCGGAGCACCTGTCCCGTGTTCCAGGGGTCGGCCACGGTGGCGAGGGTGAAGCTGTCCGTCTCGACCATCGTCAGGAGCGTGGCATGGCGCAGGGCGAGCGTGTCGGCGTGCGGCGGACTGTCCGTGCCGCCTCGCCCGCACGAACAAAACACGGACAGGAGCAGGAACGGCAGGCAGGCGAAGCGAAACAGGCTGTCCGCCCCCCGGGGGAAGGCACGCCCCGTCACGTAGTTTCCGGTGGCCGCCTCTTCTTCTCCATGCGTACCGGCAGGCATTTTTCCCGCCCGCCCGACAGTCTGCCCCGTATGTAGGGCAGCATGACGCTTACTATTAATGAGTAGGGCGGGGGAGGACAGTCGAATTTTCATAGAAGCAAAGATACGGAATCCTGCCGATGTGCGTGTGGACAGCCGGCAAAAAGCGCGCCGTCACCCTTTTGGCGGCATCGGTCTGCTTCGGGAAACAACAAG
>CAZYHW010000008.1:22224-34915 GCA_964647405.1 uncultured Prevotellamassilia sp.
CCGCTCGTCCTTATTTTGAGTAATTTTGTGCCGGTCAAAAAACAAGCTCAACCACATAAATAAAATAAGTGCCATTATGAACTTTGTAACAAATGACAAGCTGACAATCGTCGGCGCAGCCGGTATGATTGGCTCAAACATGGCCCAGACGGCTATCATGATGGGTCTGACGCCCAACATTTGTTTGTACGACCCCTATGCTCCGGGTTTGGAGGGAGTCGCAGAGGAAATGTACCACTGCGGTTTCGAGGGTGTCAACGTGACTTTCACCTCCGACATCAAGGAAGCCCTCACGGGAGCCAAGTATATCGTCAATTCGGGTGGTGCCGCCCGCAAGGCCGGCATGACGCGTGAGGATTTGCTCAAGGGAAACGCTGCCATCGCCGAGGAGTTCGGTAAGAACGTGAAGCAGTACTGCCCCGACGTGAAGCACATCGTCGTCATCTTCAACCCGGCCGACATCACCGGTTTGATTACGCTGCTCTATTCGGGTCTGAAACCCTCGCAGGTAACCACGCTGGCCGCCCTCGACTCTACGCGCCTGCGCAGCGAACTGGCCAAGCACTTCGGCGTGGCTCTCGACTGCGTGGAGAACTGCCGTACCTACGGTGGCCACGGAGAGCAGATGGCTGTGTTCGCCTCGACGGCCAAAGTCGACGGAAAGCCCCTCACCGACCTCATCGGTACGGATGCCCTGACGAAAGAGCAGTGGGCTGAAATCCAGCAGAAGGTGACGAAAGGCGGTGCCCGCATCATCGAGCTGCGCGGTCGCTCCTCGTTCCAAAGCCCGGCCTATGTCTCGATCGAGATGATAGGAGCCGCCATGGGCGGAAAGGCCTTCCGTTGGCCTGCCGGTACGTATGTGTCGAACGACAAGTACGACCATATCATGATGGCCTGGGAAACTTCCATCACGGCCGACGGTTGCCACTGCGCTGCCCTGAACGGCACGCCCGAAGAGCAGGCTGCGCTCGACAAGAGCTACGCCCACCTCTGTGAGCTGCGCGACGAGGTCATCAGCCTCGGCGTCCTTCCGGCCATCTCGGAGTGGAGCAAGCTCAATCCGAACATCAAGTAAAATCAATCCGGACACGGAATGTTGGCAGGAGGGCTTCGACGGGAAGTCCTCCTGCTCACGTTAAGGACGGATGGCTGCGGGAGACGTGCGGCTGGCTTTTGCGCGGTTTTATCCATAGTGCGCAAATTCCCGTGCCGCTTGTGGATAGTTTCTACCGTTCCCGCCCTTTTCCGTGGCAGGATGTTTGCTCTTTTGGAGTGGATTTTCTAATTTTGCAAAACGACTATTGACAAAAGAGACAGCTCTCAGGAAGTCGTAGGAAGGATGTTCCAACACATGAAAAAGCAATTAAGAAGTTCATTCAGCACGCAAGGTCGCCGTATGGCAGGGGCACGCGCCCTTTGGGTAGCCAACGGCATGAAGCGTGAACAATTCGGTAAACCTATCATCGCTATCGCCAATTCATTCACCCAGTTCGTGCCCGGGCATACGCACCTGCATGAAGTGGGACAGCTGGTGAAAGCAGAAATCGAGGCACTCGGCTGTTACGCCGCGGAATTCAACACCATCGCCATCGACGACGGCATTGCCATGGGGCACGACGGTATGCTTTATTCGCTGCCCAGTCGCGACCTCATCGCCGACAGTGTGGAGTATATGGTCAACGCCCACAAGGCGGACGCTCTCGTGTGCATCTCCAACTGCGACAAGATTACCCCGGGGATGCTTATGGCCGCCATGCGGCTCAACATACCCACCGTGTTCGTCAGTGGCGGCCCCATGGAGGCCGGGCAGTGGAACGGGGAGAACGTTGACCTGATCACGGCGATGATTAAGGGTGCGGACACCTCCGTGAGCGATGACGAGCTGGCTGAGATAGAAAACCGCGCCTGCCCCGGTTGCGGCTGCTGCTCCGGTATGTTCACCGCCAACTCCATGAACTGCCTCACCGAGGCTCTTGGACTTTCCCTGCCCGGTAACGGGACGATTCTGGCGACGCACGAGAACCGCACGCAGCTCTTCCGCGATGCCGCGCGGCTTATCGTGAAAAATGCGTTCCGCTACTACGAGGACGGCGATGAGGCTGTCCTGCCACGCAGCATCGCCACCCGTGCCGCCTTCCTCAACGCCATGACGCTCGACATCGCCATGGGCGGCTCGACGAACACCGTCCTCCACCTGCTGGCCGTCGCCCAGGAAGCCGGTGTCGACTTCACGCTTTCCGACATCGACCAGTTGAGCCGCCGTGTGCCCTGCCTGTGCAAACTCGCTCCCAACACGCAACGCTATTCCGTGCAGGAGTGCGGCCGGGCGGGCGGTGTGCTCGGCATCCTCGGCGAACTGGCCAAGGGAGACCTGCTCGACCTCTCCGCCCTGCGCGTCAACGGAGCCACGTTGGGCGAGGACATCGAACGATATAGCATCACGGGGGAAGAAATCACCCCCGAGGCCGACCGCATCTACCACAGCGCGCCCTGCGGCCACTTCTGCAACCGCATGGGTCAGCACGCGACGCGCTGGCCGTCGCTCGACACCGACCGCGCCGCCGGTTGCATCCGCGACATCGCCCATGCGTACAGCCGCGACGGCGGTTTGGCCGTGTTGTATGGCAACATCGCCCAAGACGGGTGCGTGGTCAAGACGGCCGGGGTCGACGAGAGCATCTGGCGTTTCAGCGGCCCGGCCCGCGTGTTCGACTCCCAGGAAGCCGCGTGCGACGGCATACTGGGCGGACGTGTCCAGGCGGGCGACGTGGTCGTCATCACGCACGAAGGCCCCAAGGGAGGGCCGGGCATGCAGGAGATGCTCTACCCCACGTCGTACATCAAGAGCCGCCACTTGGGCAAGGCCTGCGCCCTCATCACCGATGGCCGCTTTTCCGGAGGTACGTCGGGATTGAGCATCGGCCACATCTCGCCCGAGGCCGCGGCTGGCGGGAATATCGGCAAGATAATCGACGGCGACATCATCGACATCGACATTCCTTCGAGGAGTATCAATGTCCGCTTGTCCGACGACGAATTGGCCGCCCGTCCGTTCGCTCCGGTCACACGTAGCCGCGAGGTGTCGAAAGCCCTGAGGGCGTATGCCTCGATGGTCAGCTCGGCGGACAAGGGAGGTGTCCGCATCATCTAGTCGCCGGATAGTGGAAACTACTACGGCGACAGGAAAAACTATCCGGCGACCCGTTGCGACAAGTCGCCGGCTTCACTTCCTCCAAGAACAACCTGAAAAAACGATAACTTATGGCGAAAGAACTACTCACGGGCGCGGAAATCCTGATGCGTTCGTTGGTCGACCAAGGTGTCACGACGCTGTTCGGCTATCCCGGCGGTGCCATTATGCCCGTATATGATGCGCTTTATGACTACCGCGACCGGTTGAACCATATCCTCGTCCGCCACGAGCAAGGAGCAGTCCATGCCGCCGAGGGTTATGCCCGCGTCAGCCGGAAAGTCGGCGTGTGCCTCGTGACAAGCGGGCCGGGAGCCACGAACACCATCACGGGCGTGGCCGATGCCATGCTCGACAGTACGCCCATCATCGTCATCACCGGGCAAGTCGGGGCTGCACTCCTCGGCACGGATGCTTTCCAGGAGTGTGACGTGGTGAATATCATGCAACCTATCACGAAGTGGTCCTATCAGATACGCCATGCCAGCGATGTCGCCTGGGCAGTGAGCCGCGCCTTCTATCTGGCTCGCTCGGGACGCCCCGGCCCCGTCGTCCTCGACTTCGCGAAGAACGCCCAGACCGAGGTGGTCGAATATGAACCGGCACACGTCAACTTCATCCGCAGTTACGTGCCTGTTCCCCCGACAACCAAGGAGTCCGTCGAGGAAGCCGCTGCCCTTATCAACGCGGCCGAGCGTCCCCTTGTCCTCATCGGCCAGGGTGTCGAGCTGGGCGGTGCACAGAAGGAGGTGCGCGCTTTCATCGAGAAGATAGGCGCCCCGGCCGGTTGCACCATGCTTGGCCTCTCCGCCCTGCCGAGTGACCATCCCCTCAACGTCGGGATGCTCGGCATGCACGGTAGCCTCGGCTCCAACACCATGACGCAGCGGTGCGACCTGCTCATCGCCATCGGGATGCGCTTCGATGACCGCGTGACGGGAAACCTTGCCACCTATGCCCGCCAAGCGCGCAAAATACATTTCGACATCGATCCTTCGGAAGTGAACAAGAACGTGCGCGTCGACGTGGCGGTGCTCGGCGACTGCAAGGAGACTGTTCCAGCCGTGACAGAGCTCGTCCGTCCCGCCACGCACGACGCATGGCGGGAGGCTTTCCGCTCCTATGATGCCCGCGAGGACGAACTTGTCATCCAACCCGAAATCCATCCGGTGTCGGGGCCTATCCGGATGGGCGAAGTGGCGCGCAAGGTGTCGGAGCATACGAACCACGAGGCCATCCTCGTGACCGATGTCGGCCAGAACCAGCTGCTCTCGGTGCGCTACTTCAAATTCACCCGGGAACGGAGCCTCGTAACGTCGGGTGGGATGGGCACGATGGGCTTCGGCTTGCCCGCGGCTGTCGGTGCCACGTTCGGCGCACCCGACCGGACGGTCTGCCTCATCCTTGGCGACGGCGGCTTCCAGATGACCATCGAAGAACTCGGCACCATCATGGAACAACAAAGCCCCGTGAAAATCGTTCTGCTCAACAACAACTATCTCGGCAACGTCCGGCAGTGGCAGGAGCTCTTTTTCGACCGCCGTTATTCCTTCACGCCGATGCTGAACCCCGATTACGAAAAAATAGCAGAGGCTTACGGCATCCCCTGTGCCACGGTGACAGAGCGGGAGCAGCTCGACGAGGCCATCGACACCATGCTGGCTACGCCGGGTGCTTATCTCCTGCAAGTGGCCGTCATAGCCGAGGGTGAAGTGCTGCCCATGTGTTGTCCCGGATGTGATGTTGATGACATGTTGCTCGAAATCAAAGGAAAGTAGCCCTATGGAAAAGACGCTCTATACGCTCATCATATTCAGTGAGAACCTGGCCGGTTTGCTCAACCAGGTCACGGCGGTGTTCACTCGCCGGCAGCTTAACATCGAAAGCCTTAACGTGTCGGCTTCCGGCGTGGAAAACGTCCACCGCTATACCATCACGTGTTACTGCGACGAGGACACCATCCAGAAAGTGACCAAGCAGATTGAGAAAAAGATAGACGTTATCCAGGCAAACTACTTCACGAATCAGGAAGTGTTTATCATGGAGACGGCCTTGTTCAAACTGTCGACAGCGCGACTGACCGCCGACCGCAGCATATCCAAGGCCATACGCCTGCACGACGGCAAGATTGTCGAGGTAAACAACACGTATTCCATCGTCTCCCAGGAGGGACTTCCGGAAGAAGTGAGCGAACTTTACAAGAAGCTCCGCGAGAGCGGCGGCCTGCTGCAATTTGTCCGCTCGGGAGCCATCGCCGTGACCAAAAAGCGACGCGAGGACCTCAACGACTACCTTGCACTGCGCAAGACGGAATACGAGTGGCACAGCAGGCATGAGAATAAATAAGGACTAACCATCATATATGGAGAAAGACGCTTTTGTCGGATACTACGACTACGAGGTAGAACCGTTTCAGGAAGATGCGACGGGCAGGCTCTCTTGGGGCGTGTTGGGAAACCTGCTCCTGCGTTGCGCCTCGCTCCACGCCACGACGTATGGCTTTGGTTATAACCGCGCCGAACGCGACTCCTATGCATGGGTGCTCTCCCGGATGGTCGTGGAGACGGACTCCATGCCACGGACGGGCGACCGCTTCACGTTGGAGACGTGGGTGGCCAGCCTGTACCGCCTGTTCACCAACCGCCTCTACACCCTGCGTGCCGCCGACGGGAAGCCGTTCGGCCATGCCCTGACCATCTGGGCACTAATCGACAAGCAGACGCGCCGTCCCGTCGAGCTCGAACAGCAAGCCGACGAGCGTTTCCGCCGCGTATTGGTCGACGGGCGGCCTTGTCCCGTTTCGCCGCCCCGCCGTGTGCGTGTTGCCCGTGGCGAACCGGCACTCACCTATACGGCCGGTTACACGGACATAGACATCAACGGACATTTTAATTCCATCCGTTACATTGAGCTCATCATGAACCTCTTCCCGCAGTCCCTGTATGCCACGCACGGCATTTCGCGCCTGGAAGTAGCATACAGCATCGAGGCGATGTGTGGAGAGGAACTGCTGCTCTTCACGGAGGAGAAGGCCGCCGGCGTCGTGGCCGTGGAGGTGTGCAAGCGCACCGAGGCCGGACTGGAAGTGGCCGTGCGGGCAGAGGTCACGTTCAAGCCCTATGCGGAATGACAGATAACTAACAAAACATAACGTTCAACCCGGATGTCGGCGTAAGTCGCCAGCGCGTCACGCCGGTATCCACAATTTCCATCAACAAAAATGGCAAAAATCAATTTTGGAGGAACAATTGAAGAAGTCGCCACGCGGGAAGAATTTCCTTTGGACAAAGCCCGCGAGGTGTTGAAAGGTGAGACAATCGCCGTCCTCGGTTACGGAATCCAAGGCCCGGGACAGGCTTGCAACCTGCGCGACAACGGCTTCAACGTCATCGTAGGCCAACGTGCCGGAAAGACGTATGACAAGGCCGTGGCCGACGGTTGGGTGCCGGGAGAGACCCTCTTTTCCATCGAGGAGGCCGCCAGTCGTGGCACCATCGTCTGCATGTTGCTCAGCGACGCTGCCCAGATAGCCGTTTGGCCTCAAATCAAGCCCTATCTCACCGCCGGGAAAGCACTCTACTTCTCCCATGGTTTCGCCATCACCTATAAGGAACGCACGCACATCGTTCCGCCCGCCGACATCGACGTTATCCTCGTTGCTCCCAAGGGTTCGGGCACGTCGCTCCGCACCCTCTTCCTCGAAGGCCGCGGACTGAACAGTTCCTACGGTGTCTACCAGGATGCCACCGGCCGCGCCGAGGAGCGCACCATGGCTCTGGGCATCGGAATCGGCTCGGGCTATATGTTCAAGACCGACTTCAAGCGCGAGGTTTACTCCGACCTCACCGGCGAACGCGGCGCGCTCATGGGAGCCATACAGGGCTTGTTCCTTGCGCAGTATGAGACGCTCCGCGAGCACGGCCACACGCCTTCCGAGGCCTTCAACGAAACCGTAGAGGAGTTCACGCAGTCGCTCCTTCCCATGGTGGGTGCGCACGGCATGGACTGGATGTATGCCAACTGCTCGACCACGGCACAGCGCGGCGCACTCGACTGGATGGGCCCGTTCCACGATGCCATCAAGCCCGTCATGGAGAAACTCTATGAGAGCGTGGCCAGCGGCCAGGAGGCTCAGAACTCCATCGACAGCAACTCGCAGCCCGGCTATCGGGAGAAACTGAACGACGAACTCCGTGCCCTCCGCGAGAGCGAGATGTGGCGCACGGGCGAAACGGTGCGCAAGCTCCGTCCCGAGAACAACTAAGTTCAGACATAGCGACATATTAAGATGAAGAACTCCCTCGCCGGTGACGGTGGGGGAGTTCTTCGTTTCTGCCTGTCCGTTCTCCTTTCCTCCGGACGGCCTGTCCTGCCGGCTGTCCCGGTTGCCGTTTGGCAGCACCGGGATGAGGCGTTCACAAGTCGGCGACCCGTCGGCACGGGTCGGCTGACAGGAGCGACGGGTCGCCGACCCGTTGGTGCGTGGAGGGCACGGAGGAAACAGATGCCGCCGGCGGATGCGCGAAAGAGGGGAGGGGCATCCGTCGGCGGCAGGAATGGAGGCGGGATTCCCTAATCCGGGTCTCCCCCTCCGGTCGCTTCCGTGTCCGAGCCGTCCTCTTCGTCGGGCGGCAGGTTGCGCCGGTGTTTCAGCACCTCTGCATCGATGTAGAAAACCGTCTCCTCGGCCAGGTTGTTGATGTGGTCGCCGGTGCGTTCGAGCTTTCGGAAAATGCCGGACAGCTCCATGCACAGGCGGATGGCCTCGGGGTGCTCCTTGGCGTAGTCGACGAGGATGTCGATGGCCTGGTCGTTGATGGTGTCGAGCGTTTCGTCGATTTCAAACACCGATTTGGCCTGCGTGATGTCCTGTTTTTCGAGCGCGTTGAGGGTCGTTTTGAGCATGTTGAGCGCGGTTTCGTACATCTCCCGCAGTTTCAGCCGTTCGAAGAGCTCACGGTCGGCGGGCTGGGGCATGGTGCGGATGACGAAGCGGGCGATGCTGTCGGCGTAGTCGCCGATGCGCTCCAAGTTGTTGTTGATTTTGAGCATCGCAAGGGAGAACCTCAAATCGACGGCTACGGGATTGTAGAGCGCGATGAAGTCCTCGATGTCACTGTCAATCTTCAATTCGAACGCGTTGACGCGCTTTTCGCGTGCGGCGACCTGTTCGGCAAGCCGGATGTTGGTGTCGAGCACCGACTTGTAGGCATTGTCGAGCTGTTCGTAGACGAGCGTCCACATCTCCCTTATCTCCTTCCTGATGGAGAGTAATTCGTTTTCAACAAACTTTACCATGGTGGTTCGTGGGATTATTGTTGTGAGTTCTTGTGTTAGCCGAAGCGTCCCGTGATGTAGTTCTGGGTCGCTTCCTTTTCCGGGTTGGTGAAAATTTTCTTGGTCTCGCCATACTCGACCATCTCTCCCATGTAGAAGAAGGCCGTTTTGTTGCTCACGCGCGCCGCCTGCTGCATACTGTGCGTGACGATGACGACGGTGGTCTGGCTGCTGAGGTCGCAGATGAGCTCTTCGATTTTCGAGGTCGATATGGGGTCGAGTGCCGAAGCCGGTTCGTCCATCAGCAGGACGGAAGGCTGCACGGCCATCGCCCGGGCTATGCAGAGGCGTTGCTGCTGCCCGCCCGAGAGGGCGTAGGCCGATTCTTTCAGCTTGTCTTTCACCTCGTCCCACAGGGCGGCCTCGGTGAGTGCCTCCTCCACCCGTTGGCGGATGAAGGCCTTGTCCTTGATGCCGTTGACGCGCAGGCCGTAAGCCACGTTCTCGAAGATGCTCTTGGGAAACGGGTTGGGGCGTTGGAACACCATGCCGACGTTGCGGCGCAGCACGTCGACGTCGACACTCCGGTCGTAGATGTCGCTGCCGTCGATGAGCACCTGCCCCGTCAGCCGAGTGCCGGGGATGAGGTCGTTCATCCGGTTGAAGAGTCTCAGGAAGGTGGACTTCCCGCAGCCCGACGGCCCGATGAAAGCCACGACCTCGTTGCTCCGGATGGTGAGGTTGATACCTTTGAGGGCGTGGAACGTGCCGTAGTAGAAGTCCACGTTTTTTGCTTCAATCTTGTTCATGATGCGGGGGCGGTTATTTCGATTTCAGTTTCTGCTCGAAGTGCTTGCGTATGGCGTTTGCTATCAAGTTCATGGCGAGTACGATGACGATGAGGACGAACGCTGTGCCGTAGGCGATGGGCATTTGCGCCTCGATGTCGGTTCCGCTCGTCGCCACGACGTAGAGGTGGTAGGGGAGCGCCATGCACTGGTCGAAGATGCTCGTCGGCAGTTTCGGAAGGAAGTAGGCGGCGCAGGTGAAGAGGATGGGTGCCGTCTCGCCCGACACCCGGCCGAGCGAGAGTATCAGTCCCGTGATGATGCGCGGCATGGCCATCGGCAGGAGTACGTGCCAGATGGTCTGCGTCTTGGTGGCACCCAGAGCCAGACTGCCTTCGCGGTAGCTTGGAGCGATGTCGCGGAAAGCCTCCTCGGTCGTGCGGATGACGATGGGCAAGGCCAGCAGACCCAGCGTGAGCGACCCGGCCAGGATGCTGTCGCCAAAACCGAGGTAGTTGACGAAGAAGGCCATGCCGAAGAGGCCGAAGACAATCGAGGGGATACCGGCGAGGTTGTTAGTCATCGTCCGGATGAACGTGACGAGCTTTCCCTTCGGCGCATATTCGTTCATGTAAATGCCACTGACCACCCCGACGGGGAAGGCAAAGAGCGCGCTGCCCGCCATGAGGCAGAACGTGCCCACGATAGCCGGCCAGATGCCTCCCTTGGTCATGCCGTCGGACGGGGCTTCGGTGAGGAACGTCCAGTTGACGACGGAGATGCCTTTGAAGAGTATGAAGCCCAGGATGACAAAGAGGACGAGGACGATGCAGTAGCTGAGCAGGCGGAAGCAGGCGAACACGGCTTCCTGCAAGCGGCGTTTCCGGCGGTTGTAGCGGTAGTCGAATCGTAAGGGCATGGCTTATCGTTTGGTCTTGTTGCGTGCGGAGACAATCTCCACACAGGAGTTGATGAACAGGGTGATGAAGAAGAGGATGACACCCAGCAGGAACAGGGCCTGGTAGTGCGCTCCCCCTGCCGGTGCCTCGCCCAGTTCGGCGGCGATGGTGGCGGGGATGGTGCGCAGTGGTTCGAGTATGCTGGTGGGGATGACGGCTGCGTTTCCCGTGACCATGAGTACGGCCATCGTTTCGCCGATGGCGCGGCCGATGCCCAGCACTACGCCCGACGTGATGCCCGAGATGGAGTAGGGGATGACCACCTTGTAAATCGTCTGCCACTGCGTGGCTCCCAGGGACAGACTTGCTTCGCGCATGTTCCGGGGACAGCCGCGCATGGCGTCTTCCGCTACGGTGATGATGGTCGGCAGGGCCATGAGGGCCAGCACTATGCCGCCCGCCAAGCCCGACTCGCCCACCGGGAGGCCGAACACCCGTTGGAGCAAGGGCACAATGACCGCCAGACCGAAGAAGCCGTAGACCACCGAGGGAATCCCGTTGAGCAGCTCGATGACTGGTTTGAGCACCTTGCTGACGGCGGGCGGCGCGACTTCTGCCAGATAGATGGAGATGGCCAGCCCGAACGGCAGGGCTATGAGGATGGCGAAGAAGCTGACCCACAGCGTGCCGCCCAGCAGGGGGAGGATGCCGAAGATGGGCGACGGCGTGGCCGTGGGAAACCATTCCGTGCCGAGCAGCACGTCGCCCACGGGGATGGTGTGCGGGGGAAGGATGCGTATGCCGTCGGCCTCGTCGACCAGCATGGCGGGCACGAAGGCCACCATGCCGGGTGTCTGCCGGATTTGTCCGGCTATCTTTTCCCCGGCGTGTTCATATTCGGCGCCCAGCTCCTCTTCGGTGTAGAGTTGGTCGAGGTCTTCGAGCCGCAGCACGGTGACGGGCATGTCGTCGCCGCCCACGTCGGCCCAGTTGGTGATGTCTTCGTCGAAAATCTGCTTGATTTGTTCCGCGCTTAGTCGTTCGACGGTGTTCTCCTGGTTCAGGGCCAGCACGTAGCCGTCCTCGACGATGGGCTGGCGGAACAGTCCCGCCGCCTCGCTGAACAGGAAACCGATGATCAGCAGGATGACGACGCTCGTGACGAATCCGCTCAGCGTGAACACCTGGCGGGCGATTCGGTCAATCCATTTTTTCATGTGCATGTGTGTTGTGGGGGAATGGGTAAGGGTTACTCCGGGATGAAACCCACTTCCAGGGTCTTCGCCTTGGCTTCCCCGGATTGGATGAATTGCAGGAAAGGCATCACGGCGGCCTCGTTAGCCTCGTCGTAATAGTAGTAGAGCGGACGCACGACGGGGTACTGCCCGGCCTGAGCCGTTTCGACGGAAGGCATGACGTAGTTCTCGCCCCCGTCGTAGGAGACGGCCAGTGCCTTCACCCTCGGGTTGAGGTAGGCCAGCCCCACGTAGCCGATGGCACCCCGTGTCTGGCTCACGGACTGGATGATGGCGCCCGTGGCGGGCATCGAGAGGACACTGCTCATGTAGTTCTTGTTCCGCAGCACGCTCTCCTTGAAAAACTCGTAGGTGCCCGACGACGTTTCGCGCGAGTAGACCACTATCTTCTCGTCGCGCCCGCCGACTTCTTTCCAGTTGGTCGTCTTTCCCCGGAAGATGCTTTCGAGCTGTTCCCTCGTGAGCTGCTTGACGGGGTTGGAGGGGTTGACGATGATGGCCAGCGCGTCGTAGGCCACGACGACCTCGCACGGCGTGTGCCCGGCCTGCTTCATCCGCATCTTTTCGCTGAACTTGATGCGCCGCGACGCCATGGCCAGGTCGGTCGTCCCGTCGAGCAGGGCCGAGATGCCCACGCCGCTCCCGCCGCCCGTGACGGTGAGGGCGGCCTCGGGGTGGTTCTTCATGTACGTTTCGGCAAGTTCCTGCGTCAGGGGCAGCACCGTGTCGCTGCCTTTGATGCGCTGCGCGGGCAGTTCGTCCGCCGCCATCAGGCAGGCGGACAGGAGCAGGAGGGAAACAGTTTTTTTCATATGCATTTTGCGTTTTGCAAGGTGTCCTGTTTTGCGGTGTAAAATTATGCCTTTGCCTCCCTATACCCTGTTACAAAGCCGTGAATTCTGCCTGTCCGTGGTACGGAGCGGCATCCCCGCCGCCTTGCCTGCCGTATCGGTGTGGTCGTGTAATCCGTTGGTTTCCACCACTTTCCGGAACGAAAAGGCCGCCGCGCGCACCCCTTGTTCTCCGTCGCATGGCGACCGTGTACGGGTCGCCGACCCGTCGCAACAAGTCGGCGACCTGTTACGGCTATCCGGCGACCCGTCACGACGGAAAGCCGACCCGTTCCCGCCCGCTGCCTTGGCCGCCGGGGAAGTTGCGCTTCATGGAGACATGGGTCGGCTCGCAGCAGTGGGATAAGTACGGCGGAGGCTTGCAAGTACGGACGTTTTCGGCTATATTTGCGGAGAAACGCATATTTACCTATGGGCAACAAAAACC
>CAZYHW010000009.1:0-8550 GCA_964647405.1 uncultured Prevotellamassilia sp.
ACGGACAGCCGTCCCGTGACGACAGGTCGGCGACCCGTTGCCGCAAAGTCCGCCACCGTCCGGTTTCCCGCCGCGTCTGCCCGCGGCTCGGGGGCTACGCCCGGGCTTGGATATGTCGCGTTTCGGGTTGGACGTTGTTTCCTATGTCGCGTTCTGCCGTCATGTGGTCACAAAGCCTTATTTGGCCTGTTGCCGGTCGCTTTGTCGCGTGCGGAGGAGGGGTAAAAAAGTCCCCGCGTCGGGAGAGCCTTCGCGGGGACATGGGTGATATGGGGGCAGCGAGGCCGATTCAGGCTTTGCCGCCGGCCGCTGCTTTTTCGTTCTTGGTGGCGTGGGGCTTCTTGTCCCCTTCGAGGCGTTTCAGCATCTGCCGGAGTTTTGTTATCTCCTTGTCCTTGATGTCCAACTCCTTCTCCTGGTTCTTGATGGTGGTGAGCAGGGCGTTCAGCTCCTCCGTGTCCATGTCGATAGGATAGAGGTTGTTGACCCGGGTGATGAAGTCGCCAAGGATATTCATGAAGTTGGTGAAAGCGTCAAAGGGCGAATCGTATATACCCCGGTAGCTTCCGTAGCTGTTGGGCTTTGTGCTCATGAAGCGCAGGTTATTGGAGGCCTGCAAGTAGGCCCAGTCCTGCTTGATGCGCCGGTTCGTGCAGATGCGCACGCGGTCGGCGACGCTGTACAGCTTGTTGAACGCTTCCTTCTGCATGTTGTTGCCCAGCCACGGGCTGATGTCCCTTTCCTCGTCGACCCAGGAGATGGGGTAGGCGACATCCAGCGCGCCTGCGGACTTCATCTTGGCGCATATCTCGGAGGGCGTGGAGAAGATGATGCCCCGCTGTTTGAGCTGGTCGGGCAGTGCTTTCATGAATTCCAGAATGTTGCTCGACAGGGGCTGGAATATTCCCAGTGCGCACAGCTCCATGAAGATGTTGATGAGCTGCTCTTCCTCCGGCAGCTTGGCTATCCAGTCGGCGTAGCGGTCGGCGAACAAGGGGTATTCGCTCCAATTCGAGTCGTTGAAACGGAGGCTGATGTCCTCGGAGAGGCGGTAGTCGCGCAAGAGGAGTTTGAGGTTCGGGTTGCGGTTGCAGTGATAGAGGAAGTGGGGGCTTTTCCATCCAAGGACGTGGCGCGCCCCTTCCGTGAGCATCCCCTTGAAGCCCATCTGCGCGACGAGCTCGCCGATGTCGTCGGAGTAGATGAGGCAGCTGTTGCGGAAGATGGTGGGGTCTTGTCCGAACAGGGATTTTATCTTCTTGCAGAGCAGCGTCACCTCCTCCTTGAAGCATTCGGGATTGGCCAGCGAGGAGAACCCGTGCGAGTAGGGTTCGGCAAGGAACTCGACGCATCCCGTCTCGTTCAGTTCCTGGAGCAGTTCGATGACCTGCGGGGAGTGGTTCTCCAATTGCTCGATGGCGCAGCCGGAGAGCGAGAACGCGCACTTGAAATAACCGGGGTGCTTCCTGGCCATTTCGATGAGGGCGTTGAGTGCCGGCACGTAGGAGTGGTCGGCCGTCTCCGTGATGGAGCGTTCGTTCTCGTAGTCGTCGTAGTAATAATGATCCGTACCGATGTCAAAGAAGCGGTAACGTTTCAGGTGTATGTTTTGGTGGATTTCGAAGTATAAGCAAACTGTTTTCATGGCGTGTGTGTTTATCGTGATAGGATGCGTTGGTAGATGTCGTAGATACGTTTCCCGACTTTCTCCCATGTGATTTGGGCTACTTCTTTCCGTCCCTCTTCACGCAAGTATTCGTAGAGCGAGTCGTTCGTGCAGATGGAGTAAATGGCATCGGCCATGGCGAAGATGTCCCAGTAGTCTGTCTTGATGCACTTGTCCAGTATCTCGGCGCATCCGCTCTGCTTGCTGATGATGGTGGGCACGCCGCACTGCATGGCTTCCAAGGGGGAGATGCCGAACGGTTCGGAAACGGAAGGCATGACGTAGACGTTGCTGGCACGGAGTGCCTCGTAGACTTGGCGGCCTTTCATGAATCCCGGGAAGTGGAAGCGGTCGGCAATGCCCCGCTGGGCTACCATCTCAATCATGCTGTTCATCATGTCGCCGGAGCCGGCCATGCAGAAACGGATGTTATGCGTGCGTTGCAGCACGAGCGTCGCCGCTTCGACGAAGTACTCGGGGCCTTTCTGCATCGTGATGCGCCCCAGGAAAGTGACTACCTTCTCGTGGAAGTCATTGAACGGCTTCTTCTGGTTGACGAAGTCCAGTATGTCGTCGGACAAGGGGTACACGGCGTTGTGCATGGCGACGCACTTGGCCGGGTCTTGGTGGTAGTGGTTGATGACAGTCTGACGTGTCAGCTCACTCACGCACATGATGCAGTCGGCGTGGTCCATGCCGTCTTTCTCTATGCCGTAGACCGTGGGGTTCACCTTTCCCCGGCTGCGGTCAAAGTCCGTCGCATGCACGTGGACGACGAGGGGCTTCCCGGATATCTGCTTGGCATGGATGCCGGCGGGATAGGTGAGCCAGTCGTGTGCGTGTATGATGTCGAACTCCTGCTGCCGTGCCACCACTCCCGCCACCAGCGAGTAGTTGTTTATCTCGTCGTGCAGGTTGTCCTGGTAGCGTCCGGAGAACTCGATGCAGCCGAGGTCGTCCGTCAGCCTGTAACGGAAATCGGCGTAGATGTGGTTGCGCAGGTCGAAGTAGAGTTGGGGATTCATCTTGTCGCCGATGCGTTTCTCGACGTAATCCCACGACACGTCCTTCCACACGATGGGCACTTCGCTCATGCCGATGATATCAAGGTAGGACGTGTCCTCGTCGCCCCAGGGCCGTGGCAGGCAGAACGTTATGTGCACGTCGGGTTGCAGCGACAAGCCTTTTGTGATGCCGTAACTGGCTGTTCCGAGTCCGCCGAGGATATGCGGGGGAAACTCCCAACCAAACATTAATACTTTCATAGTTTGTTCCCCTCCTTTCTGTTAATCTTCAATCTTGTATCGTTCATATAAGCGTATGGCTCTCAGGATTCCGCTGACGTTCATGGCGAAAGAGATTGCTCCCCGGCCGCTGAATCGTGGGTTCCCGTCGAAGAGTTCGGGGATAGTCCCGATGCAGTGGTAGAAGAGTTCTTCCTCGAAGCCTATTAGCTGGCGTTCGATGTAGCCCAGTCCGCTCATCTTGTATATACGGAAGTAGGCCTCGATGTAGAATCCGGTCAGCCAAGGCCATGCCGTGCCTTGGTGGTAGGCCTGGTCGCGTTGCGATTGCCGCCCGATGTACATCGGGGTGTACCCGCCGCTCTTCGGGGAGAGCGAGCGTATGCCTTTGGGCGTGACCAACTCCTTTGTGCAGATGTCTAACACTTTTTTCCGCTCCTTTATTTCCAGCGGGGAGAAGTCCAGCGCGATGGCGAATATCTGGTTGGGGCGGACGCTCCAGTCCATCATCTGCCCGTCCACGTAGTCCAGCAGGTAACCGTATTCGTTCAGGAACACTTGCTTGAACGACTGTCCCACCAGTGCGGCTTCATCCTCATATTCCTGTGCCTGTTGTGCGTCTTCGGCGGAGCCTGTTTCCGAAAGGAGCTGGGCGTAAAAGCGCAGGATGTCGTACCACAGCGCGTTGAACTCCACAATATATCCCGAGCGCGGGGTGATGGGATGCCCGTCGGCCGTGGAGTTCATCCACGTGACGGGGGTGTCGCGTCCGTTGCTGTAAAGGAGGTGGTTCTCATGGACGAACAGGTTGGCGTGCTGCCCGCTTCGGATAAACGTGATGATGTCGCGGATGAGCTGCCCGTATTGTTCGTAGCATTTCTTCCGCGACGTGTATTTTGCATATTGTTGCAGGCACCACACGGCCCACAGCAGGGTGTCCGGCTGCTCCATCTCGTAGATGCGCACGTCGATGGGCTGCTTGTGGATATACTGCCCGATGGCTCTCTCCGCCGTGCGCATATAGTCGTGGAACAGGTTCTCTTCGCCAATGGCGAGGGTGAGGCCGGGGAGGGAGATAAACGTGTCGCGCGCACGGCATTTGAACCACGGATAACCGGCGAGTATGTAGTGGTATCCGTTGTCCTCGATGTGGAACTGGTGCGCGGCACTGACCAGGCAGTGGTAGAAGTTGTCGTGGCTTGCCGACTGGGCCACCTCTTCCTCCATGGCGTGCGGGAGTTCGGCGGGTGTGGCTTTCTCTATGCCTGCGCTGAACACGATGGATTCCCCTTTCTTTATGGACATCTCGAAATAGCCGGGCACCAGCAGGTCTTCGCTCGAATCGTAACCCCGTTCCCGTTCCTTGGGATAGTCCAGTCCCCGGTACCAGTCGGGGCAGTAGACGAACTTGTTCTTCTTGCTGAGTTGCATGTAGAGGTCAGGGTAGCCCGAGTAGAGGTTCATCCGTATGCCGTCGCTCACTTCGTCATAGCCCTTGTTGGCCATGCTGTTCTCGTGCGTCCATTGGCGGACGCTGCGGAATGCGAGGTAGGGGCGCAGCCGCAGTGTTGTCGGCGAGTGCGCATCTTGGAGCGTGTAGCGGATGAACAGGCGGTGGCTGTGACTGTGGAAAGCAATTTCCTTTTTCAGAATGACTCCCCCGATGCGGTAGTATATGGTGGGAATCTTGTCCCACTCGAAACCGATGATGTACTTGTGACCCTTGGGACTGTAATTGTCCCCCTGGTATTTATGGATGCCCAAGTTGAACTCGGCTTCGTGCTGAATCACGGTTTCGTCGAGGGATGAGAGGAGTACGTGGTTCTCGTCGTCCAGGGAGGGGACGGGGATGACCAGGAGACCGTGATACTTGCGGATGTTGCACCCGACGAGCGTCGTGCAGCAATACGCACCCAGCCTGTTTGTCAGCAGCATCTCCTTGTAGAGAGAGTCTTGCAGGTTGGTCATTAGGGTTTTGTCGAATCGCAGGTAACACATATTTTTCAGGTATTGGATTTTTTGCTGTTGGCGATAGTTCATGTTTTCTATCCCAAAATTAGGGAAAATATAAGAAACCGGAAAACTTTTTTCGAGAAAATGCCTTTTTGCATGGGGTTTCTGCCCGCCGTATGCCGGACAGGCGTCGGTTGGGACGGCTGTACGCAGTCGTGATGCGGCGAATGGTGTGCGGTAGTGGGTGGGGAGAGCAGATTTTTGGCCGGTGTGTTTTCCGCAATCTGCCGGGTTGTGGGGACGGGGGACTTGATGGAAAATCCTGCCGGGATGGGAGGGAAAACAAGTCGGCGACCCGTCGCGACAGGTCGGCTGACAGGACAACCGAGTCGCCGGATCGTTTCGCCTGTCCGGCGACGGGCTGCTCCCGCGCTGCGGACTCGTGCCCTTTTTGACCGCGAAGTGCGCTTCGGCTTGGCCTTTTCGCGTGATTTTCTTACTTTTGCAACCCGAAAAGATGTTGTACAACATGACTGATGCGACGACAAGCAGCTTGGCCAATAAGGATGTCATGGAACGGATTCCCGAATTGTGGAACATATTGACGGACGGCGAGCGTTTGTCCTTCTCGGAGCATCTTGAAGTACGCGAGTTCAAGAAGAACGAATCCATCTACCAGGAAGGCGAAAGCCCCGACCATTTGATTTGCCTGCTGTCGGGGAAAGTGAAGATTTACAGGAACGGGGTCGGTGGGCGCAGCCAGATTATCCGCGTCATCAAGCCGGTCGAGCTTTTCGGCTACCGTGCTTTCCTGGCGGGCGAGCCCTACGTGACGGCCGCCGCCGCGTTCGAGCCCTCGACGCTTTGCTTCATCCCGATGTCCCTGGTGTATGCCGTGATGCGGAAGAACAACGCCCTGGCCATGTTCTTCGTCCGCCAGCTGGCCGTCGACCTCGGCATATCGGACAAGCGCACGGTCAGCCTGACCCAGAAGCACATACGCGGGCGGCTGGCGGAGTCGTTGCTGTTCCTTGAAGATTGTTACGGTTTGGAGGAAGACCAGTCGACGTTGAGCATTTATCTGTCGCGTGAGGACTTGGCCTGCCTGTCGAACATGACCACTTCGAACGCCATCCGAACCCTGTCGAACTTTGCGGCGGAGAAAATCATCGCCATCGACGGGCGGAAAATCAAACTCATCGACAAGGAGAAGTTGGAGCAAATCTCGCGCTTGGGTTGAGCCGCCTTTGCGCACGGACTGCCCTTAGGGCGCGATGATGAAGTCGATGGCCTCGGGCAGGATGGTGACGCGGAGTTTGCGGACGGCATGGGGGAACAGCCGGCCGTCGATGGCTACGGGCGCTTTGTCCAGGGAGTGGAACGCGGCCTCTTGTGTGCGCCACGACATGACGTGCCGCGATTTCAGGAAGCGACCGGCAAACAGGAGGCGCAGTCCGTAGGCCAACTGTGCGAGCGGCGGCTGCGACACGGTCGTGACGTCCAGCAACCCGTTGTAGGGCACGGCACTCGGTGTCTGCCCATAGCCTGTGCAGGAACCCACGCAGGCATTCATGATCCGCCCGGAGACTTTCTCACTGTTCAGTGTGAACGCCAGCCGATAGGTCATGCGCTGGAAGATAAGCCACAGGGCCGAGCATAGATAGGAGAAAGTTCCGAGCCCGAGGTGAAGGCTCGTGTGGCGTCGCACGCCCATGATGGCGGCGGCCACGCCGATGCTGACGCAGTTGAGGAAGTAGCGTGTCTCCTTGCCCTCTCTGGCCGTCACCTCGGCCACCCCGATGTCGACGCGCCGCGTCCGGCGCATCCGGAGCCACCCGATGGTTTGCTTGTAGTGGTCTTCGTCCAGTCCCCAGTAGTGGGCGAAGTCGTTGCCGAAGCCGTTGGGGATGACACCGAGGGCAGGACGGTTCGCTGGGTCGGGCGCGGCGGCGACTATCCCGTTGAGTGCTTCGCCGAGAGCGGAATCTCCTCCCACGATGACGATAGTCCTGTAACCGTCCTCCGTCATCGTGGCCGCCAGTTGCCTTGCCGGTTTTTCCCGGCTGGCCTGTACGTAATCGAAGTCGACCCCCTGCTCGTAAAGGTACTGGCGTATCTTGTCCCATCTCCGATGCGCTTTTCCCGTTCCGTCTTTCGGGCAATATATCACGCCCCATTTAGATAGTTGTGTCATAGTCTCCTTTCCTTTTTCCGGCCGATTCCGTGTCGCCATCGCCCCACCATCGCATGATTTGGCCGATTTTCTGTTCCTCGGTGGCCGCGAAGTCTATCCACCGTATGCTTACGCCGCGCCGTTCCATCCCCCGGAACCAGGTCATCTGGCGTTTGGCAAACTGGTGGATGGCGATTTCCAGTTGCGAAAGCATGGCCTCGGCACTGATTGCCCCCGTGACGTAAAGCGTGGCATACTTGTATTCCAATCCGTAGTAGATGAGGTCGTCGGGCGTGAGCCCCGTGGCCAGCAACTGCCGCACCTCCTCCACGAGTCCCTCCCCGATGCGTGCTTCCAGCCGTTCGCTGATGCGGCGCCGCCGGGTGTCCCGGTCGATGTCTATGCCGACGGTCAGGCTGCGCAGGGAGGGGAAGGGACGCGCCTGGGCGGGATGGCGGCGGTTGTACTCTTCTATCTCGATGGCTCGTATGGCTCTTTGCGCTGTGTCGGTGTCGGTCGTGTTGTGGAGCGGTCGGTAACCGGCCAGTATCTCCGAGAGTTCGGCGAGTGACTTGTCTGCCAGCTGTTCGCGGAGCGCGGGATTCTCCGGCACGGGCATGAGGTGGTAGCTGCGCAGTACGCTTTCGAGGTAAAGGCCGCTCCCGCCGCAGAGGATGGCTATGCGTCCGCGGCGACGGATGTCCGAGTAGGACGCGATAAAGTCGCGTTGGAACTCGTAGACATTATATTTATAGCCCGGGGGCGCGATGTCTATCAGGTGGTACGGTACGGGCATCCCGTCGACAACGTAGTCTTTCAGGTCCTTGCCTGTCCCGATGTCCATCCCTTTGTAGACCTGGCGGCTGTCGGCACTGATGATTTCGCCGCCGACCGCGTGAGCCAGTTTCGCCGCCAGGCGTGTCTTGCCGCAGGCTGTGGGGCCGAGGATGGTGATGAGGTCATAGGGTATCACCTTGCGAACTTACGACTTTTCCCCGAGACGGAAAAGTCCGGGCGGGGCGAACTTGCCGGACGGAACCTGTCGCGCCGTCTCCCGTGGGGATTGGACTGGCTTCCCGGGCGGTCGCACGAGGTCGCCGACCTGTTCCAAACAAGTCGCCGACTTGATGTCACGGGTCGCCGACCCGTCACGACGGACAGCCGACTTGTCGCCGCACCCTCCGCCGCGCCGCCCGTCATCCCCGCAGTCTTCTGACGTTTTGGGGCAATGCCTCGGCAGGAAAGCGTTGCGTTTCGATTTGGACTTTACAGCCGTTGCGCGGTTCAGCCGGATGGCAGGATGCTTCTTACCAGTTGCTGAACAGGCAAAGGGAGAACTTCGCCCCCACGCCGATTCCCGTACCATTGGCCGCACTGACGAAGGCTGCGGCCTTGAACAGGTGCGTCGAAAGACCATATCCCAATTCGGCGTAAGGTTGCAGGGCATGCACGGAGAGCAGGTTGCAATAGATATGTTCCTTTTGGATGTAGTTGGAGAGGTATTTGATGCGCGA
>CAZYHW010000009.1:8650-17133 GCA_964647405.1 uncultured Prevotellamassilia sp.
CTCACGTGCGGGGCTACGCTCCGGATGTGATGCTGCATCCCGTAGGATTCTGCTTCGGCGTTCCAGTTTTGGAGCGTACGGTTGTGGTAACGCAGGCCGACGGTGATGTTCAGGCCAACCACGGGGTCGAAATACAAGCCCGCCTGGGCGTAGAAGTCCTTGTAGTATTGGAAATCGAAACTGTTGAATACGTTGATGAGGCTGTCGTAGTTGTTGATGCCTTCGAGGGCGGAGCGGACCTCGTCGGCCTGTTCGCTGTCATAGATGACGTTCCCGTTACCGACTTCCACATGCAGTCGTCCGTTCGTTCTGGGGGCGAAGCGGAAGGTGACGGGGATGCGCCAGTAGAACATGTCCTGCTTGAAACTGTATCCCACCCTGGCATCCGAGCTGAGTTGGCGGTCGTCGCGCAGGGAGAGGTGGCTCAACAGGCGGGTCTGTATGTAGAATCCCCTCGAATGGCTCCACTGGAACATGGACGGCGTGATGATGGGGGGCAACTTGATGGAGCCTTTGTCGAGGATGTCGATGTAGTGGCTGTCGAAAAGGATGTCTTGCGCCTGTATGGACGTCACATGGTGCGAGGAGCGGGCGGCGCGCGCTCCCCGGGGCGGGAGGATGGTGTCGTTGTAGAGGAAAAGTTCGTTGTCGTCGAGAGGGTAGGGGCGTATGCTGTCGAAGTAGGCTTTGTCCGTGCGCATCTTGGCCGTGTCGGCTATCAGGAGGTGCGTTTCGGTCAGGTCATACCCCCGGATGGTCGTCCCGATAGCCGTGTCGGGCAGTTCTTCCAGTGCGTCGTACTTTATGCGGGCGTTGAAGCGGCTGTTGATTTTGTTGCCGAAGAGTTTCATGCGCGTGGTGAGGTTCAGTCGCGTCGGTACGAGCGAGGCGGCACCCTCTTCGCCGAGTTTCCCGGCCATGTGCAGGTGAAGGAGGTCGTAATAGGCCGTGAAGTCGAAACGACTCACTCCCCCCGTGTTCTTGGACACGTCGATGTAGCCTCGCACGAGCTGTGTGTTGTGGAAACGGGGGCGTACCTCGATGTGGTGGAGGGTGTCACCGGCGGAGGAGAGGTAGTCGTAGGTGTGGCGGTAGCGGTAGAACTTCTGGTTACGGGCGTTGACGGGCGAGAGCAGGCGGCCGGTCAGGAGCGTCGTGCTGTAAAGGGACATGTTGAAGTTGTCCGTCACCCGTGTGTTCAGGTTGGTCAGCTGCGGGAGCGTGCTGTGCAGGGCTACGATGTGCGGGCGTAACGTGCCGGGGTAGCGGTAGCCCGTCAGGATGTGGGACTCGCCGATGTAGTCCCGCTCGCCTTTCTCCAAAGCGAAGAGGCCGGGGATGTATTTGCAGAGGGCGTTGCGCCGCGCCGTCGATATGAGGAAGCGCAAGTAGCTGTCGGACTGGAAAGAATAGAGGGAAAGGTTGTTGCGCTCGACGTAGGTGAACACGCTTTGCATGATGGAGTCCGCCGACAGCGGCGACGCACCCGACATGGTGGCGGCGTGCTGGAAGAGCAGGCACATCCCCAGGAGGAGGCGGGCAATGGCGGAGCGGGGCATGACGTTGGATTACACGGCTAACTACGTGTGACGGCTTTTACACCCTTGACGTTACGTAGCTTCTTGACGAGGGCGGCCAGCATGCGCGTGTCGTCGACCATGACTGTCAGTATGCCGGAGAAGAGCCCGTCGTTGGACTCGATGTTGATGGCGCGCAGGTTGGCGTGGCTTTCCTTGCTGATGACCGACGTGATGTTGTTGACGATGCCGAGGTCGTCCTGTCCCACCACATGCAGCGTGATGGGATATTGGTTGCTTCCCTTTCCTGCCCAGCGGGCTTTCACTATGCGATAGCCGAAGCGTTCGCGCAAGGCCGGGGCGTTGGGACAGTTCGTCCGGTGGATCTTGATGCCGCCGTTGACGGAGACGAAACCGAAGATGTCGTCGCCGTAGACGGGCTGGCAGCAGCGGGCCAACTGGAAGTCGATACCTTTAAGGTTCTGGTCGATTACGAGTACGTCTTCGTCCCCATGGATGGGCGAGGCTTTCTCTGCATCGAACGTGTATTCTTCTGCGCTGCGGGCGGTCTGTCGTTCGAGCAGGTTGTTCTCGTGGCGGTACAGCTCGACGTATGTCTCTATCAACTCGTTTACGTTCAGGCGTTCGTCGGCCAATGCTTTGTAGAACTCGTTGGCTTCCTTGAACCCGGCTTTCCGTACCAACGCACTGATGGTGCTTTCGTCCCACTCGATTTTCCTGTTTTTCAGTTTCCTTTCGAGCAGTTCGCGAGCCATTGCTCCTTGCTTGGCTTGCTCTTCCTTGGCCGCCTGTCTGATTTTCGACTTTGCCCGGCTCGACGCGACGTATTTCGTCCATTCGAGCTTGGGATGCTGGGAGTTGGAAGTCAGCACCTCGATAGTGTCGCCGCTGGCGAGGGGATGGCGCATGGTCACATTGCGCCCGTTGATGCGTCCGCCGATACAGTGGTTGCCCACGTTGGAATGTATGTGGTAGGCAAAGTCGAGCACGGTGGCTCCTTTCGGGAATTTGAGCAGGTCGCCCTTGGGGGTGAATACGTAAACTTCGTCCTCGGTCAGCCCCGTCCGGAACTGGTCCATCAGTTGGAGGTCGTCGCCCGTTTCGAGCGCGTTGCGGATGTTGGCCAGCCATTCCTCGACGGAGCTGTCGCCGGCGCGCACGCCTTTATACCGCCAGTGGGCGGCCAGTCCGTGTTCGGCTATCTCGTCCATCCTTTCGGTGCGTATCTGCACCTCGACCCACTTGTTTTCCGGTCCGAGCACGGTGATGTGCAGGCTTTCGTAGCCGTTGCTTTTGGGGATGCTGAGCCAGTCGCGCAGGCGCTTGGGGTTAGGTTGGTAGCGGTCGGTGATGAGGCTGTAAGCCTGCCAGCAGAGCAGTTTCTCCTGTTCTGCCGGGGCATCGATGATAATGCGGATGGCGAACAAGTCATAGACACCTTCGAAAGGGCAGCGTTGTTTCTTCATCTTCTGCCATATCGAATGGATGCTTTTCGTGCGTCCCTTGATGTGGAAGCGCAGCCCTGCCTGGGTGAGCATCTCCTGTATCGGTGCGATGAAGCGTGCGATGTAAGCGTCGCGGGCGGCCTTCGTCGCGTTCAGCTTTTCCTTGATCAGGTAGTAGGCATCATGTTCAAGGTATTTCAGCGAGAGGTCTTCCAGTTCGCTTTTCAGCTGGTAGAGTCCCAGCTTGTGGGCCAAGGGGGCGTAGAGGTAGGCCGCCTCGGTCGACGCGCTTTTCACGCCTTCCTTGTCGGGATTGTCCTTGATGTGCCGCATGAGGTTGACGCGGCAGGCGATGATGAGCAGGACGACGCGCATGTCCTCGGCGAACGACACCAGCAGGTTGCGGAAGTTCTCGCTTTGTATGCTGGGCTTCTTGGCATAGAGCTGGTTGACGCGCCGCAGGCCGTGCAGGATGGTGGAGACCTCCTGCCCGAACGTTTTCCCGACTTGTTCGAGGTCCATGTCGGGCGTAACGCCGGGCTGGATGATGCAGGCCGTCAGCGCACTGCCGCGCAGGCCTATCTCCTTGGCGGCGATGAGGGCAGTTTGCAAGGCCGAGAGGACAGGGTTGAGGCCGAAAGTGTCGCGGAGGAGGACACCGCGTCCGGCCGACTGCGCGAGGAAGTCGCGGAGGCGACGGTAGCGTTCGTGGGAGAAGGTTTCCGGGTCGAGTTGCCGCACTGCGCGATAGAGCGGTGGCAACTGCGTCTTTTCATCCAAAGTAAAGAAAGGTCTTTCCTCGTTCATGGAACCAGCGTTTGGGACAAAATTACGCTTTTCCCGTGAGAAGGCAAAGACGTTTGCGGCAACAGGTGTCTGAAAAAGCGCGGGAGCGGTGTCGGGATAGATTGGGACGGCTGCCTGCCGTTGTGGTCGGTTCCGGTCTTGCGTCCCATCGTTCCCGGCATTGGACGATCATTGGCCGGGAGATGGATGCCGGGACAGGCCGCTCGGTGGAGCTGCCCGCGTTCCCGGCAGCTTCCACCCCCGTGCGGGATTTCCTGCCGACAGGGACGGGAAAAACAAACCGGCTTTCCGTCGTAACGGGTCGGCTGACAGTTTCTCCGGGTCGGCTGACAGTTTCGACAAGTGGCGGACTGCTTCCTGCAAGTCCGGAGACTGACGCGGCTTGTGCAAGACAGGTTGTCCGCTTGTGCGCAGGCGAAACGCCGTGAAGCGTCATGAATAGAAAGCATGGAGGGATATTCTCCTCGTTAAATAAAGATGCCCCGCCGTGCGCACGGGGCGACGGCGGGGCATGGGATAAGGGTTGACAGCGTATGCCTTATGGCAACGTCACGCTGAACAGCGAACTTTCGGTGTGCTCGTTGTAGATGATGTTTTTCATCTGGGTGACAATGCCCGAATAGCTGCTGGCAATGTTGGTGTCCTCGTGGATGTCGTTCGCGAGGTCATAGAGGTAGCATGTCCCGGAGCTGACCACTAGCTTCCAGTTACCCATGCGCACGCCGAGCATGTTCGTCTCGTGGAACTCCCAGTAGAGGTAGTCGTGGTCTACTTGCTCATCGTCGTTGCCCATGAGCGTGGGGTAGAACGATATACCGTCGAAATAATCGTTGTCGAGGTTGGGATTCTTGAACGCGTCGGGATAGCCCGAGATGCCGGCTATGTCGCAGATGGTCGGCATGAGGTCGTAGAAGGCGAGCATGTGGTCAGAGACGGAGCCGGCCTGTATCTTTCCCGGCCAGCGGACGATGAAGGGCACGCGGATACCGCCCTCGTAGGTGCTGCGCTTCTTCCCTTGGAGAAGTCCGTCGCGGTTGAAGAAGTCGGGGTCGGCACCTCCCTCCTCGTGGGGGCCGTTGTCCGAAGTGAATATCACGATGGTGTTCTCATCCAATCCTTTTTCCTTGAGCTTGTCCATGATTTCTCCCACGTAGGCATCCAAACGGGTAATCATGCCCGCGAACTGTGCATGGGCGATGTCCGTGGGGTTATAGCGCGAGCCTTCGGAACCACTGTATGAATTCTCCTCACAGAAATACCCGTCGTAGGCTTGGAGGATGGAGTCGTCGGGCTGGATGAGCTCGGCGTGGGGCAGGGTGTAGGTGAAGATGCCGAAGAAGGGCTGGTCGTCCGTCTGCTTGTCGAGCCATTCCATGGCCTTCTCGTGGATAAGGTCGGCCGAGTATTGCGAGCGGTTTTCGTAGCCGTCGCCGTACATCGGGTAGTTGATGTTCTCTTCAAGCGTGACGCGTTTTACTTCCGTGTCTCCGTTCGAGCTGCTGTACTCGTTCAGGAAGTTGGGATAGTACAAGTGCGCCTGGAACTGACAGATGTAGCCGTAGTATTCGTCGATGCCGCGCTTCTCGGGCGTGGAGATGGAGCCCTCGTAACCGCCGGCCCACTTGCCGAACATGCCCGTGGTGTAGCCGTTCTCTTTCATTATTTCAGGCAGGATGACGTGTGCCGTGTCGTAAGGCTCTTGGCCGACTACCGTGTAGTCCGTGGTGACCCCGTAGGTCATGCTGCCGGACGAATATTCCTTGTTTCCCCGCACATGGGTGTGGCCGGTGTGTTGCCCCGTCATGAATGTAGCGCGCGAGGGAGCCGACACGGGACTTCCCGCATAGGCTTGCGTGAAGCGCATTCCCTCGGCGGCCATGCGGTCGAGGTTGGGGGTAGAGATGTACATTTGTCCGTAGCAGCCCAGGTCGCCATAGCCCATGTCGTCACACATGATGTAGATGATGTTGGGGCGGTCGCCCTGACTTTGTGCCTGTGCGCCGAGAACGGCCAACGTGCCGCACCCGAATGCGAGCATTTTCTTATAGTTGATTGGTTGCATAGTGATAAGATTCTTATGGTTAACGGATATATATTTTTGCTGTGGCGTTGCTTTGTGCCGTGATGACGTTTACGACATACGTGCCGGTCGGAACGTTGTCCAGGGCGACGCGCTTGCTCGTCGACTGGGCGACGCGCGTACCCTTCACGTCATACACTTGTACGGTCTTGACGGCTTCGTTCGTATTGACGACGACTGCCTTGTTGTCGAGGGTGATGTCGATGGTAGAGGCCGCATCGTCTGTCGTTATGGCTTCGTCGATGCCGGTGGATGTCCCTCTCGTGTTCGGCTTGAAGTAAGCCACGAGGCTGACGGGACGTTCTACGGTGAATTCATACGAGGAACTCGTGGAAACTACGTTCCTGCCTTCCTTCCAGTATTGGAAGAGGCCATTGCCCAGTCGGGTAGCCGTAACGGTGACGGTTGTGCCGAGTTCGTAGCTGTCGCTCTCGGGGTCGATGGATACCGTTCCGCGCGTGAGGTCGGAGCTGGTGGCCTCCACGGTGTAAGCCTCCGGAGCTTCCGTAGCGTAGATAACGAAGTCCATCACCTGTCCGTTGGTGTCGTCTTCCGCACCGTCCAGTTCGTTGTCGGTGATGCGGATTCTCATGCGGGTAGCACCGTCGACGGCATCGCTCGGCACGGAGATGGTGGCGGAGTATGCGCTGTTGTCATAGGTGAGCGTGTACGACGTCTCGAAGATACCGTCGCCGTTCCAGTCGAAGTAGGCAAACACTTCAAAGCCGTCGGGCTGCGTGGGGGTCAGTGTCGTGCTGAGGGTGAAGTCCTCGCCGCGAGCCACGAGGCCTCTGTCCTTCGTGTACAGGTCATACACGGACGAGGGCTTGCTTACGGTGTAGATAATCGTCTTTCCGTTGGAGCCGACCGTACCGAGAGGATAAACGATAGGCTTGACCACGGCGTCTCCTTCCATATCCAGCTGCTTCAAGTAGGCCGAGCTGGTCGTTCCGCAGGGCATGTTGTAGACTCGAAGTGACTTCATGTAGTCGGAGTGTTCGCGGATGAGGCTGAACGTAAAGAGAGAATCGCCGTCGACTTTCAGGGCGTTGCTTGTTTCGTCGCCGTATGGGCGGAACAGGTAGTAGATGGTCGACGTGCTGGCGTCGGTTGTCTCGTACACACACCAGTGGATGGCTTCCGTAGTGTCGGAAACGAGGGTGTTGTTCGCACCGATGGCGTAGTTGTTGTCTGCCGAAAGGATGAGGTAACCGCCGGCGGAGTTATGCGTGCCGACGAAGTACCAGGATTGGAGGCTTACGCTGTCCTCGGCAGCCAGGCTGAGGGCATACGTGTCGGCCGATGCCGAGAGGCTCAGGCCGTCCGGGCTCAGTATGCTGTACTTGTAATCTACCTCTCCGTAAGCGGAGGAGAGATTGAACGGCTGTGCCTCGTATGCGTACTCGGTCGCTTCGATACTCCAGAAGGAGTTCGTGTTGCCCGAACCGCAGTAGTATGAAACGACGGCCGTGCCGCTCCGGTTCAGTCCGTATGTGCTGGTGCTGACTTGGTTATAGGTCGAGTTGTCCGTAGAGCTCATGTACCAGTAGCCGTAGACGGAAGAAGAGCTGACGGTGTTCTTCCCGACATAAATCTCCACAGGTTCCGTCCCGGTGACGATGGAGGAGTTCAAGGACTTGGTGGACTGGATGTAGTTGCCCGTCGTTATGTTGCGGATGTAGAAACAGCTGTCGTTATCCGTCGGGATGAATTCCCAATAGCAGCGGGTAGCAATGTCATAAGCCCCCACGTAGAGGGAGTTGTCGGACTGTTCGCTGACGCAGGAGCTCAATGCCTGGCTGGGGTGCAGGAGATAGCAGAGGCCAGCCTGTGGCAGATCTTCTTCGGTGGGCTCTGTGTACTCATACTCGGTTTCCTCGATGCTCCAAAAGGAGTTCGCGTTGCTCGCGCCGCATTGGTATGAAACGACCTGATTGGAACTTCCGTCCCGGTTGAGGCCTTTTGTGTCTGTACTGACTTGGTCGTAAGTCGCGTTGTCCGTGGAGCTCATGAACCAGTAGCCGTAGGTGGAGGAACTCGTTACCGTGTTTTCACCGACGTAGAACTCCACGGGATCCGTCCCGGTGCTGACGGCCGTACTGGCATCGAGGTTGGTAGTCTGGATGTAGTTGCCCGTCGTCATGTTGCGGATGTAGAAACAGTTGTCGTTTCCCGTGGGGACGAATTCCCAATAGCATTGGCTTTCCGTGTCGTAGGAATCGGCATAGAGGGAGTTGTCGGAGAGTTCTCGGACGCAGTTTGTCAGTGCCTGGCTGGGGCGCAGGAGGTAACACTGGTCCGCCTTGGGAAAGCTCTCATCGTCGGCCCAGGCGACTTGCGGGACAGCGAGACTGACGCACATCAGCAGGCTGAAAGGAGTAATGTGTTTCATAAGGTATGTATTGGTTTTAACGTTAGATTCTTCTAACTTGCAAAGTTAGTTATTTTTATAGACGATGCACTTGTTTTGCGGTTTTATCCTTGCTTTTATGGATAATTAAGGGTTAGAAGTATGCCCTCCTCCCTCTCTGCGGAACTTCCCCCGGCTCCGTGCATCCTGCTCCCCGCCCGCTGTTGCGGCCAGGTCCGCAGGGATGAAACCCTTTCTTCCGG
>CAZYHW010000009.1:17233-28179 GCA_964647405.1 uncultured Prevotellamassilia sp.
TCCCCGCAGGAGGCCGGATTCCCGGGGCGGCAAAAACGCAGTGCTCCTGTTCGGGACTTTGCGGTTAAGACTACGGTTTCTCGTACACCCTGAAAATCTTGGTCATGGTGATGGTATAATTCCATGCACCGCCCATGCACGAGGCGGAGAAACTGTTGTCGCTGGAACTGACATTATAATATTGGTAGTCGGACTGCCCGGAGATGTTATACCTCGCTTCCAGCGTGAGGACATATCGGCCGGCCGTGCTGATGGTCAAGGTGTCCGTCGGGTCCTGGGGTGCATAGGGATAGACGACGCTGCCGGTGTAGTTGTGCGTGATGTCGACCTCGTTTCCGTTTTCCGTCAGTGTCCATTCGTATGTCGTCCTGTCCACGAGCGTCGCCGTACTGGACTGCACGGCGGTGGCCACGAATTTTTCCCCGACGTAGATGGTGTCGCGGTCGAAGGTGATGTCCGAGAACACGGGCGGGTGCGACTGGTAGTCGCTCGCGTCGTCGCTGCATGAGAACATGGTCAGGCTCGCGAGCATCACGCCCGGGAGCAAGGCTGCTTTGATGTGTTTCATGGTGTGTATGTTGGTAGAATGTTTCTTTTTAGGGGGAGAGGTTCAGGAGGTCGGCTCGGAAATGGTGACCAGTAGCTTGTCCACCCGTTCGCCGTCCATGTCGACCACTTCGAAATGCAGCTGTCGGTAGTCGAACGTGTCGCCGGGTTTGGGTATGCGGCCGATGAAGAACATGGCCATGCCGCCCAGTGTGGCGAAGCCCTCGTCCTCGATGTCCTCGTAGTTGAGCACGTGCATCTCGTCCATGAAGTCGGCGAGGTTCATGGAGGCATCCACGAGGAGCGAGCCGTCGTTGCGCTGCACGACCTCGTGCTCTTCGGGTTCGTTCTCCTCGGGAATGTCGCCGAAGATGCTTTCCGTCAAGTCGTGAAGGGTGACGATGCCCTCCGTCCCGCCGTATTCGTTGATGATGATGGCGAACTTCGTCTTGTTGTTCTTGAACAGTTCGACCACGCGCTTGGTGTCGAGCGTCTCGGGGATAAAGAGTGCCGGCCTGGCTATCTTTTTCAGGTCGAAAGGCTGGTCGCTGTTGAGTTGGAGCAGGATGTCCTTGACGGCCACCACGCCGATCACCTCGTCCTTGTCGTTGTCGATGAGCGGGTATTTGCTGAAATTGTTTTCCTGTATGGTCGTCAGCACCTTCTCCTTGGTGTCGCCCGTGTCGAGGGCCACCATGTCCGGGCGCGGGGTCATGAGTTCGTTGACGCGCTTGTCCGAGAAGCGGAACACGTCGCGCAGCATTTCCGTCTCGTGCTTGTCGATGACTCCCTGTTCGGAGCTTTGGTGGAGAATTACTTTCAGTTCCTCGTGCGTGATGGGGCGGTCGTCGCTTCCCTTTACCCCCAACGCATGGTTGACGACGCGGGTGGTGAAGCTCAAAAGCCAGACTATGGGACAGGCCACCCACGAAAGGAGACGCATGAGGGGCGACAGAGCCACCGCCCAGCGTTCCGGACGGCTCAGGGCGATGGACTTCGGGACCAGCTCGCCGATGATGAGCGAGAGGAACGTAATCAGGGCGATGGTGACGGCCATCGCGAGGCGGTCGGCGTAAGGGGCGAGGACGGGGATGGCCTCGAACAACGGCACGAAGTCGGAGGCCACGGACGTTCCGCCGTATGCACCCGAGATGATGCCGACCAACGTGATGCCTATCTGGATGGTGGACAAGGTCTTCTCCGGTGTCTTTTGCTGCTCGATTACTCGGCGGGCTTTCTTGCTGCCCTCGCCGGCCATCGATTCAAGCCTGACCTTGCTCGCCGATACGAATGCCATCTCGTAGAGGGCGAACAGTCCGTTGACGAGGAGAAGTAAGAGAATGATTAGGAATTCCATGTATGTGCTTGAACGTAGTGGCTTGTCTTATCCTTGCAGTTCGCCTTTCCCCTGGCGGACAATGACGGGCTCGTCACCCGTGCAGTCGACCACGGTCGAGACTTCGAGCGTGCCTTCGCCGCCGTCGACGACCAGGTCGACGCGTTGGCCGAACGCCTCGTCTATCAGTTCCGGGTTGGTGGCGTATTCCGGCTCCATGCTGTCTGTCACGGGAAGTGTCGTCGTCATGATGGGGGCATCCAGCTGGCGGGCTATCTCGCGCAGGACTGGATGGTCGGGCATTCGGATGCCCACTTCCTGTCCTTTCCGGCTACGGAACACCTTGGGCAGCTTGCTCAGTCCGGGCAGGATAAAGGTGAACGCCCCGGGCAGGTTACGCTTCATGAGCTTGAACACGGGAGTGGAAATCCGTGCATACTCGCTGATGGAGCTGAGGTCGTAGCAGATGATGGAGAGGTGGCTCTTGGCCGGGTTTATGTTCTTGATTTTGCAGATGCGCTCGACGGCTCGCTCTTTGAGGGCATGGCAACCGATGGCATACATGGTGTCGGTCGGGTAGATGATGATGCCCCCGTCGTTGAGGATGTCGATGATGCGCTGGATGTCGCGCGGGTCGTTGTTCTTGTCGTAGATTTTGAGGAGCATGGCCGTCAGAAGGTTTTCAGTAGGGTGTAGAGTCGCTGGACGGGCAGCCCCATGACGTTGAAGTAACTGCCGCGCAGTTCCTCGACAGCTACCATGCCTATCCATTCCTGTATGCCGTAGGCTCCCGCCTTGTCGAATGGCAGGTAGTTGTCAACGTAGTAGTTGATTTCCGCGTCGTCCAGTTCGGCGAACTTGACGTGGCTCGTCACGGCGAAGTCCTCTGTCCGTTCCTGTGTCATGACCGTCACGCCGGTGATGACCTGATGGAAGCGTCCGGAAAGCCGACGGAGCATCTCCTTGGCGTTTTGCGCGTCGCGGGGTTTCCCCAGCGTCCGCCCGTCGAGGCACACCACCGTGTCGGCCGCGATGAGCAGTTCGTCGGCGGCCATGGACGCGCGGTAGGCTTCCGCCTTCTTGTGGGAGATGTAGCGGGGGATTTCCTCCCCACGCAGGCTTTCCGGATAGCTCTCGTCGATGCCGAAGAGCGTGCGTACTTTGAAAGTCAGCCCCAGGTTTTGCAGCAGTTCCTTGCGGCGTGGGGATGCGCTCACGAGGACGATTTGATATTTCTTTAAGTTGTCAAACATGTCTTTCTGTTATTGTGTGTCATGCCGTCGGTGCGCCCGCCTGTGCGGGTCGTCCGTTCACCAGCCGAAGGCGTGTGCGTCCGCCATCCAGCGGCCTTGTGCGCGCATCACCTGTTCCAGCACGTCGCGCACGCACCCCATGCCGCCGTCGTAGCGGCTGACGTAGCGGGCAATGGCCCGGATGTCCGCTGTCGCGTCGGCCGGGGCGCACGGGCAGCCGCAGCGCACCATGATTTCGTAGTCGGGGATGTCGTCGCCCATGTAGAGCACCTCCTCGTCGTGCAGGCCGTAGGCCGCGAGCCATTTGTCGTAGGTGTGGATTTTCACGGCGCAGCCCATGAAAACGTCCTTGATGCCGAGCCCTTCGTAGCGTAGTCGCACCGCTTCCGTGCGCCCTCCCGTGATGATGGCCACGTGCAGCCCGCTTTTCACGGCCAGTTGCAGGGCATAGCCGTCCTTGATGTTGGCCGTGCGTTGCGGCTCGCCACTGGGATGAAGCAGGATGGTGCTGGCACTCAGCACGCCGTCCACGTCGAAGGCCAGGGCTTTTATTTGCGTCAGGTCGTAGTCAATCATTGCCTTGTGCGTATTGGTGGATATGTTGGCTGAGCAGTTGGTATATGCGTTGCAGCTCCGGGTCTTTGTCCAGGAGTGCCATGTGCTTGCCGATGACCTCCCGGTCGTAACGAACCGCCGGCCCCGTCTGGGCGGCGCGCGGACTGAGGTCGTGCACCTTGGCGGCGGTTTCGTCGATGAGGGGGAGCATGATGTCGGCCGGCAGACCTGCCTCGCGGAGCAGGCGGGCGGCGATGTCGTAGCAGTGGTTGGTGAAGTTGCAGGCGAAGACAGCAGCAAGGTGAAGCCAGCGACGCTGTTCCGACGGGAGTTCGATGATGCGCCCGCCCAGGTCGCGAGCCAGCCGGGCGACCCTTTCGAGCTGTCCGGAGCCGTTGGCTTCGATGAAGCAGGGTATCTGTCGGAAGTCCACCGCCCGCGATTTCGAGAATGTCTGCATGGGGTAGAGCACGCCGTAGTCGTCCACGTGCCCCTCGAACACCGACATGGGCATACTCCCCGCCGTGTGCAGGCAGAAAGCGTGCGGATGCAGGCTGCCCCACTGCCGGGCCAGCTCTTCGAGCGCATCGTCTTTCACGCAGAAGATGCAGTAGTCGGCCTCTGCCAGCGCGTCGAGGCTGGTGGCCGGTTCGGCGTGCAGCGTGGCGGCCAAGGTTTCGGCAGCCGCCTGCGTGCGACTATACACTCCCTTGATGCGGTAGCCCCTTTCCATGAGGGCGATGCCCAGCCGTGTGGCCAGGTTGCCTGCGCCTATGAACGTGACCGTGCGCATCAGCATCCGCCGTCGCCGGAGGCGTATCCGTTCAGGTGAATCCGCTCCCAGAGGAGCTTCTCGTCGTTTTGCGGTTTCCTTTCCGCCGCCTTGTGTCCCACGGCCACGATTACCACGGGTTCGAGCGTGCCGGGCATGCCGAGGATGTCCCTCACGATGTCGGCCGACGGTGTGCCGTCGTCCTGCGTCCGGCCGCCCACCTGCACCCAGCAGGCACCCAGTCCCAGGTCCTCGGCTTGCAGGAGCAGCATGGTGGCGGCCACGGAAGCGTCCTCCACCCAGGCTTCGCTGCACGTCCTGTCCGTGGCGACCACGACGGCCAGGGGAGCTTCCGCCAGCAGTTCCGCGCCGCGCGGCTTGCATTCGGAGAGTTGGTGGAGCAGGACGGCATCGTCCACAAGGACGAAATGCCATGGCCGCGCCCCTTTCGACGAGGGGGCGAAGAGTGCGGCTTTCATCAATTCGACAACCTGTTCCTCGTCCAGCTTCTCGGCGGTGAACTTTCGTATGCTCCGGCGGCGGCGCGCCAGGTCTGTGAAATTCTGCATAGGTCTGAATGAAACTATACCGTGCAAACTTACGAATTAAATACGATACGGGCAATTACAACCATATTAAAAGGAGAAAATGCCGGCCTCCCGCCTCCGTCCCGGTGGCATCCAGCCACGACTGCGGGCGGACACGGCGGCAACGGGTCGCCGACCTGTCGCCACGGGACGGCTGTCCGTCGTGACGGGTCGCCGACTTGTTATCAGTCTTCCGGCGACTTGTTCCGCTCCGGCGTGGAAGCCGGTGGCCGCGGCAGGCAAGGGGAGGGGTGAGGCAGCCTTCCGGGATGGCCGTCCGGGCGGCGGAGGGACGTTGCGGGGGAGACTGATGGAAAGCGGAGCGTGCAATTTCCGCCGGGCAGGGCATCCGTGGTGCGGAAATGTTTGGTATTTTTGCAAGGCATTATATAGACAAAACGTCGTGATGTCTTTAAGGAAGATAGAGGAAGAAATAGAAAAGATAGAACTGACCGTCCAGGAGATTTCCAAGGCGGTCACTTATCGCGGCCTGTATATCTTGTTGTTGCAGGAGCGCGACGGTTCCCGCAAGTTGCCCCTCATGCTGAACCTGTCCGACGCCCGTGCCTTGTCGCGCAAGATTCATCCGGAACAGACCGGCGGGGACACTGACGCAGCGGACATGATGAGGGACATGGCAGCCGCCTACGGCATCCGCGCCGAGGAGGTGTTGATATATCGTGTCGAGCGCGGGGAGTTCATGGCCTTTCTGTTTTTCAGCCGCGACAACGAGGTGCGCCACATCGTCGCCCGCGCAGCCGATGCCATCCTGGCGGCACTGACATTCGGCTGCCCGATATTCATCATGGCCGAGCTCTTCGAGCGGCAATACCTCCGCGAGCTCGGAGGCGGGGTGGTGTCGTTCCCCCTCAACGTGTTGAGCCTCGAATTGCTCGAAGACGTGCTCCGTACCGCCGTGGAGAACGAAAATTATGAGCTGGCCTCGCAGATACGCGACGAGATAAAACGACGCAGATGAAGGAGACACGTTATTTCTATGCCCCGGACATAGCCCTCCGCCCTGAACTGCCGCCCGAGGAGGCGGCTCACGCCGTGCGTGTGCTCCGGCTGGGCGAGGGCGATGAGGTATGGGTCACGGACGGCCGGGGAAGTCTTTACCCTTGCTGTGTGGTGGCGGCTTCGCCCAGGCGATGCACGCTTACGGTCGGCGAGGCGCGTCCCGTCGGCAAGGGATGGCCGGGACGGATATGCCTGGCCGTGGCTCCCACCAAGAACATCGACCGGATGGAATGGCTGGCGGAAAAGGCGACCGAGGTAGGCATCGACTCCCTCACGCTCCTGCTGTGCGATTTTTCCGAACGCCGCGTGGTGAAGACGGAACGGCTCGAAAAAATCATGGCATCGGCCATGACACAGAGCCACAAGGCCTGGCTTCCCACGCTTTCGGCTCTGACCCCTTTCCGGGAATTCATCGCCCGTCCGTTCACGGGGCAGAAATTCATCGCCCACTGCTACGACCCCGCCGACATCGGGACTGGCCCGTCGGCCAAGCCGCCCCTCCTCTCCGCCCTCGCGCCCGGTGGTGATGCCCTGGTCTGCATAGGCCCGGAGGGAGATTTCAGTATCGAAGAGGTACGTCAGGCCGTTGCCCGGGGATTCGTGCCCGTCAGCCTCGGCGAGAGCCGGCTGCGCACCGAGACAGCCGGGCTCGTGGCCACCCTGTTGATGCGTCTGGCGCAGGACGGGGGTCAGATAAATGGTAAAATGTAAACTTTCATGCAAGCATTGCTCCAACTCTACCGCGACTGGTGCGGACGCGTACCCGTGAACATGGAACGCCTGCCCGGCGCGGCAAGTAACCGCCAGTATGTCCGCTTTTTCGCACCGCCGGGCATCGAGCCCCGCACGGCTATCGGTGTCATCGGGCAGTCGCGTGAGGAGAACGACACCTTTGTCTATCTCAGCCGTCATTTCGAGTCGCGTGGAATAGCCGTCCCACACATTTATGCGGTGTCGGACGACGGGATGCGTTACTTGCAGACCGACCTTGGCAACCGCTCCCTCTACCGGGCACTCCGCCGGGGACGCGAGGCGGGCGGGCACTACGATGCCACCGAGTGCGAGTTGATTCGCCGCACGTTGCGACGCTTGCCCGAGATACAGGTGAGAGGGGCGGAGGGGCTCGACTTCGGCCGTTGCCTGCCGCCCACCACGTCCGACACGCAGGCGGCCATGTTCGACTTGAACTATTTCAAATATTGCTTCCTGCGGACTACCGAGGTGGACCACGACGAGGCGAAACTCGAATACGACATGCAACGGATGGCGGCCGACCTCATGGCCGACGGAGGGAACACTTTCCTCTACCGTGACTTCCAGGCGCGCAACGTGCTCCTTGACGAACACGACGAACCGCACTTCATCGACTTCCAGGGCGGTCGCCGCGGTCCGTTGCAGTACGACGTGGCTTCTTTCCTGTGGCAGGCGTCGGCACGCTATCCCCAGGAATTGCGCCATGCCATGGTGGGGGAATACATCGCGGCCTTGAAGGAACTCGTGCCCGTCGACGAGGAAGCCTTCCGGCGGAGACTGCGCCTGTTTGTCCTGTTCCGCGTTATGCAGGTGCTTGGCACGTATGGCTTCCGGGGGTATTTCGAACGCAAGAAGTACTTTATCGACAGCATCCCGCCCGCCATCTCCAACCTGCGAGCCCTGCTCGCCGAGGGAATCTGCCATCCGTATCCCTATTTGGAGGATGTCTTGCGGCGTATGGTCGACATGCCCCGGCTCACGTGCGAACCGGCTTCCGCGTCGTGCCCGGACAGTCCGTCGGTGTCCGGCACAGACGGAGGAAACCGGCTGTCTGTTCGTGTGTTCAGTTTCAGTTATAAACGCGGCATACCGGAAGATGTGAGCGGGAACGGAGGCGGTTATGTCTTCGACTGCCGGGGTATGCACAATCCCGGTCGTTATGACGACTATAAGGCGCAGACGGGCTTGGACCAGCCGGTCATCCAGTTCCTTGAAGACAACGCGGAAGTGCTGACCTACTTGGACAACGTGTATCAGCTGGCCGACACCCATGTGGCACGTTATTTGGAACGTGGGTTTACGGACTTGATGTTCTGTTTCGGCTGCACGGGCGGTCGCCACCGCAGTGTATATTGTGCCGAACATCTGGCCGAGCACCTTAACCGGCGGTGGGGCGTGGAGGTTCGCCTCTGCCATCGCGAGCAAAACCTGTCGCGTGTTCTTCCCGCTACCGCGAAAACATGAGACGCGCGCATACTTTTTTCAGGTCGCGGTCGTTATTTATACGTATGACGTTCCGTAAGAATAGTTGCCCCGCCTTATTATGCGTGTTCCTGATATGCCTGTCCGCGTTGCCCGTCCAGGCGCAGCGTCGTTGCCATGTGCGCGGCACGGTGCTTGACGATAACGGCGATCCCGTCGAGCTGGTCACCGTGCGCGTCGAGGGGCAGGCGGCGGGCACCATCACGAACTTGAATGGTAAATACTCGTTCAGCTACACGGCGAATGATAGCGTCGTGTTCGTTTTCTCGCTTGTGGGGTACGAGACCCGTAAACGCACGTTCACCAATCCGCCCGACTCGATGCAGCTTGATGTCAGGATGCCGCCCTTGGGGATTGAGCTGGGCGGAACTACCGTCACCGGGCAGCGCATCCAGACCGGCACCATGCAGAAGCTGACCACCGAAGGGACGAAGCAGATGCCCTCGACGACGGGCAATGCCGTCGAGGAGCTTATTGCGACGCAGGCCGGGGTATCGACGCACAACGAACTGTCGTCCCAATACAACGTGCGGGGCGGCTCGTTCGACGAAAACTGCGTCTACCTGAACGGGGTAGAGGTCTACCGTCCCATGCTTGTGCGTTCCGGCCAGCAGGAAGGGCTGAGCATCATCAACAGTGATATGGTCGAGAGCATCGGGTTCTCTTCCGGTGGATTTGAAGCCCGTTATGGCGACCGCATGTCGTCGGTGCTTGATATCACGTACAAGAAGCCTGAGGCGTTCGAGGGGAACGTGTCGGCCAGTCTCCTCGGCGCGTCTGTCTATGTCGGTTGGGGAAACAAGCATTTCAGTGTGATGAATTCCGTGCGCTACAAGACGACGCGCTACTTGCTTGGTTCGCTCGACACCTCGGGTGAATATAAACCTAACTTCCTGGACTATCAGACCGTGTGGTCATGGCGACCCAGCCAGCGGTGGGAGTTCGGCTTCATTGGGAACATCTCTGACAACCATTATAACTTTGAGCCCGAGGATCGGGAGACGAGTTTCGGCACGTTGACCGACGCGCGTTCCTTCAAGGTATATTTCGACGGACAGGAGAAGGACCAGTTCCGCACTTACTTCGGCGCGTTGTCCGTGACCCGCCACTTCAATACGTCGTCCAACCTGACGCTCAACCTGTCGGCCTTTGCCTCGAAAGAAGAGGAGTCCTACGACATTCAAGGGGAGTATTGGTTGAACGAAGCCACCACGCAGGAGCAACTGGGGGTCGGCACCTATCTCGAACATGCCCGCAACCGTTTGCAGGCGCGCATGATGGACATAGGGTTGAAGTACAAGGCCAAGCTGACCGCGCACACGTTGGAAGCGGGTTTCGACTGGAAGCTCGAACGTATCCGCGAGAACTCCCGCGAGTGGGAGATGAGGGATTCCATGGGCTACTCCTTGCCCCACGACCCGGACAGGCTCATGCTGATATACAGTCTGCGCTCCCAAAACGAGATGTCGTCCAACCGCTTCGAGGCATACGTGCAGGACACTTGGCGGATGAAAGCCCCGGTCGGCCTCTTCACGTTGAACTACGGCCTCCGGCTGAGCCACTGGGACTGGAACGGGGAAACGCTCGTCTCGCCCCGGGCTTCGCTGGGCTTCCTTCCGGCGGCCAACGAGAACTGGACGTTCCGCTTCGCCACCGGCCTCTACTACCAAGCCCCGTTCTACAAAGAGCTGAAAGACACCACGACGGTCGACGGCGTGACAACCGTGCAGCTGAACAAGAACATCAAGTCGCAGCGTTCGATACACTTCGTCCTGGGCGGCGACTACACGTTCTCATTCCTGGGACGGCCTTTCCGCTTCACGACGGAGGTCTACTACAAGGCCCTGTCGAACCTGATACCCTACAACGTGGACAACGTGCGTATCGTATATTATGGAGAGAACCTGAGCCGGGGATACGCTACGGGTATCGACTTCAAACTCTTCGGCGAGTTCGTGCCGGGGGCAGACTCCTGGATTACGTTCTCGCTGATGACGACCAAAGAGAAACTGAACGGGCACTGGATACCACGCCCCACCGACCAACGTTATAACATTTCGCTGTATTTCACGGACTTTTTCCCGGGAACGACGCGCTGGCGGATGACGCTAAAAGCCGCATTCGCCGACGGCCTGCCGTTCGGCCCTCCCCATTCCGGGTTGGAGGAGCAGACATTCCGCGCACCGGCTTACAGGCGCGTGGACATCGGCATGAGCTACCGGCTGCTCAACAACGAGGACAGGCATATCACGCAGGGTATAGGGCGTTTGTTGCGAAATGTCTGGCTGGGGCTGGATGCGTTCAACGTGTTGGGCATCAACAACGTCAATTCGTATTATTGGGTGACAGACATCACCAACACGCAGTATGCCGTGCCGAACTACCTGACGGGTCGGCAAATCAACGTGCGGTTCAGTGTGGATTTCTAATGCCCCGTACGGAGAGCGGGAACAGCGTTCCGTAGGCGTAGGATGCAGGTCTTATGCCGCCTGCGAGGCGGGCTGTTCTTTCGGCGCGTATGGCGGGTTATTGTGCGGCCTGGTCGCCGGTGTTTTCGCCTCCTTTGGGCTTGTGGTGCGGCCTGCGCCTGTGGCGTGATTTCGACGGGCGGCGTTGTCCGTCGGTCGTTTTGTCTGTCGTAG
>CAZYHW010000009.1:28279-34457 GCA_964647405.1 uncultured Prevotellamassilia sp.
CGTCCTTTCCGTGTGCCGTGGTCGCGGCGATGTCTTCTGTGTGCCCCGCCTTGCCCCTTGGGATTATCCTTTGATTGCCGCCGCTCGTCTGGAGCGGTCATGCCTTGCGGCAGTTCCTCGCGGGGGACTGGCTTTCCGAGGAATTTCTCGATGGCACGGAATTTTACCAAGTCCTTTTCGTTGACAAAGGTGACGGCGCTTCCTCCCCGTCCGGCGCGTGCCGTGCGGCCGATGCGGTGTACGTAGTCCTCGGCATCATGCGGCACGTCGAAGTTGATTACCATCTGTATGTCGTCGATGTCTATGCCGCGTGACACGATGTCCGTGGCCACGAGGATGTCGACTTTCCGGTTCTTGAAGCGGAGCATCACGTCGTCGCGTTGCTTTTGTTCGAGGTCGGAGTGCATGGCCTCTGCGTTGAAACCGAGTCTTTTCAGCGTGAGGTCCAGTTCCTTCACTTTCAGTTTCGACGAGGCGAAGATGATGACGCGCTCGGGTTTCGTCTCGCGGAACATTTGTTTGAGGATGGCGACTTTCTGTGTATCGCGGCAGACGTATGCACTCTGCCGAATCTTCTCCGCAGGTTTCGAGACGGCTATCTTCACCTCGACGGGGTCGTGCATGATGGTCTTGGCCAGCTGCACGATTTTCTCGGGCATCGTTGCGGAGAAAAGAATGGTCTGCCTTTCCTTGGGGAGGGCTTTCTCGATTTGCAGGATGTCGTCGCTGAAACCCATGTCGAGCATCCTGTCCGCCTCGTCCAGGACGAAGAACGAAACCTTAGAGAGGTCGATGTTGCCGATACTGAGGTGGGAGATGAGGCGTCCCGGAGTGGCGATGATGACATCCGCCCCGAGCGTGAGCCCCCGCCGTTCCTGTTCGTAGCGCACGCCGTCGTTTCCCCCGTAGACGGCCACGCTCGACACGTTCATGAAGTAGGAGAAGCCCTCCATCGCCTGGTCGATTTGCTGGGCCAGCTCGCGCGTGGGAGCCATGATGAGGCAGTTGACCGCGTCGGAGGGATAGCCCCCGTCGCTCAGTTTGCTGAGTATGGGCAGCAGGTAGGCTGCCGTTTTTCCCGTACCGGTCTGGGCCACGCCTATCAGGTCGTGTCCGTCGAGGATGACGGGAATGGTTTTTTCCTGTACGGGTGTGCACGTCTCGAAGCGCATGGCGTCGAGCGCATCAAGCACACTGTCGTTCAAATCAAGGTCGTAGAAATCCATTTGTCCGTTTTTAGTGCTGTCCCCCGGCCGTCATTCCGGCGTGCGGTGGTAGAGGTAGAGGGCGATAAGCGAATAAAGAATATTGGGAATCCAGACGGATATCATGGCCGGCCATCCGGCGTTGATGGCGAACGTGGCCGATATGGTCTGGAAGAGGATGTATGAGAAGCTGAGTGCCAGCCCGATGCCGAGCGACAGTCCCATGCCTCCCTTTCGCTTCTCGCAGGAGAGCGAAACGCCGATGAGTGTCAGGATGAAGGCCGCGAAGGGCATGGCGAAGCGTTGGTGATACTCCACCTCGAACGTGCTGATGTTCGCCGCGCCGCGCAGGCGTTGCTTCTCGATGAACTCGTCCAGTTCGGGCAGGGTCATGGTTTCCTGCTGTCGGTTGGTGTAGATGAAGTCAGCCGGTTCCATCGGGATAATCGTATCGAGCTGGACACCACTCGTTATCTTCTCGCGCATACCGTGCAGCTCGCGGATGCGGTAGGTGCGGATAATCCAGTGGTAACGCTCATTGGCGAGCGTGTCATACTGGATGCTGCGCGCCGTCAGGTGCGAAACGAGTTTCTTGCCGGAGAACTTGTCGAGCGAGAAGCCGGAGCCTGCCTTCTTCCGGTTGTCGAAGTAAGAGATAAAGGCCACCACGCCGGTGTCGACCTGCAACTGCACGTTCTCGACGGCTGCGATGTCGCGCTTCTTGATATACTTGTTCTCGAAGTTGACGCGAGCCACGTTTCCCTCGGGGATGACGTATGCGCCAAGGAGGAACGTCGTGATAGCGATAAGCGCGGCGGAAATCATGTAAGGGCGGAGCAGGCGGCGGAAGCTCATGCCCGTGGACTTCATGGCGATAATCTCGGAATTGTCAGCCAGTTTCGTGGTGAAGAAGATGACCGCGATGAACGTGAAGAGCGGGCTGAACAGATTGGAGAAGTAGGGGATGAAGTTGAGGTAGTAATCGAATATGATTTTCTCGGGCGAGACGTTGCTCTGGGTGAACTTGTCGATTCGCTCGTTGAAGTCGAAGATGATGGCTATGGAGATGATGAGCGCTATCAGGAAGATGTAGGTGCCGAGAAACTTGGCGATGATGTAGCGGTCTATGCGCGTGATGAGGGGATGCTTCACCCGCCAGTCTGCCCAACGTTGTCGGAGCGTGGGTCGGACAGCCTCTTCGCCCGAACCGGCGACCTGCCTTGACGGGTCGGCGACTTGTTCCGACGAGCCGGCGACCTGTTCCAACGAACCGGCGACTTGTTCGCCGTCCTGGCGCGCCTCTCCCTCCGGTTCGCCAAGTGGCGGTGCGAGGGGTGGGGTGTCGACTGATGTGGGGCGGGGCTTCTCGTTCTCCATGTACGGTTAGATAAATTGTCACAGCCGCCTGCCGAGACGTTCGACCATCCCGGCTTTCCACGCGGCGAAGTTGTCGGCCAGTATCTGCCGACGTGCTTCGCCTACGAGCCAGAGGTAGAACGCCAGGTTGTGCAGGCTGGCGATTTGCATGGCCAGCAGTTCCTTCGCCTTGAAGAGGTGGTGCAGGTAGGCGCGGGAGTATTGCGTGTCGACAAAGCAATGTCCGTCCGGGTCGACGGGCGAGAAATCGTCGGCCCACTTGGCATTGCGCATGTTGAGGATGCCCTCGGCGGTGAAGAGCATGGCGTTCCGCCCGTTGCGCGTCGGCATTACGCAGTCGAACATGTCCACGCCCCGTTCTATGCCTTCGAGGATATTTATAGGTGTCCCCACGCCCATGAGGTAGCGGGGACGGTCGGCAGGCAGTATGTCGTTGACGACTTCTATCATCTCGTACATCACTTCCGCCGGTTCGCCCACGGCCAGTCCGCCGATGGCATATCCCTCGGCGTCGAAGTCGGTGACGAAGCGGGCACTCTCTTGCCGCAAGTCCTTGTAGACGCAGCCTTGGACGATGGGGAAGAGTGCCTGGGAGTAACCGTAGCGGGGCGATGTCTCCCGGAAGCGTTTCATGCAGCGCTTCAACCAGCCGTGTGTCAGGTCGAGGCTCCGGCGGGCGTAGGCATAGTCGGCCGTACCCGGCGGACACTCGTCGAAAGCCATCATGATGTCGGCTCCGATGGTGCGCTCGATGTCGACGACCCGCTCGGGGGTGAAGAAATGGCGGCTTCCGTCGATGTGCGAACGGAACTCGCATCCCTCGTCGCTCAATTTCCGGATTCCAGTCAGCGAGAACACCTGGAAACCTCCGCTGTCGGTAAGTATGGGACGGTCGAAACCGTTGAACTTGTGCAGGCCTCCGGCTTTTTCCAGTATATCCAGCCCCGGGCGCAGGTAAAGGTGATACGTGTTCCCGAGGATGATTTGCGCGTGGATGTCGTCCTTCAGCTCGCGCTGGTGGATTCCTTTCACGCTCCCCACCGTCCCGACGGGCATGAAGATGGGTGTTTCAACCGTGCCGTGCGCCGTGTGGATGAGTCCGCAACGGGCATGGCTTCCGGTGTCGGTATGGATGAGGTCGAACGTCATGCCGTTTTCTCGCTGGGCGACTCTTCTTTGACAGTCAGGTCGATGGGCGAATCCACTTTCTCGTTGAGCAGGGCGAAGTCCAGAACCTCTTTCACGTTCTCGACGAAGTGGAACGTCAGGCCGGTGAGATAACGGTCGGGTATCTCCTCTATGTCTTTCCGGTTCTCTTCGCTGATGAGGATGTCGTCGATGCCTGCCCGCTTGGCGGCCAGTATTTTCTCCTTGATGCCCCCGACGGGCAACACACGGCCGCGCAGGGTGATCTCGCCCGTCATGGCGATGTGCGGGCGCACTTTCCGTTGCGTCAGGGCAGAGGCCAGTGACGTGGCGATGGTGATGCCGGCCGACGGGCCGTCCTTTGGCACTGCACCCTCCGGCACATGGATATGGACATTCCACTCCTCGAAAATACGGTAGTCTATCCCGAGCCAGTCGGCGTGGGCTTTGATGTATTCTAACGCAAGGAATGCAGATTCTTTCATCACATCGCCGAGATTGCCGGTCAGGGTGAGTTTTGCGCCCTTCCCTCGGCTGAGGCTCGTCTCGATGAACAGGATTTCGCCCCCGACGGCTGTCCATGCCAATCCCGTCACGACACCGGCGTAGCGGTTGCCTTGATATTTGTCGCGGCTGAACCGGGGCTTCCCGAGCAGCGTTTCCAAATCCGCCAACTTGATGCTGGAATGCAGGTAAGGCGCATCGTCGCTCTTGGCCGTCTGATAGGCAATCTTGCGGAATATCTTGTCGATTTGCTTCTCCAACTGGCGCACACCGCTTTCGCGGGTGTAGCGTTCGATAAGCATTTCCAGCGCACTGGGCGTGAAGCGGATTCCTTCGGTCTTGCTGAACCCGTTTTTCTTCATCACTTTCGGGATGAGGTGTCGCCGGGCTATTTCGATTTTCTCCTCGGTGATGTATCCGCTTACTTCGATGACCTCCAACCGGTCGAGCAACGGTTCGGGAATCGTCGCAAGGCTGTTGGCTGTCGCGATGAACATGACTTTCGAAAGGTCGAAGTCGACATCAAGATAGTTGTCGTGGAAAGTGTTGTTCTGCTCCGGGTCGAGCACTTCAAGCAGGGCGGACTGCGGGTCGCCATTGTAGTTGCTTGATGACACCTTGTCGATTTCGTCAAGGATGATTACGGGATTCACGCTGCCCGCCTTGATGATGCTCTTGACGATGCGTCCCGGCATGGCACCGATGTAGGTGCGTCGGTGGCCGCGTATCTCGGCTTCGTCGTTGACACCGCCGAGTGAGATTCTTGTATATTTACGTCCAAGAGCCTCGGCCACGCTCCGCCCGAGCGATGTCTTTCCGACACCCGGCGGGCCGTAGAGGCAAAGGATAGGGGCTTTCATGTCGCCCCGCCGGCTCAGCACGGCCAAGTGTTCGAGTATGCGTTCCTTCACCTTTTCCAGGCCGTAGTGGTCCCGGTTCAGGATGCGTTCAGCCGTCTTTATGTTGAGGTTGTCCGTCGTATAAATCCCCCAGGGCACACTGATAAGTGTTTGCAGGTAGCTGAGTTGGACATTGTAGTCCGCACTCTGTGTTGAGGTCCGTTCGAGTTTTCTCACTTCCTTCTGGAATAGTGCCAGCACCTCGTCGGGCATGTGCGAATTATCGGCCTTCATTCTCAACTCCATGCCGTCTCCGCCATCGCTGTAACCCACTTCCTCCAATTCGCTTTGCAGGTTGTGGATCAGTTGTTTCAGGAAGTATTCTTTCTGTTGCTCGTCTATCTGTACACGTGTCCGTTCCTGGAAATAGGCTTTCATGGAAGCGAACTTGTATTCCCGCCCCAGTATGCTGATGAGTTTCAGCGTCCGTTGTTTCAGGTCGTCGATGCGCAGCAGTTCTATCTTCTCCTCGATGGGAAACGGGAGGTTGGTGCAGATGAAGTTGACGAGGAATATCTTGTTCGATATGTTGCGTATGGCCATCGTCGCCTCGTTGTTGATCACCGGGCGTCCCTCAATCATCAGCCTGCTGGGCGGTTCGTTGGCTTGCAGGTAGTTGATGGTCGTGTCCTTACAAGTCTCGACCATGGCCTCGAACTCCTTGTCGTCCGATTCGGGCAGGATGTCGTCCAGCCGCTTCACGCGGGCGGTGAGATAGGAACGTGTGCTGACGATTTCGCCCAGCTCGAAGCGGCAGAAGCCTTGCAGGATGACGTTCGTCCTCTGTTCGCGTCCGGGTAGTTCGAGGACGCGGATCACCTTGGCCACCGTCCCCGTCGTATAGAGGTCTTCGCGTTTCGGGTGCTCGACCGAGGCATCCTTCTGGCAGACCACGCCGATGTACATGTCCTTGCGGGCTGCCGCCTGCGTGAGGCGCTTCGACGATTTCCGTCCTACCGCCACCGGGACAACGACTCCGGGGAAGAGCACCATGTTGCGGAGCGTGAGGATGGGCAATGTGTCGCCAATGTCTATGTTGAAGATGCT
>CAZYHW010000010.1:0-20395 GCA_964647405.1 uncultured Prevotellamassilia sp.
GTTGTTTCCTTGCCCAACAGGTGGAATGTCATGCGGTGGTACGGTGTCGGGCCGTAAAGCCGGATAGCCTCCCTGTGCGCAACCGTTGGATAACCGACGTTATGATCCCAGCCATAGGCCGGATAACGCTCGCTGAGACTGCGCATGGCATCGTCACGGAAGGTCTTGGCCAAAATGGAAGCCGCCGCGATGGACATGTACTTGCTGTCGCCCTTTACTATCGTTTGATAAGGGATCTCTTCATAGGGACGAAACCGGTTACCATCGACAATGATAAAGCCCGGCTGCACGGAAAGCACGCTGAGGGCGCGATGCATGGCCTCTATCGACGCATTGAGGATGTTCATCTGGTCGATTTCCTGGGCTGTCACCTCGCCGACCGCCCATGCCACAGCATCGTTCATAATGGTGTCGCGCAGGGCATAACGCTGGCGGGCTGTCAGTTTTTTCGAGTCGTCGAGTTGTGGATTCGAATAGTCGGCCGGGAGAATCACGGCGGCGGCAAACACGCTGCCGGCCAGGCAGCCACGACCGGCCTCGTCACAGCCCGCCTCAACAAGTCCCTGCCCATTGAAGCAGGAGAGCAATCCTTTTCCTTGCTTTCGGTTCATATCTTTTTCTGTTAGTTGGAGGCATACCACGACACGCCTTTCGCGTCTTCTCCCCTCTCCTTGTCAGGGAAAGAAAAGGCATCCCGCAAAGAAACGGGACGCCTTTCCGCTATGGCATGAGGCATTTGCCCCATTCATTCATCTCTTTTCAAATTCACGTCATCGCCGGTCGCGACGCGGTCCACGATGGTCGCCCCCTCCGCGTTCGCGACGGGGAGGACGCTCCTCATAGCCCTCGGGCTTTTCTTCGAGCACGCGGTGCGAGAGGCGGAACTTGCCGGTCTTCTCGTCGATGTCCAGCAGTTTCACGGTTATCATGTCGCCTTCCTTGATGCCGGCTTCCTCCACGGTTTCCAGTCTCCGCCATGCGATTTCGCTGATATGGAGCAAGCCTTCGCGTCCCGGCATGAACTCCACGAAGCAACCATAAGGCATGATGCTCATCACCTTGGCTTCGTAGACTTCGCCTACTTCGGGGATGGCCACGATGGCGCGTATCTTGGCGACGGCGGCCTCGATGGAGGCTTTTCCCGGCGCGCTCACCTGAACCTTGCCCACGCCATCCTCTTCGTCGATGGTAATCGTGGCACCCGTCTCTTCCTGGATGCCCTGAATGATTTTTCCACCCGGGCCAATGACGGCTCCGATGAACTCTTTGGGGATAGTGAACTGCTCCATGCGGGGCACTTGGGGCTTGTAGTCGGGGCGCGGACGGTCGATTGTCTCCAGCATCTTGCCGAGGATGTGCTCGCGACCGGCCTTGGCCTGCATCAACGCCTTTTCGAGGATTTCGTAGGACAGGCCGTCGCACTTGATGTCCATCTGCGTGGCCGTCAGTCCCTTGCGCGTTCCGGTCGTCTTGAAGTCCATGTCGCCCAAGTGGTCTTCGTCGCCAAGGATATCGGAGAGGACAGCATACTTGTCCTCGCCCGGATTCTTAATCAGCCCCATGGCGATACCCGAAACCGGTCCCTTGATGGGCACACCGGCATCCATCAGGGAAAGTGTCCCGGCGCACACGGTGGCCATCGACGAAGAACCGTTCGATTCGAGGATGTCGGACACGATACGCACGGTATAAGGATAGTCGTCGGGCAACTGGCCTTTCAGTGCGCGCCATGCCAGATGGCCGTGGCCTATCTCGCGACGGCCGACGCCGCGCTGGGGCTTGGCCTCGCCGGTCGAGAAGGGCGGGAAGTTATAGTGGAGGAGGAAACGCATATAGCTCTTGTCGAGCACGTCGTCCACCATTTTCTCGTCGAGCTTCGTGCCGAGCGTGCAGGTAGCAAGAGCCTGCGTTTCGCCACGGGTGAAGATGGCAGAGCCGTGAGGCATGGGCAGCGGCTCGACCTCGCACCAGATGGGGCGGATGTCGGTCGTGGCACGGCCGTCCAGGCGTTTTCCCTCGTCGAGGATGCAACGGCGCATGGCGTCACGTTCCACGTCATGATAGTATCTGTCGATGAGCGTGTTCTTTTCTTCCAGTTCGGCGGCGTCGAGGTCGGCATGCGCGGCGGCATATTCCTCCTTGAAGTCCTCACGGATTTTCGTGAAGGCCTCTTCGCGCTGGTGCTTGTCGTGGTCGCCGGCCTGTGCGATGGCGTATGCCTTGTCATAGCAGGCCGTGCGGACAGCCTGGCGCAGGTCGTCGTCGTTGACTTCGTGGCAATACTCGCGCTTCACGTCCGTGCCGAGTTCGGCCGACAGTTCCTTCTGCAAGCGGCACATGGGCTTGATGGCCTCGTGGGCGGCTTTGAGGGCACCGAGCAGGTCCTGCTCCGAAACCTCGTCCATCTCGCCTTCGACCATCATGATGTTCTCTTCCGTCGCACCCACCATGATGTCCATGTCGGAGGCTTTGAGCTGCTCGAAGGTGGGGTTAATGACATACTGACCGTCCACGCGGGCCACGCGGCACTCCGAAATCGGGCCGAGGAAGGGGATATTGGAACAAGCCAAGGCTGCCGAAGCCGCGAATCCGGCCAAGGCATCGGGGATGTCGACACCGTCGGCCGAGAAAAGCGTAATGTTCACGAACACCTCGGCGTGGTAGTCGTCGGGGAAGAGGGGACGCAAAGCGCGGTCGACCAGGCGTGAGGTCAGGATTTCGTAGTCCGAAGGACGGCCTTCGCGTTTGGTGAAACCGCCCGGGAAACGCCCGGCGGCCGAATACTTCTCCCTGTAATCGCACTGCAACGGCATGAAGTCCGTGCCCGGCACGGCATCCTTGGCCGCCACGACCGTTGCGAGCAGTACGGTGTTGCCCATGCGCAGCATGACCGCACCGTCGGCTTGCTTGGCCAACTTGCCCGTCTCGATGCTGATGGTCCGTCCATCAGGCAGCGCGACAGTCTTAGTAATCACGTTCATCTGAAAATCTTTTACTGTTTCCTTACAAATCGTCAAAAATCGCACAAAGTTAGTGATTATATCCGACACACGCGAGAGCCACGTGATTAATTTGCACAAGGTTGCGCGTTTTTCATGCAGCCGGTCAGCCACCCCCACCCGACTGCCGCGCGGGACGGGTCGGCTGACCGTTCCGACTATCCGGCGACCCGTTGAATCTATCCGGCTGACCGTTTCGACGGGTCGCCGGATTCATGCCCCACATCCGGCGGCGACATTTGTTAACTCCCGGAGGGCGATTTCCCAAGGGATGCTAAAACGGCACTTACAGTTTGGGCAGTTGGCGAAAAGGGCGTATCTTTGTCCACAGAAAAAAGAGGTGTGAAAGGGAAAGGGTTCCAGCCAGTCCAGGTAGGAATTCCTTTCTTTGTTATGCCTCTTCCGTGAAAAACAAATGATGGTAAAATAACACAAACCGACGAAAGAAATGGCTTACATGACCCAAGAAGGCTACGACAAAATGGTCGAGCAACTCAAACAGCTGGAAACTGTTGAGCGTCCTAAGGCTTCGGCCGCCATCGCGGAGGCCCGTGACAAAGGCGACCTCTCGGAAAACAGCGAGTACGATGCCGCCAAGGAAGCCCAGGCCATGCTCGAAATCAAGATTAACCAACTCAAAGCAATCATCGCCGAGGCGAAAATCATCGACACGACAAAGCTCAAAAGCGATGTGGTGCAAATCCTCTCGACCGTGGAGATGAAAAACACCAAGACGGGGATGGTGATGAAGTACACCATCGTCAGCGAGAGCGAAGCCAACCTGCGCGAGGGGAAAATATCCTCCACGACTCCCATCGCCCAAGGCCTGCTGGGCAAAAAGGTGGGCGACGTGGTCAACGTGAAGATTCCGCAAGGCACGATTGAACTTGAAATCATCAGCATCAGCTATTAAAACAAGGCTGCCGACAGGGACGACCGCCCCGGGGCAACACAATCCTTTGGAAACATGACCATATTCAGCAAAATCATCGCGGGAGAAATTCCCAGCTACAAATGTGCCGAGGACGAGCGCTTCTATGCGTTCCTCGACATCAATCCCGTGGCCAAGGGGCACACGTTGGTTGTCCCGAAACACGAGGTGGACTACATCTTCGACCTTGACGACGACGAACTGGCCGCCATGGTGGTCTTCGCCAAACGGGTGGCCAAAGCCATCCAGGCCGCTTTCCCCTGCCGCAAGGTAGGCATGGCCGTGCTCGGGCTGGAAGTGGCGCACGCCCATATCCACCTCATCCCGCTGCAAAGCGAGGGCGACATGGACTTCGGGAAGAAAAAACTCAAACTCTCGCCCGAAGAGATGGAAGAGACGGCAAGCCTCATCCGAAAGCACTTCTGAACACGCGGAAAGCCGCCGCGTGCGGCTAAACACAAGCCCCCGGGTCGCGCATAGCCATACGGCAGACGCGCGACCCGGGGGTATTTTTTACCGATACGGCTTCTCTCAGAAGCCCGTCACCGTGTCGGAATCCTCAGAGAGCAACTCGACAGCCTTGGCCACGATGGGATTACGCTGGTTCACGATTTGATAGAACTCCGAACGGCTCCACAAATCGTAGGCGACGAGTGCTTTGAGCATGAAACGCAACTGGGGCAACGTCTCGGCCAGTTCGGCACTGTCCTTGGGCTCAATCCCGACGGCCTTTCCCCGGCTGATGATGCTGTCCACTACATACTGGGGCACCTCGAAGCCGGCCATGAACGCCTCCATGTCCTGGTAATCCTTTGACAAGGCTTTCCGGTTCAGGTCGATGTAGTGCAGCGAAATCTGATTGATGAGGTTCCGCCGGCTCAAAGCGGAATAGAAGCGCGTATAAGCCGTCGTGTCGGCCGGAACGAAGTAGTCGGGCATGATGCCACCGCCACCATAGACCGTGCGTCCCTTTTCGAGGGTCTTGTAAACCTTGGTGGAGTCGAGATGCACGCTGTCGAGGCTGACCAGCTCGCCGTGGGTGTAGCGGTTCACGATGTCCATGTCATAGTCCGAGCGGTTCCCTTTCTCGTAAGGCTTCTGTATGCAACGCCCCGACGGCGTGAAATAGTGGGCGACGGTGAGTCGTATCAACGAACCGTCGGGCAAAGGTATGGGACGCTGCACCAGTCCCTTGCCGAACGTGCGCCGCCCCACGATGATGCCCCTGTCGTGGTCCTGCACCGCCCCCGAGACAATCTCGGCCGCCGATGCGGTGTATTCGTCGACCAGGATGGCCAGTTTGCCTTGGCGGAAGCGGCCGCCGCCCTTGGCCGTGTACCTGTCGCTCGTCACGGAACGCCCTTCGGTATAGACAATCAGGTCGCCTATCTCCAAGAACTCGTTGGCCACGTCGACGGCTGCACCGAGGTAGCCGCCGCCGTTATACTGCAAATCCAGGATGAGGGACTTCATTCCCTGCTCCCCGAGTTCCTTCATGGCCTCGCGCAACTCGCTGTCGGTCGTCTGTCCGAAATTGTCAAGACGGACATAACCTATCCCGGGCGCAATCATATAGGCCGCGTCGAGTGAATTGACCGGAATCTTGTCGCGCACCACGCGAAAGGTTATCTCTCCTTCCACCCCGCGCCGCACGATGTCCAAGTCCACCTCCGTGCCTTTCGGACCACGCAACAGCGCCATGATGGTGTCGCGCTCCATCTTCACCCCGGCAATGGGTCGTCCGTCCACCCGGACGATGCGGTCGCCTGCCAGTATGCCCGCCTTTTCGCTCGGCCCTTTCGACACGGGCTGAATAACAATCAGCGTATCGTTCAGTATGTTGAACTGCACGCCTATCCCCTCGAAGTTCCCCTGCAAGGGTTCGGTGAGTTTCTGCGTGGCCTTGGCGTTGGTGTACGAGGAGTGCGGGTCGAGCTTGGTCAGCATTCCGTTTATGGCATCCTCCACCAGTTTCTCCTGGTCCACACTGTCGACGTAGAGGTTGGCGATTGCGACCTCGGCCGTTTGGAGTTTGCGCATCTGCATGGCATCGATGCTGATGGGGTCGTTCTGCTGGGCGAAAGCAATGGCGGTCCAGCAAAAAGCAGTTATCGTTAAGATTTTTCTCATCCTCTTATCTGTAATTCGCGCGTCGGTTCACGGCGTATGGGGCAGGAATTCCGACACGTCTTTTCCGTAATTTATCAATTCGCGCACTACACTCGACGACACGCTCGCATAGTGCGGCTCGGTGAAGAGCAGAACGGTCTCCACGCCAGACAGACGCTGGTTCATGTTGGCGATGTCCCGCTCGTACTCGAAGTCTTTCACTGACCGCAACCCGCGCAGGATGAACTGCGCTCCGACGCGGCGGGCGAAGTCGATGGTCAGGTCGTCGTAGCTCTCGACACGGACACGCGCCTCGTCGGCGTACAGGCGGGCGATGGCGGCGACCCGTTCCGCCGGGGAGTACAATGTACGTTTGCTCTCGTTCTGCCCGACACCGATGACTATCTCATCGAACAACGGGAGACCGCGCTCAACGATGCTGGCATGCCCGATGGTGAAAGGGTCGAAGCTCCCCGGGAAAATGGCCACTCTTTTCATGTTTGCCTCCATATATGCAGTTTCACGCTCCTTGGCCGGACAGGGCGATGTCCACCGGGTCTTCCTCAACGATAAGGTGGTCGATGATGAACGTCTGCCTTTCCCTCGTGTTCTGTCCCATATAGTATTCGAGCAGCTTGCCCACCTGGTCGCCCTTGTGCAGTTGTACTTGTTCCAGTCGCATGTCCGGACCGATGAAATGCTTGAATTCATCGGGCGAAATCTCTCCCAGACCTTTGAAGCGCGTAATCTCTGGATTCGGGCCGAGACGCTCGATGGCGGCAACGCGCTCCTCTTCGGTATAGCAATACACCGTTTCAAACTCGGAGCGTTCGGCTCCGCCCGTTTTCTTCATGACGGCAGACCCGGCGGCGGTCACGTCGGAACCGGACGGGCTCGCGGCGGAACGCCCCTTCTTTTTCTTGTTCCTGACACGGAACAAGGGGGTTTGAAGGATATACACGTGTCCTTCCTTGATAAGCTCGGGGAAAAATTGCAGGAAGAAAGTTATCATGAGCAGGCGGATGTGCATACCGTCCACGTCGGCATCCGTCGCGACAATGACTTTGTTGTAACGCAGTCCCTCCAAACCGTTCTCGATGTTGAGGGCGGCTTGAAGCAAGTTGAACTCCTCGTTTTCGTAGACCACTTTCTTTGTCAGCCCGTAGCAGTTGAGGGGTTTGCCGAGCAAGGAGAATACCGCCTGGGTGTTCACGTCGCGGCTCTTGGTGATGGAGCCGCTCGCGGAGTCGCCCTCGGTGATAAAGATAGAGCTTTCGAGACGCGGGTCGGTCATCCCGGCCTCCACATCCCGGCGGCTGTTCTTCACCGGGTCGTTCAGGTGGATGCGGCAGTCGCGGAGTTTCCGGTTGTGGAGGTTAGCCTTTTTCGCCCGTTCCCGTGTCAGTTTTGTCACACCGGCGATGGCTTTGCGCTCCCGCTCGCTCCCTTGTATCTTTTGCAGGAGGATGTCGGCCATCGTCGCGTCCCGGTGCAAGTAATTGTCGACCCGTTCCTTCACGAAGTCGCCTACGAACTTGTTGACGCTGACACCGGAAAGCGGATAGGGATTACCGTCACTGTCCTTGTCCGGTGCCATGTAGAGGGAACCGAGCTTGATTTTCGTCTGGCTTTCGAAAGTCGGCTCGATGACGTTGATGGCGATGGCGGCGACGAGCCCGTTGCGTATGTCCTGCACATCCATGTTCTTGCCGAAGAACTCCTTGATGGTGCGGGCTACGTGCTCCTTGAAGGCACTCTGGTGCGTGCCGCCCTGCGTCGTGTGCTGCCCGTTGACAAAGGAGTAATATTCCTCGCCGTACTGGTTGGCATGGGTGAAAGCGATTTCGATGTCTTCGCCCACCAGATGGACAATCGGGTACAGCCCCGCGCTGGTCATATTCTCGTTCAGCAGGTCCACGAGACCGTTCTTGCTGTATATGCGGCTGCCGTTGTAATATATGGAAAGCCCTGTGTTCAGGTATGTGTAGTTACGGAGCATTGTCGCGACGACCTCGGGACGATAGCGGTAGCCCGTGAAGAGCGTATCGTCGGGTTCGAACGCGATGTAGGTGCCGTTCTCTTCCGTCGTCGCCTCCTGGGTGTCGCTGACCAGCTCCCCGCACTCGAACACCGCCGTGCGGCCCATGCCGTCGCGCACGCTGCGCGCCACGAAGTGCCGGCTCAACGCATTGACCGCCTTGGCTCCCACCCCGTTGAGCCCTACGCTTTTCTTGAAAGCCTTGGTGTCATATTTTCCGCCCGTGTTGAGCCTGCTGACCGCCTCGGTCAACTTGCCCAGGGGGATGCCCCGGCCGTAGTCGCGCACGCTGACGCGCCGCCCGTCCTCGATGGTGATGTCGATGCGCTTCCCCACGCCCATCTTGAACTCGTCGATGCTGTTGTCGATGACTTCTTTCAGGAGCACGTAGATGCCGTCCTCCGCATGGGAGCCGTCGCCGAGCCGACCGATGTACATGCCCGGCCGCGTCCGCACCTGCTCCATGTCGGCCAAGTGGCGGATGTTCTCTTCCGTATAACTGACGTTCGGGTAGGTCACTTCTTCCATGGTCTTACTTGTTTGCGGCAGCGTCAAAGGGCTGTGCCATAGCAGCGGCGGCGTTTGTGTTGCTCGCTGCGCAGGTACTGCCATTGCGACTGCACTTTCTCGTTGGCTTCCAGCTCGGGGTTGGTTTCGCCGTATTCGAAGCCCATCTTCTGGTAGATGGGGATGAGGTCGGTGAAGAGGAGGGCGTTGACACCCTTGTTCTGGTACTCCGGCTTCACCGCCACGAGCAGCAGATCGAGCACCTTGGGCTTGCGCCAGAGCAGGGCACGGAGCAGGTAGAACCAGCCCAGCGGCCACAAACGCCCCTTGGCCTGCTGCAAGGCGCGAGAGAGCGACGGCATCGATATCCCGACGGCCACCAGCTCGCCCTCGGCGTTCTCGACGAGCGTCACCATACGCAGGTCGAGGATGGGGATATACATCTTGACGTACTGGTCGATTTGCCGTTCCGTCATGGTCGAATAGCCGAAGAGGGGGGCATAGGCCTCGTTGATGAGGCGGAATATGTCGTGCGCCATACCCGAGCGGACGACCCCGCGCTTTGACGTAATCTTGCGGATGCGCAAGTCGTACTTCCGGCGAACGATGTCGGCCACCTTCAAGTACTTTTCGGGCATCACGTCGGGCACGAAGAGCTTCATCTCTATCCAGTCGGTCACTTTCGTGAGCCCCAGGGTCTCCATGTGCCGGGGATAATAGGGATAGTTGTACGTCGTGGCCATCGTCGACAGCTGGTCGAAGCCTTCGACCAGCATGCCCTCGGCATCCATGTCGGTGAAACCGAGCGGGCCGGCCAGCGTCGTCATTCCCCGTTCGCGTCCCCACGCCTTCACCGTGTCGATGAGTGCGCGGCTCACCTCGATGTCGTCCACGAAGTCTATCCAGCCGAAACGCACCTCCCGTTTGTCCCATGCCTCGTTGGCACGGTGGTTGATGATGGCGGCCACGCGCCCGACGATCTTGCCCTCGCGGAAGGCCAAGAAGTAGTCGGCCTCGCAGAACTCGAACGCGGCGTTCTTCTCGCGGGAGAACGTGTGCTGCATGTCGTCGTAAAGGTCGGGAACGGAGTAAGGATTGTCCTTGTAGAGTTCGTAATTGAAACGGATGAAACGCTTCAAGTCCTTTCGTGTCGTCACTTTTCTTATCTCGACAGCCATTCTCGTGTACGGGGATGAACGTAAGGGAATTATTCCAGCTTGCAAAATTACACTTTTTCCCTATCCTTGCCGCTAAAAAGTGGGCAAAAATTCCCTATCCGCGTCCCCATGCCCGGCATCGTCGAGCCAAGGGGAACGGAAAGCCGCCGACACGTCCGTCACCGCCCCTGCGCGACAAGCGTGCGGGTGACGGAAACGGGCAGGCGGCGCGGTGGCGGAACAGGATGCCGACCCAGCCGTAACGGGTCGGCTGACAGGACGGACGGGTCGCCGGTTAGTTTTACCGGGTCGCCGACTTGTCCGTCTTAGTCGGCGACTTGTGAACACAAGTCGCCGGTTGGTTTTCACGGAAAAGCCGTGGCCGTTTCCTTCACGCCGCCAAGCAAGGAACGCCAGCCGGAGCGTGACGGCGGGATAGCCTCAAAGCAGGCGGAAACAGTTGCCGGGCATGGCGCGCACGATGCCGCGCATCTCCAAGTCGAAGAGGATGGTGCCCACGTGCTGGACGGGCATTCCGGACCGCACGGCCAACAGGTTGAGGGGCAGTCCGTCGGTGCCGCGCAGCAGGTTGCACACGGCGGTCTCCTCGGGCGTGAGTTCGGGGAAGAGCTCGCGCTGCACGGGTAGCCCTTCCGCCCCTTCCTTGACCCACCCCATGCGGACGGCCAAGTCCTTCCCGCCGGTCAGCAGCTGTGCCCCTTGTTCGGCAATCAGTCGGTTGCATCCCTCGGAGTACGGGTCGGACACGCGGCCGGGAAAGGCGAACACCTCTCGGGCATAGTCGTTGGCCAACCGGGCGGTGATGAGCGCGCCGCCCTTGCGGGCACTCTCCACCACGACACAAGCGTCCACCAGTCCGGCCACGACGCGGTTGCGCCGGACGAAGTTGCCTTTGTCGGGCACCGTGCCGGTCATGTATTCCGTCACCAGGCCGCCACTGTCCAGCATCGCGGCCGCCGTAGCCCGGTGGCTGGAAGGATACATGCGGTCGAAGCCATGGGCAAGCACGGCCACGGTGGGCAGCCCCGCCGACAGCGCACCCCGGTGGGCATGGATGTCGACCCCGTAAGCCAGTCCGCTCACGATGACAGTGCCGGGAGCGGCCTCAGCCAGCTCCTCGCAAAAACGGAGACAGAGATCCTTGCCCTGTTCCGTAACGTGGCGCGTGCCGACCACGGCGACCATGTGAACGGCCGACAGGCAAGGCTTTCCCTTGTAATAGAGGACAATCGGCGCATCGGGGCACTCGCGCAACCGGGCCGGATAGGCCTCGTCGTGGAGGCAGTACACGTCGATACCTTTCTGCTGACAGAAATTCCACTCGGTCTCGGCACGGTGCAGGGCTTCGTCAACGTTTTGCAGGGCAGTGACCGCACGCGGATGGACGTCGGGAAAGAGGGCGCGCAAGTCGGAACGGTACTCAAAAAGGCGGGTGGCCGACCCGGCGGCGCGGTAGAGTTGCGAGGCGGCCGTAAAGCTCAGACCACGCACCCGCGTAAGTGCCATGGCGCAGACGGCCTCGGGAGGCAAGCCGCTCATAGACCGAGGCTCCTTTCAAGCTCGTCACAGGCGGAAAGACGGCCATCGACCAGGCAGACCGTGTCGACGGTCGAACGGATGGCGACTTTCTCGTCCGGCAAACGGAAGATGTCCTGCACGAAAACGATGCGCAGTCCCTCCTTCCGCACCGCCAGGCGCGACACGAAGCTGTCGCCGCTCTTCAAGGGGGTCTTGAAAGCCATTTGCAGGCGTGCCACCACGGCATCTATGCCCCGGGCATGAAGCTCGGCAAAGCTCACGCCGCGCGAGAGGAGGAACTCGTGGCGCGTATGTTCGAGATAATGTTGGTAATTGGCGTTGTTGACGATGCCTTGCAGGTCGCACTCGTAATCGCGTACCTTCATCGTGAGTTCAAAGACGTATTCCATGTTTGCTATCATTGCGCCGGTGCCGACGGGAGGCCGGTGCCGGAAGATTTCAAGTATTCATAACCGAAGCGGCACCGCAGACAGTCCTTGCGGTCGCAATAGTTGCGGCGCAGGTGGACGAGAGCCTGGCTGTCGGCGGCGCACCGGGCTTCGACACCGGCCTCACGCCATGCGCGGATGATGTGATTGTTTTCCGGTTTGAGCTGTTCCAACAAGCCGAAAGCCCGTTCGCAGAGGCGGTCGTCGTGCCGCCAGCGGCCATAGGCGAAGAGGAGCGGCACGACGGTGTTGATGACCAACAAGTCGAGCGAGGCGGCACGCAGGGTCTTCGTGCTGCGTGGGCTCTCGTGCCCGAAGGCATAATGCGTTTCCCAATATGGGCTGACCGATGCCGACAGGCAGGCATGCAGGTCGGACACTGATTCGGCCTCCAACAGCCGGGCGAACTCCGCCCGCCCCTCATGATAAAGCCGGGCCAGTTGGGCAAGGCGCACATGGGGGAAGTTCTGCGGACGCAGGCGGAGGAAACGCCAACGGGCAGGCGACATGGATTCCAGACCGAACTTCCGCGACAAGAAGTCATACTCCTCGCGCAAGCGGCGGGGGTATTCATCGGCCTCATCCGGCAGTTTGTCCAACAAACCGGCCTGACCGAAAAAATAGGCTTCCACCTGGAACAGCGAGTCGCGGTGCTTGCCGACTTGGGACAGGTCGACATGGCGCGCCCACTCCTCAAAGGCATCGCCATTGACCCCGAAGCCGAAATTGCGAGCCAACGTGCAGAAACAAACGTACTCCCAATCGGCCGTCGTCGCGCCGACCAACGTCCGTATGCGGGCGGCCTTTTCTTCCAGACGCTCGGCAGCGAGGGCGTTCAGCCAACCATGCACGACCATCTTGTCTATCTGGGGGACGATGCGGTAGCAGGGTGGATAGCGTTCCGCCGACAGCAGTTCTTCATAGCCCTCGGAAAGGGACGCAGGCAGGGGAAGGACAAGCTGGGGAAGCAGCCGGCCGGCGGCCGTGGCGACCTCGGCATCTGCATCGGCCACTACGTGGAGCACTACGTTGTCATAGGCGGAATCGGAGGCATGGCCGTGACGCCGCCAGTCGCTGGAATGGAGATGGATTTCGACATTGCCCACCCACAACGTCCCTCCGATGTTCACCTTGGCATTGAAGAAATCCGGACCGGCGTCATGGTTCGGCAGCCCCGGGTCGATCACTTCGACCGGCTGCCCGTCCGTGGTGACTAACGGCGCGACGGGATAAAGGCGATGTCGCCAAGCGTAGTGTAACAGCTTCTCCATTCTGACTGACAGCGAGACGGGTTATGCCTGCAAAGGTAACGTTTTTCACAAAGCAGGATTCCTGCGACGCGACTTTGTTCGGCATGAAACCAGACGGGAAGGCAAAATAAAGGCCGGGCAGGAAGAGGGAACACCTGCCCGGCTCGTCTGAACCATTAAACGGGAAAGGAACGGGAATATCCCGAGCGAAAAGCCGCATCCGCCTGCCGCCATACCCAAAAGGGCTCACGGCATCCTGCGGTGTGCATCAGAGATACACATTGACCGGAACGAGGCTCACAACGGAGTTTCCGTCCCTCACGCCAAAGAAAACCTTTCCTTCGCGAGCCAACCAGCCAATCGCGGCGTACAAATCTTTTTCAGGAATGGCGGTCTGCTGCCGCAACTCCATAATCGTAAGTGGTGCGCCTTGGTTATTAAGCGTGCTCCACACGATTCCGGCATTCTCGCCAATAGTTTCCATAATCATCATAGTGCACCAGACTTTAACGGGTTAAACTTTTTACAAGATAAGGTTTTCTTCTGGCATTTGCCAAGGCCAATCTGTATTTTTTGACACTTTTCGAGCCTTTGGGAACATAAGTATTATACTTTTCACATGTATTGGGATTTTCTCTCAAAACAAACAACGCCGTACCCATCGTAGAGTACGGCGTTATACGAACATGGACATAACAATTTTTCTATTACATTTCTCTGACGCAACAGGCTTCATCTCCCGACGTAGACCTTTCCCGTCTTCCCGCGACGACGTCACGTCGGCTCCATGCGGGTGGAAAGTGGTTGTTGTAATCGTTGGCAAAGGTACAAGTCCACCTATGTGGCTGCAATACCCAAACATAGGTATTTTAAGTACGCCGTTCCGATTGACAGATAGCCGGATAGTTCCACCGGGTCGGCGACTGCTTCGTCCAAGTCGCCGGACAGTTCCACCGGGTCGGCGACCCGTCACGCGTGACTGGCTGAGTATTTTCTCAGATAGCCTTATTCTGCCGAAAAAATATACGTCAGGGAAACCAGACCGGCCACATTGCGACCGCCGCCGGCACGAAACCGCGTCAAAGAGAAGTCCGACTCCAAGGCCAAGCTGAAATTGCGATTGAATTGGTAGCCCGCGCCGACCTGCCAGCCGGCATCGAAACGATGGACACCCGACTCTGAAAAGGTTTTGCTGTCATAGTAAAGGCGTTCGCTCCCTTCCTGGTCGGCATCGCCGCGCGTCTTCACCTTGCCGCTCACGCCGTAGGCCACGAAAGGCCCGGTGTAAAGGTTGACGTACTGGTTCTCACGCGTGCGTATATAATAATGTATCACTACGGGCAGTTCCACATAGTTGGCCGTAGCCGACCTGCTACATATCCCTGTCCTCGGGTTGCCGGATTCATCATACATGATATTTCCCTCGTCATCATAGTATGTCATCGTCACGTCCGGTTCTTTCCATCCCTTACCGTAAAACACGAGCGAGGGCTCTACGGTCCAATGTAGGTTAAACTCGACCTCGTAGCCTACTCCCAGCTTGAACGCTCCGACGGGACGGCTATCCTTGTAATGGGATGAGAGACCGCCGCCGACTTTCAGCATCAAATTCTGCGCCACGGCGGAAACCGGGAACATACATACAGACAAGAGACAGGCAAGCCACAGTTTCTTCATCTTCCCACGTGGATTTTCAGTTACTGTTCAAAAAACTGCTTCCAGTCGTCCTTCCTATGCGAACGCTTGGATGGATATTCCCCGCCGCCACGTTCTCTGTTGCCACCGCGTCCGCCGCGTTTCCAGGACTGCCGGTCGTCGCCTCCGGAGCCCTGCATGCGGTCTGCATAGTCCACCACGACTTGCCGCTTTCCGACCATGGCCCTCGACATCTTGCGGATGACTATCCGGGCGCTATCCTCGGGAACTTCGAAGAACGAGCAGTTCTGCGTGAGGTCGATGCGGCCGATTTCAATCTGCCCCTTGACGTAACGGTTGACGAGGTTGATGATTTCGCGCGCATAGAAGTTATCACGCTTCCCCATGTTGATGAAAAGGCGCGTATATCCTGCCTCGGCCACCCGTTCGCCACGCTCGCGCTGACGGCGGGCAGGGCGTTCGGAACGGGATTCGCGCTTGCGGCTCTCGCCCGGCTCGACTATCTCCGGCGCATTGGCGTAGTATTGCAGGAAACGTCCGAACTCGCGGCTCACTATCCGTTTTATCAAGTCCTCTTTCGTGAGCCAGTCGAGCTTGCGATAGATTTCCGGAAGGAACGGATCGATTTCCTCTTCCTTGACGGCGATACGCTCTATCTCGTCCATCACATGATACAACTGCTTGGTGCAAATCTCCTTGGGCTCAGGAAGAACGCCGCACACGAATTCCTTCCCGATTGTACGCTCTATCACGCGCACCTTCCCCTTTTCGCGCAGGTGTATGATGCTGATGCTTGTACCGCGACGGCCGGCACGTCCCGTGCGACCGCTACGATGGGTATAATTCTCCACGTCATCGGGAAGGCCGTAGTTAATGACGTGCGTCAGTTCCTCTACGTCGAGTCCGCGGGCGGCCACGTCGGTAGCCACCAGCAGCTGGGTGCGGTGTTGCCGGAACTTCTGCATCGTCAAGTCGCGCTGTGCTTGCGACAAGTCGCCGTGCAGGGCTTCGGCGTTATAGCCGTCCTGGATGAGCTTGTCGGCTATCTCTTGTGTCTCTGCCCGCGTCCGGCAGAAGATGATGGCGTATATTCCCGGGTAGTAGTCGACCACGCGCTTCAAGGCCAGATACTTGTCCTTGGCATGAACGAGGTAGTAGACATGATTGACGTTTTCCGCCCCCTCGTTGCGCGAGCCGACAACGATTTCCTTATAGTCGTGCAGATAGTTCTTGGCGATGCGCTCTATTTCCTTGCTCATCGTGGCCGAGAACAGGAGGGTGTTCCTGTCCGTCGGCACGCCAGCCAGAATTTCATCAATACTTTCCGAAAAGCCCATATTGAGCATTTCGTCGGCTTCGTCGAGCACCACGTTTTCCACGGCATCCAGTTTCGCCACGCCGCGCTTCATCAGGTCGATCAGGCGACCGGGGGTAGCCACGATGACTTGCGCGCCACGTTTCAGGGCACGAATCTGGCTTTCTATGCTCGAACCGCCATAGACCGCAACGACATGCAGGCCGTCGATGTAGCGGGAATAATCTTTCAGGTCGCCCGTGATTTGCAAACAGAGTTCACGCGTCGGGCTGAGGATGACTGCTTGCGTATGATGTTCTTCCGGATTCACTTTCTGCAAGATCGGCAGACCGTAGGCGGCGGTCTTTCCCGTTCCCGTCTGTGCCAGGGCTATCACGTCATTGCCCGAACCAAGCAGGAAGGGGATAACCTCTTCTTGGACGGGCATCGGGGTTTCATAACCAAGTTCCTTTATCGCACGACGTATCTCTTCGGATACGCCTAATTCTTCAAAAGTTTTCAAGATGTTTAGGGATTAAATATACGAGTGTGGTGCAAAGTTACGGTTTTTCAGTGGGATATGCCTAATGCTTACGGCTTTTTCGCTAAAAAGGTTTCTACTTTTATTGATTTATTCGCCGTCGTCACTGTCCGGCCGCCCCGAAAGCGTTCATCTGCCCGGCTCGTCACTTTCCGCCGTCGCGTTCCGTGTCGGTTGCCGCCCCGTCCTGCACATTGCTCCCGCGCAATACCAGACGAGCCTCCGGCCCCATGTTGAAAAGCAAGTCGGCCACACTGAGGCCGGGGAGGAAACCATGCCTCTGCCAAAACACTTGATAATAGGGCATCGGGACAAACGTTTCATCTACGAAGCATGTTCCTTTCGGCCGGATACGTTCGCGGAAGTCGGCGACCCGTAAAGACGAACCGGCGACTGGATGAAACGAGTCGGCGACTAGACGAAACGGGACGGCGAGTCGTTCGGCGACGGCGGCGACGGCCTGGACTGGGGAGGCGACGTAGCTGTCGGTCGTCACTACCGGTGTCTTTATCTCCAACGCATCACACACCGCACGGCGCAACGCTTCGTTGAAGTCCACCAGGAATGTATAACGCCGCTCATAGCAAGGGCGCAGGTCGTCGGCATAATACTCGAAAAACGGACTGCTTTCATACGCGGTGACGAGTGCCTGCCAGTGGAGGTGACGCCAGTTGCCATGGTCGCTGATGCGGATGTCGCAGGTCGGTGTATGGGGCGACGGTCGCTTCTCCACGGGTATCGTCAAAGCCTGCGGACCGCCGGGCCCGGCGATGACGCAACGGTTTCGGTAGGTCTGCTTGACATAATGCTCATGCCGCTCTTCCACCACGTAGTCCGCCGCATACAGCTTGGCATAATAGTGAACCGGAGCCAGGTAGGCCGAGGTGAGCAATACGATGTCCGTCATAAGGGAATGAAGAAACGGTTCATACGCCAGCGGGGACGGGCTTCCGACCTGTCGTCAATGGAATAGCTTATGCAGAACGCGCGGCCTACGAGTGCCGAATGGGGCACAAGCCCGTAGCCCGAAACGCCCTCAACCCAATAATAGGATTGCGGGAAACGGATGCTCGCAACCCTCTTCCCGTCAAGACGGATTACAGTGTCCCCTTCGAGAACAGCGTGAGAACCTTCGTAACGGCAGAGTGCTTCCCAGAGCAAACGGGCATTCCACGGGGTCACCTTGACACGGCTTCCGGCGGGGGAAACCGGCTGGGGGAAAGCCTCACCCGCCGGACGGGTGGCCGACAGGACACGCCGCCGGGCATCGAACCATAGGGTGTCGCCCGGCAAAGCCCGCACCCGGGTGACGCGGACGGGCTGTCCGCTGTCGCTTCCGTCGGAAAAGGAATCATAAACAGCCACATAGTCCCCACGCGACGGCTGTCCGCTGCCCAGCCGGGTATAGCCCCACCACGGAGCACCGGGAATGCGCCAACCGTAGGCCATGCGGTTGACCAGGACACGGTCGCCCGCGAGCAGGTCGCCGCCGTCCGAGTCCGCCACCCGGTATTGCGTGACGAACAGACCGCGCACGAGCACGACCAACAGCAGGGCTGTCAGCAAGAGGGACAGGAAGAAGAGCGTGCGGCGCATATATGAATATTGTGTGGCTGCTTTCCCCTATTGCCCGGCAGGCCGATGAGATATCTGACCGTACCTCACACGTCGCCCACCCAGCTGAACAGGCGTTTCCAGCGGATTTTCCCGTCGAAGAGGCCGTAGTCCGGATTGAGCGAGAGCCAGACGAAGAGGGGCTTGCCGACGATATGGTCCTCCGGAACAAAGCCCCAGAAGCGCGAGTCGGCCGAGTTGTCGCGGTTGTCGCCCATCATCCAGTAATAGTCCATACGGAACGTGTAGCTGTCGGCGGGCTCGCCGTTGATGTATATCCGGCCGTCCTTCACTTCGAGGTCGTTGCCTTCATAGACACGGATGGGGCGCTCATAGATGGGCAGGTTGTCGAGCGTGAGGCTGATGGTCTCGCCCTTGGCGGGAATCCAGATGGGGCCGTAGTCCGACGTGGTCCACCCGGTCACCTTGTTCTGCGGATAGAGTGCCACGCCGTAGCCCTCGGTCGGGCGGACGGAGGCCACGATGTCGGGGCGCGTCTTGAAGATGGCAAGGTTGGTCTTGGTCAACGGCACGATACGTGTCATGCCGTCGGGCGTAACGGGACGCGACAGGTCTTCCATCGAGATGCCCAGCTTCCGCACGAAGTCCTCCGGCAGTCCCGTTCGGAACTGCACCTCATAGTCATACTGCACCTCGGCGTGGTCGGGGTTGAGCTTGCCGTCCAGATAGATGGCGTTGTGCTTGATTTGCAACGTCTGGCCGGGCAGTCCGACGCACCGCTTGACATAGTTTTCCCGTCGGTCGACCGGTCGGCTGACAATCTCCCCGAACTCGCCGGGATTGTCGGCTATGAACGCGCGTCCCGCGTCATGCCGCCGCCCGAAGACGGCCTGCTGCTCCTCGAAGGACATGGAGGCCGTCACACTGTCCGGAACGAACTGCGCGCCTATCTGATAGACCAAGCCGTAGAAGTCCTGGTTCTGGCAGTTGAGTGCCACGGTGTCACCGGCGGGGTAGTTGAACACCACGATGTCGTTCAGCTGAACCTGCCCCAGCCCCTTGACACGCCGGTAGTCCCAGTGCGGCCACTCCAAATAGCTCTTGCAGTTCAGCACCGGGAGTGTGTGCTGCGTCAGAGGCAGGGTCAGGGGGGTCTGTGGGATACGGGGGCCATAGCTGAGCTTGCTCACGAGCAGGTAGTCGCCGGTGAGCAGGGTCTTTTCGAGCGACGAGGATGGGATAACGTAGTTCTGGAAAAAGAACTGGTTAAGGAAATAGATGGCGACGAGGGCGAAGACAATCGCGTCGACCCATCCCATGACGGTGCGGGCGGTCTGGTTTTTCAGGTTCTTCCACCACGACCACGGGATGAAGCGCGTGATGTAGGCATCGACGATGAAAGGAACAACAATCAGCCCCCACCACGAGCCTACCCAGTAGAGGAAGAGGAGGTAGAGCGCAGTGTAGACGACGCACTGCACGATGGAAGATTTCTTGACAGGTTTCATCGGCGGGGAACGGCGTTAGAAGTTGAACAAGTCGCTCATCGTGAGCAGCCCCGTGTGTCCGGCGGTGAACTCAGCGGCCAGGACGGCACCCAAGGCAAAGCCCCGGCGCGAGTGGGCGTCGTGAGTGAGCGTGATGGTGTCGGCCTCGCTGTCATAGCGCACGGTGTGGATGCCCGGAACCTCGTCGCGGCGGATGCTGTCGATGCGCAGGACATCGGCGGGGCAGTCGGCGGAGCCCTCCACACTGCCATCGGGGCGATGGAACTCGCCTTTGGCCCAATGGGTCTTGCGGTCGAGGCGGTCAACGATGTCCTCGGCCAGCGTGATGGCCGTCCCGCTCGGGGCATCGAGCTTATGGACGTGGTGGACTTCCTCCATCGTCACGTCGTACTCGGGGAAACGGTTCATGATTGAGGCGAGGTAGCGGTTGACCGCGCCGAAGACGGCCACGCCGAGCGAGAAGTTGGATGCCCAGAAGAGGGTATGTCCCTCCTCGGTGCAGAGGCGGCGCACGTCGTCGCCGTGTTGCGACATCCAGCCGGTGGAGCCGCTCACCACCTTCACGTTATGGGCGAAAGCACGCAGGTAGTTGCCATAGGCGGCCGACGGGGTGGTAAACTCGATGGCCACGTCGGCCGAGGCGAAAGCCGGGGAGTCGAAATCGTCCTGGTTGTCGAGGTCGATGATGCAGACGATACGGTGTCCGCGCGACATGGCGATCTCTTCTATCATACGGCCCATCTTGCCGTATCCTATCAACGCAAAATTCATAAGGCGGTATTTTTTACCGTACAAAGATACCTTTTTTTTTTGAAGCACGGTTTCCGCTACGCCGATATTGG
>CAZYHW010000010.1:20495-33769 GCA_964647405.1 uncultured Prevotellamassilia sp.
CGGGTCGGCGACACTACGGGACATCCGGCGACGGGGAGTCGCCAGCGGGCGGCACGTCGAGACCTCCCGCCGCGAGGACGGCATCGATGTTCCGGCGCAGCCCTTCGTACTTGGCTCGCTTGACCGCGCTCCCCCGGAAGAGGCGGCGGTAGTCGTCGGGCGACAGCCGCGCCCAAGCCTCCGCCGTCATCGCAAGGAACTCCGGCGACGGGCGGAAGTCGTCCACGGCGGTGGGCTCGGCATGGCGGTTGTGCGGGCATACGCGCTGGCAACGGTCGCACCCGTAGAGGCAGCGCCCCATGTGCCGCCCCGTCCCGGGCGGGAGGGAGCCGCGGTGTTCAATCGTCAGGTAGGAGAGGCAGCGGCGGGCATCCAGTCCATGCCGTCCGTCGAGGGCATGCGTCGGACAGGCGGCAAGGCACGCGCCGCAGTCCCCGCATCCGCCGGGGAGGGGTGCGTCGTAAGTATCGGCGGGAAGGGTGAGCACCAGCTCGGCCAGGAAGAAATAGCTTCCGCGCCCGGGAAGAATCAGTTGGGCATTCCGCCCCTGCCAACCCAGGCCGCACCGCACGGCCCAGTAACGCTCGTCAATCGGGCCGGTGTCGCAGAAGCCACGCCCCAGCTCGCCGGGCGGCAGACCGACCCATCCGGCTATCTCGGCCAGCAAGCCATGCAGGCGGGCACGGACGACGTCGTGGTAGTCGCGGCCATAGGCATAATAAGCAAAGTCGAAAGCCCGGGGATGGGCGGCAGGGAAATAGTTGAGTGCCAGACTGACCACGGTGAGCGCACCGGGAACAACACGCCGCGGGTCGACACGCAATTCGAGATGGCGGCGCAGGTAGTCCATCGAGGCATTGCGCCCCTCGGCAAGCCATTGCGCCACGAGAGCCCGGCGGTCGGCCTCGACGGCCTCGGCGGGAGCCAGTCCGCAAGCGTCGAAGCCGTGGCGGCGCGCCGCGTCCTTCACGGCACGTGCTTGGAGGCTTGCGGGGCGGCGGGAAGCGGGCGGCACGGCTCTCAGAACACTTTCATCTCATAGCCCTGCGACTGCAACCACTCGATGGCACGGGGGAGGGCATAGAGGAGCTTGTCCTCGCTCTTCAAGGAATCGTGGAACGTGATGATGCTGCCGTTGCGGGCGTAACGGCGGACATTGAGCAGGACATCGCGACCGTTGAGGCGCGTCGAGTAGTCGCGCGTGACCAAGTCCCACATGATGACACGGTAGCGCATACGCACGGCGACATACTGCCCCCACTTCATCCAGCCGTGGGGCGGGCGGAAGAGGTCGGTCTGCAAGTATTCGTTCGCCTTGTCGACATTGCGCAGGTAGCTGCGGATGCCATGGCGCAGGCCGCCGATGTGGTTAAAGGTGTGGTTGCCCAGCCGATGCCCCCGGGCACGCACCATCTCGAAGATGTCGGGATGTTTGCGCACGTTGTCGCCGACCATGAAGAAAGTGGCCTTCACGCCATAATGGTCGAGCACGTCGAGCACCCAGGGGGTGACACCGGGCACCGGGCCGTCGTCGAACGTCAGGTAGACCGCACGTTCGTGAACGTCCATCCGCCATGTCGCCATGGGATAGAGCCAACGAAGCCAGATGGAAGGTTGTTCGATGAACATGGAAAAGGTGATTCGTGGAAAAAGACCAGGTGCGGGGCGACTGTTCCGTTATTCGCGTCCGCCCCGCACCTGTTTAACATCAACGTCCTTGCATGAGCCGCAGGATGGCCATGCCGACTCGTCCGTCCAATAAGTGGTCTACATATCTCCGGTACTCCTCCACATGTTCCGAACCGCAGTCTTGCAGTCCGTTGACGACGGCCATGAGGAAGACGTAGTGCCGATAGCAGTCACGGCTGCTTGCGGCGAGACGCGCATCGCTCAACGAGGCATACCAGTCGATATACTGCCGGCTGTTCTCTCCCAGGGCAAGGAGGACACGTTCGGCTTCCTCGGGACGGCCTACCGCGTTCCATGCCTCGGGAATCATGAACTTCTGCGTCGAATAGCTCAGGCCGACACTCTCCGCGGAATAAGGGATGTTGTAAGAGGGAATCACTTTCTTGCAGTACTCCAACAGTTTCAACGCCTTGTCCTTCTTTCCTTCCCGGACAAGCTGCATGGCCGTCGTGGCGAATACACTGCGGTGCGTGTAGCACATCCGCATCACCGTCTGGTCGATGTAGAGCGTGTCCTTGTCGATGCCGCCGAACTTGAAGCGGTTCATGAGGTTGTCGTACATACGGTCGGCATCGATGGCCGCCCCCTGCGTGTTGAAGGGCGTAATGCGCGAGGCGAGGCCTTCCTGTATCAGATAGTTCGTCAGCCCGGCGTGGTTGCTCTCCCCGACAGTGAGCGAGATGTAGAGCGGGCGCGTCCAGCCGCTATTGACGAGCATTTCGTACATCATCATTTCCGCTTTGGTGACATACCGCTTGGTGAACTTTATCGGCATGACCGACGGGATGGAATCCGGGCCGAAGGGCAGCATCATGCCGGAACGGAGCACGGCTTCCTTGTCCACCTTCACGACTACGCTGTCCGTCGGGAAGAATCCTATCTCCGAATTACGGACAAAGTTATCTATCAGGTATTTCAGGTCATAAGGGTCTTCCACCAGCCCGTCCGCTTTCAACTGATCCAGTTCCCGCTTATATTCGGGGAGCACCCGGAAGATGTCGTGCGTACCGTTGTCGACGTATTCGTAACGCTTCCATGTAATGGGGAGCGAGGGCGAATCGTAAGCCGGCCGCCGCATCTGGTCGATGTACCAGTCGGTTTGCAGGTAAGAGAGGTTGCAGACACGTGCGTCGGTCCGGACACCCTCGGTCTCCTGGTTGTACCACAAGGGGAACGTATCGTTGTCACCATTGGTAAAGATGACCGGGTTCCCCTCGTCGGGCAGCGACATCAGGTAGTTGGAGCCGAAGTCGCGACAGGTGTAGCGTCCCGAGCGGTCGTGGTCGTCCCATGTCTGGCTGACCATCTGCAACGGGACAAAGAGACACAGCAACGAGGCCAGGACGGCGGACAAGGTGCGGTTGGCTTTCAGCCGTTCGAGGCCGCGGGCCACCGCCGCCACGCCCAGACCTATCCAGATGGCAAAGGCGTAGAAAGAGCCCGCATAGGCATAATCGCGCTCTCGGGGCTGGTCCGGGGTCTGGTTCAGGTAGAGTACGATGGCGATACCCGTCATGAAGAAGAGGAAGAAGACGACCCAGAACTGCTGGATGCCTTTCTCGCCACGGAAAGCCTGCCAGAAAAGACCGCAAAGGCCGAGGAGCAACGGCAGACAGTAGAACACGTTGTGTCCCTTGTTATTCTTCAACTCGTCGGGCAGCTTGCTCTGGTCGCCAAGGCGGGCATTGTCTATGAACGAGATGCCGGTCAGGAAATTCCCGTGCTCCAATTCGCCATACCCGAGCAGGTCGTTCTGACGCCCGGCAAAGTTCCACATGAAATAGCGCCAGTACATGAAGTTCAGCTGGTAGGAGAAGAAGAAACGGAGGTTCTCCCACTGCGTCGGAATCTTGACCGTGTAACGCTCGCCGTTGGGATAGACACCGGTTACTTCGCGTCCCTTGACACCACCAAGCCACGCCTCGTACTGGGAAGCATGGTCGGCGGAATACATCCTCGGGAAGAGCATGTTCTGGGCGTACTTGTAATTCCCGTTGTTCCCTATCTGGTCATAGTGGTCGGGCTCGGAGGGATCGACCTTCTCATGGCGCACAATGATGGGCGACCCTTTTTCACGGACAGGGTATCCGTTGCTGCCGTATTGCAGTTCGGAAGTGTAGGCCTGGCCGTAGAACAACGGCGTGGAGCCATACTGCTCACGGTTGAGGTAAGAGCCGAGCGTGAAGACATCCTCCGGGGAGTTCTGGTCCATTGGCGGGTTGGCCGTCGAGCGGATGACGGTGACGGCATACGACGAGTAGCCGACCATAATCATCAACATGCACAGCAGGGCGGTGTTCATGAAACGCGCCTTGACCCAATAGGATTTCGCGTCGCGCGAACGCATCAGCACGAAACCGAGGGCAATGAGCACCAGCAGGCCAACAATGACATTGAGTGCCCCATAGCCGAAGAACGGGATGCCGAGCAGGCCGACGGAAAGCACGAACGAGATCATCATGCGGCGACGGTTGCGGCACACATAACTCTCATAAACGCCCCAGATCACGCACGCCGTCGTGAGGATGATATAGACAATCAAGCCGGTGTTGAAACTCATGTGGAGCGTGTTGACGAACAGGAGTTCGAACCAGCCGCCCACCTTCACGATGCCGGGCACGATGCCGTAGAGCACCAAGGCGATGAGCACCACGGAGAGAGCCAGGGCCAACAATGAGCCGCGCCCGGTGGGGTGTTCGGTTTTCCGGTAATAGTAAACCAGCACCAGGGCGGGGATACAAAGCAGATTGAGCAAGTGGACGCCGATGGAGAGCCCCACGAGGTAGGCTATGAGCACCAGCCAGCGGTCGGAATGGGGCTGGTCGGCGACTTCCTCCCATTTCAGGATGAGCCAGAACACCACGGCGGTGAAGAGCGACGAATAGGCGTAGACCTCGCCCTCGACGGCAGAGAACCAGAACGTGTCGCTCCACGTGTAGGCCAATGCGCCCACGACGCCGCATCCCATGATGAGTATGAGATTGGCGACGGAATCGACGATCCCGTCCGGGCACAGCAGTTTGCGCGCCAGGTGGGTGATGCTCCAAAAGAGGAACAGGATACATGCGGCCGAGAACAAGGCGGACATGAGGTTCACCATCATGGCCACACGCGACGGGTCGTCGGTGAAGAGGGAGAAGAAGTTAGCCGTGAGCATGAAGAACGGCGCACCGGGCGGGTGACCCACTTCCAGCTTGTACGCGGTCGTGATAAACTCGGAACAATCCCAGAAACTTGCCGTCGGCTCAATGGTAGAGCAGTAAGTGAACGCCGCGACGGCAAAAACAAGCCATCCCACGATTTGGTCCACAAGACGGAACTGCTTCATCAGTGAGATGCACGATGTGGTTAAAGGTGGATTCATGATTATTTAATCCGTATGAAAAACACAATATCGGGCAAAAGTATAAAGAAAAATCCGGCTTGGCCGCTTATTTGAATCTTTTTTGAAAAATCGCCCCGGCGACCTGGCGAAACGGGTCGCCGGGAAGGCGCGACGGGTCGGCGACTTGTTTCGCCTGTCAGCCGACCCGTCAGCCCGGCATCCCGGACTGCACGTTCCCTACCCCGCCCCCGCCGGGCTCGTCCACCGTCCCGTCGACATACACGGTACGATAGTCGGCATGGCCGATGGATGCGGGACTATGCGTCACCAGCACCACCGCCCTGTGACGGCGGAAAGCGCACAGACGGCGGTATAACTCGGCACAGTGTGCGGCATCGAGGTAGGTGTCCGGCTCGTCGAGCACGAGCAGGTCGGGCTCGGCCACCACGGCACGGGCGAAGAGCACCCGTTGCAACTGTCCCCCGCTCAGCTCGGAGGCTTGGCGGTCGGCCAGCCCGGCCAGTCCGCACTCGGCGAGCACCTCCTCGACGTGTTCGCGCTGGGAGCGGGAGAACGGCCGCCAGAAAGGTTTGCGGCAATGCAGGCCGGAGAAAACGATTTCGCGCACGGTGATGGGGAACTGGCGGTCGATGCGCTGGTACTGCGGCTGGTAGCCAATCACCAGGCCGGGCAGCCGCCACAAAGTGCCGCCTTGTTCTTTTTTCAACCCGAGCAGGAGGTGTACGAGCGTCGTCTTGCCGCCTCCGTTAGGGCCGGCGAGCACGACGAAATCACCGGTGGAAACCGTCAGGCAGACATCGCGGAGCACTGTCCGGGAACCATAGGCGGCACTCACCCCTTCAAAGCGGACGAGTGTCTGGCGTTCATTCTCCATAGGCTATCCGCCGGGCTATGGAAACCATCTCGTTCGGCCAGTCATAGGCCAGCGGGTTAATCGTTTCTACCTTCCCGCCGATGTCCTTGGCTATCTGTTCCACGGAGGAGGCCGCGTATTCTTCCTGCACGAGCACCACCTTCACCTGCTCGGCGCGGCAAAGCCTGACAAGGCGTTCCACGGAGGCCGGCGAGGGCTCCCGGCCGTCGCTCTCGATGCTCAACTGGCGCAGGCCGTAGTCGCGGGCGAAATGAGCCAGTGCCGGATGGTAGATAAGGAACGTCCGGTGACGCACGGCGGCCAGTTCGCGACGGACCACGCCGTCCACGCTGTCGATGCGGGCGACGAGGCTGTCGGCACGGCGGCGATAGGCCGACACTCCGGCCGTGTCAAGCTCGCAAAGTGCCCGGCAAATGTTGTCCACAATGATGCGGGCGTTGGTGGCCGACATCCACGTATGCGGGTCGGCGACAGTCACCATCCTGCTGGCGTGCCGGTCGGAATGGAAAATAGGGTCGATGCCGACCGACGTGTCATAGACTTTCAAGGCAGGCGAATTGGCGGTAAACTTGGCCATCCACGTCTGTTCGAAGCCGAGCATGCCGACACGGAAAAAGGCCAGGCTGTTGTCGAGGTCGACAAGCTGCTGCGGGGTCGGCTCATAGGTTTCAGGACTGCTCCCGCCGGGCACCATGGTGGTCACGCGGACGCGGTCGCCGGCAATCTGCTCCGTAAAATAACGCAACGGCTCGATGCTCACGACGACCGTGGGGCGGCTGTCGGCCGACAAGCTCTCGGAGCGGCAGGCACTGGCCATGCCCAGCAGGACAAGGAAGAGGGTGAGGGGAAGGATTCGTATTCTTTTCATCAGCGTCACATTTTAATATTGAGAGACCAGGAAAACAACGAAATAATAGCGCAACGCCTTGCCGACCAATATGGCCAGGACGGAGGGCAGCCATTTCACACGCAGGTAGCCCATGGCCACGGTGAACAGCTCGCCGACAAACGGTATCCAGCTCAACAGTCCGGCCCAGGCACCATACCGGCGCACCCACCGGCGACCACGCTCCAAGCGTTCGGGCGACACGCGGGCGAAACGTTCTATCCATTCTTCGCGTCCCAGCCGTCCGATGCCGTAGTTGAGCATCCCGCCCAACGTGTTGCCCAACGTACCCCACACGACCAGTCCCCACGGGTCGACACCGCCCCGTTGGAGGGCTGCCATCACCAACTCGGAACTGAAAGGCAGGATGCTACCCGCCAGGAAAGCCGCGACGAACATGCCCGCCTGCCCATGGTCTACAAGAAAGCTGACAACGGCATCCATGGAGCGAGATGGTTATACAGGGCGAGCGACAACAAGAGCAGAAGCAAGCAGACGAACCAGGCGTTCATGCCACGACCGCGGGCAAAGGCCAGATAGTGCCCCACCAGCGGGGAGGAGGTCAGGATGTATAACGGGAAGAGCGTTTCGTAAAGATGAGGTTGCGCCACGAGAAAGGCGGCTTGGAGGACGGCCTGCGTGGTCAGCAAACGATAGTACATCCGGACGCGAATCTTGTCGTTGTATGACGTGCGGTTAAAGTGAAGCACGAAGAGCACGACACAGAACGTGAGAAAGACGAAACTGACCACGACCGGGAGAGGAAGGGAGGCGTAGTCCGGCGGGGAGAAGCTGAAAAGTTCGCCCAGGAAGCCGAAAGCCGTATCAAGCCGCCCGCGCCACACGGCATAGATGCCGTAAACCCAGTAAGGCAAGGCAATCCCCAGGAGAGAGGCTGCCCAGACACGGAGGCCGTAGACCCGCAGACGCAACGACATCGCACCCCAGAGGACAGGCACGAAAAAGAGCCACTGGGGGAAGAAGAAACTGCCCAGTCCCAGGAAAGCGAAAGCATGGAACACATAGGCGGCCGGACGAGGCCGCTGGTAGGCATGGAAGAGGAACGCATAAAAACCAAGCGCGCAGACAGCCGGAATGAGTGCACTCCCCCACTGAGCCAGGAAAGGACATGCTGCCACGAAAGCCACGAACCACGCGCTGACCATACGCGAACGCACGCGCAGGAGCATGCAGGCATCGCTCCAAAGGGCGATACCGATGGCCACAACGACCGCGGCAGCCACCATCACGCACTGCAAGAGACTGAACGGTACATCCGACAACCACGACACGACAAGCCCCACCACCACGACCGGCAAGGTCGCGTCCGAAGTGACAACGCGGTAGCGGAACATGGTTTCGTTTGTCATACCATGGCTGTGCGGGAGCTACGGGGTGGCCGACCGGCGTTCATCTCATGCGCCGAGATCGCGCCCGATGTCGGTACGGAAATACTTCTTTTCGAACTGGATGGTGCGGGCTCCCTCCATGGCCGTGCGAACGGCATCGCCGAGCGTGTCGCCGTAAGCACAGGAGGCAATGACGCGGCCACCCGACGTGACGAGTTGCCCGTCGGTGAGAGCCGTCCCCGCATGGAACACCACGCATCCGGCCGGGTCGGCATCCGTGATGGGATATCCTTTGCCGTAAGCACCGGGATAACCGCCCGACACGCACATGACGCAAGCCGCCGGGCGAGGGTCGAACTCGATACGGCGACTATCCAAATCACCGGCAGCCACGCCCTCGAACAGGTCGACGAGGTCGCTCTTCAAGCGGAGCATGACGGTTTCGGTCTCCGGGTCGCCCATACGGCAGTTGTACTCTATGACTTTCGGCTCGCCGTCGCAGTTCATCAGACCGAAGAAGATGAATCCCTTGTAGTCCAGTCCTTCTGCGGCAAGTCCCTCGACGGTCGGCCTGATGATGCGGTCTTCCACTTTTTTCATCCAGGCCTCATCGGCAAAGGACACGGGCGAAACACTGCCCATCCCGCCGGTGTTCAGGCCGGTGTCGCCCTCGCCAATGCGCTTATAGTCCTTGGCCTCCGGCAGTATCTTATAATGTTTCCCGTCGGTCAGCACGAAGACGGAACACTCGATGCCGTCCAGATATTCCTCAACGACTACGCGCGCAGAGGCCGACCCGAACATCCCGTCCAACATGGCATGCAGCTCGCGCTGCGCCTCTTCGAGCGTCGGGAGGATGAGGACACCCTTCCCGGCACAAAGGCCGTCGGCTTTCAGCACATAAGGCGGGCGTAAGGTGGCGAGGAAACGACAGCCTTCCTCTACCTGCGTGGCATCAAACGTCGCATAAGCCGCCGTCGGGATATCATGGCGTTTCATGAACCCTTTGGCGAAGTCTTTCGACCCTTCGAGCTGGGCACCCAAGCGGGAAGGACCAATGACAGGTATGCGGGACAATGCCGCATCGGCCTTGAAATAATCGTATATGCCCTTGACGAGCGGATCCTCAGGACCGACGACTACCATGTCGACGGCGTGGGAGATGACGAAACTACCTATTGCCTCGAAATCGTTGGCTTGAACGGGCACATTCTCGCCTACTTGTGCAGTGCCTGCGTTTCCCGGTGCGACGAAAAGGCGGTCGACCTTTTCGCTTTGGGCGATTTTCCAAGCCAAGGCGTGCTCACGGCCGCCACTTCCTAACAGTAGTATGTTCATTGTGTATGATTTATTATCTGTCGTTTGCTTCTAACGATTCGGACAGGCATTGTCCACCGACCGGAACGCCGTTGTCATTCTTTCTTGTCGGATATGACGAGCAGTTTGTCGCCTTCCTGCAATTTCAGGCTGCCGTTCGGAATGAGGAATTCGCCGCCCCGCTTCACCAGCATGACGAGTTTGCCCTTGGGCAGCTGCATGTCTTTGAGCGTGTCCCCTTTTTGGAGTGATTCGGCCGTTACCGTCAAGTCCGAAAGGTCGGTATTGGTTTCCTCGGGCAACACCACGCCGAATTCATTCCCCTCCTTGGGCAACGGCTCGCTCAAATTCAATCTATTGGCCATGAACGAAACCGTCGTCCCCTGCACAACGAGCGACACGATTGTGATGAAGAACACGACGTTAAATATGATGTTCGAACCTTCCACGTTTGCCACAACGGGATAAGTGGCGAAGATGATGGGCACTGCGCCCCGGAGGCCGACCCAAGAGACGAAATGGCGCGAACGCATGTTGATGCGCTTGAACGGCAACAGGCACAGCATGACACTGAGCGGGCGACCTATCACAATCATGAAGATACCGATAAGCAAAGCCACGGCGGCCACTTCGAGCATCTCGTGCGGATTGACCAACAATCCCAGGCAGAGGAACATGATAATCTGGAACAGCCATGTCAATCCGTCGATGAAAGTGGTGATATCCTTACGATGCATTATCTTACTGTTGCCCACAATCATTCCGCAGATATAGACGGCCAAGTAGCCGTTACCGTTAATCAGATCCGTAAGGCTGAACGTGAAGAACACGAAAGAGAGCAGCAGGATGGGATAAAGCGAATGATTGTCGATATTCAGCTTGTTGAGGATGAACACAGCCAAACGTCCCATCAGGTAGCCGGCTCCAATGCCGACTACGAACTGCACGACAAACATGCCGACGACCTCCGGAATCGACATGTCGGCCGAGGTGATCAGCTGTATAAGGGCTATCGTAAGCATGTAGGCCATGGGGTCGTTGCTTCCGCTTTCAAGTTCGAGCATCGGGCGGAGGTTGTGTTTGAGATGTATCTTCTGCGAACGAAGGATGGCAAAGACCGAAGCCGAATCGGTACTCGACATGGTGGAGGCGAGCAACAACGAGGTCATAATAGGCAAAGAGATATTTGTCCAACTCATCCCCGAAAGCCACCAAATAAACAAGCCGGTAAATAAAGCCGTCAGCAACACGCCAACAGTAGAAAGCAGGATTCCTGGCGCAAGCACCGGGCGGATGTCCTTATATTTCGTGTCCATCCCACCAGAGAAGAGGATGACGCTCAACGCCACCATGCCGATAAACTGTGCCTCTTCGACATTATGGAATTGCAGACCGAAACCATCACTGCCGAACACCATGCCAACGACAAGGAACAACAGCAAAGCCGGTACGCCAAACTTATATCCAGTCTTGCCAACAACAATGCTTACGAACATAAGCACAGAGCCTATAAGCAAGATGTTTTCTCCTGTGAATGCCATTCTATTCTCTAATTGATAAAGGTATGGGTCTTCGTCGTGTATTGGTTATTACTATTTCAGATAATCGTCAAAATAGCGCGTTATACGTTCGTGCAGGTGTACCATATCTTTCCCCGCCATGTTGTGTCCTTGACCGGGATAGACGAAGAAGTCGGGCTGCGTGCCTGCATCCTCACACGCTCTCAGGAAAGAGAGGGCATGTTGCGGGACACAAACGGGGTCGTTATAGCCAATGATGATTTGCAAACGGCCTTTGAGGTTCTTCGCCTTAGGCAACAGGCTCGACGCGGCATATCCTTCCGGATTCTCCTCGGGTGTGTCCATGTAGCGCTCGCCGTACATTACTTCGTAATACTTCCAATCGATGACCGGACCACCCGCCACGCCCACTTTGAACACGTCCGGATATGTACACATGAGGTTTGTCGTCATATAGCCGCCGAACGACCAGCCGTGAACGCCCAAGCGGTCGGCATCGACATAGGGCAAGGTTTTCAAGAATTCCACTCCGCGGATTTGGTCTGCCATCTCGACATCACCAAGATGGCGGAACGTGGCACTCTCGAACTCGAATCCGCGTCGGCATGAGCCACGGTTGTCGAGCACGAATACGACATAACCGCGTTGAGCCATATAGATTTCCCAACCGCGAGCCATGTAATTGCGCGAAGCCTCAACGTTGCGAAGGCCGGGACCACCGTAGACATAAACGACCGTCGGGTATTTCTTCGTAGGGTCGAAACCGACGGGCTTCACCAGCCGATAGAAGAGCGTCGTCGTGTCATCCGCCGCCTTGATGGTTCCCCCGGTGATTTCCGGAACGTCATAATCGCTCCAAGGGTCGTCTGCCGTCAAAAGGTTTACACTCTTCGCCGTGGCGGTTGCCGTAATGTCGATACGGCGAACGACATCCGGCGACGACCACGTGTCGCGCACAAACGCGCCGGAGGCCGACAAGCTCGGGGAATGGCATCCCGTACCATCGTCAAGGAGCATCCGTTTGCCCGAAGCGACATCAACGGCATAAAGGTTGGCCTGGATGGGCGATGCCTCCGTCGATGAGATGATTACACTCTTTTTCTTTTCATTGAAGCCGACGAGTGACAGCACCACGAAGTTACCTTTCGTCAGCTGGCGCACTTCCTTGCCGGACGTATCGAAGAGGTAGAGATGATTATATCCGTCGCGCTCACTTTGGTAGATGAATTTGGTGTCGTCCCACGGCAGGAAGGTTATAGGATGTTGCGGATGGACGTACTTGGCATTCTCTTCGGTATAAAGGACTCCTTTCCGCTCACCCGTGGCAGCGTCGTAGGCGACCAGCTCCGCCTTGTCCTGCGAACGGGGGAGTTCTATCATGTAAAGGGTGCGCTCGTCGGGCGACCACGCAATGTTGGTGAAATACCTGTCGGTAGGGTCGCCAGCATCAAGATAGATGGTCTTTTGTGTAGCAGGGTCATAAATGCCCACCGTAACCTTGTGGCTCGTCATGCCAGCCATCGGATATTTATCGGGCACGTAGAGGGCTGGACGGGAACTGATGTCCACTTGCGGATAGTCCGTCACCATCGACTGATCCATACGGTAGAACGCCAGCAGATTGCCTTGCGGACTCCAAAACGTGCCTTTCGTGATACCGAATTCGTCACGATGCACACTCTGTCCGTAAACCAGTTCACGTGACCCGTCGGTCGACACGGGCAACTCGCGTCCGTCTGCGGTCATGACATACAGATTGTTGTCGCGGACATACGCCTCGCACCGTGAGGCAAACGAGAAATCGGTATTCGTCGCCCCGGCCTTGCGCGGTTGTCGCCATACGATTTCCCGCTTAACCCAGTCGTAAATCAAGTTCTCCCGGGAAGTGCGGACGAAAGCCTCCGGGCGGTCACTGTCAGGGAAGGTGACGTAATAGAGACTGCGCACCTTGTTGTCGGTTCCGGCGAGACCCGCCACCTGATTCAACTCGTCGAGTGTGAACAGTACTTTGGCCGTTATTGACTTGCCCTTACCGTCCGTAATCTGGCGGCACTCGTCCGCGTCGAGGCTCACCAACACGTCTCCCCACCATTCGGTGAACAGATTGGCAGGTTGAAGGTTCCAATAGTTCCTTCCTCCTGAGAGCAGGTCGTCGAGCGTGAAACTTTTTTTTGCCTGACCCATGGACGGGACAACGATTAGCAGAAAAAGGAATGTTAGGAGCGACTTAATCTTCATAACGCCTTTTCTTGGATTTACGGTCAAAAGAGAATTCGTCGCGGTCGGAGAAACG
>CAZYHW010000011.1:0-1128 GCA_964647405.1 uncultured Prevotellamassilia sp.
CGGGACAAAACAAGCAGACGAGAGGAAATGCCGGACGGCGAGCTGCTACGCGCGGAAAGGGCATAAACAGGGTAGGGAAGAGGGTCGGGAAAACACGCGACGGCGACCACACCCACCCATTATATGACAGGGGCAATGCCTCCGCCCGAAGCATTGCCCCCGTCACTATGTCAAATACGGCTCGAAGTGTTCAGGAAGCCAAGCCGTCCGCAAAAGCCTTGATCTTCGCGTATGTGCTTTCGCTTGCAGGCACGAGGGGAAGGCGCAAACGGTTGGCAGCCTTTCCCTGCACGGCAAGCAACGATTTCAATCCGGCGGGATTGCCGTCCACAGAGAGGAGCGGGTAGAGCGCGGACAGGCGTTCGTTTTCCTCCTCGGCCTTGGCGTAATCACCGGCCAGTGCCGCATGAACCATGGCACCGAACTCCTCCGGATAAGCGTTAGCTACGACCGAAATGACTCCCTTTGCGCCACGGCGAATCAGTTCGAGCGTCAAACCGTCGTCGCCGCTGAGCACGTCGAATCCCCTCGGCGCACCGTCCATAATGGCTTCCGCCTGGTCCAAACGGCCAGAAGCCTCCTTCACGGCTACGATGTTTTCGCATTCCTGCGCCAGGCGGAGGACGGTCGACGCTTCCAGATTGACCCCCGTGCGAGACGGTACGTTATAAAGGACTACCGGAAGCCGTGTCGCGTCGGCCACGGCCTTGAAATGGGCAAAAAGTCCGGCCTGCGTGGGTTTGTTGTAATACGGGCATACGACAAGCACACCGTCGACGCCCGAAAGGTCGCCATGGGCAAGGAAGTCGATCACCGCCGCCGTATCGTTCGAACCGCATCCAAGCAGCAAAGGAAGTCTACCGTCGTTTTCCTGGACAACGAAATCCTTGATGGTTTGCTTCTCCAAGGCCGACAGACAGGGAGTCTCGGCAGTCGTCCCGAGCACACAGAGGAAATCCACGCCGCCTTCTACTTGCGAATGAATCAAGCCGCTCAACGCTTCGAAATCGATGCTTCCCGATTCGGTGAAAGGGGTGGCCAGTGCTACGCCCTCGCCTCTAAATATATTATTCATGGCTTTTCTGTAAAATTTATCACTACTACCGGGCGACAAAATTACGAATTTCC
>CAZYHW010000011.1:1228-4122 GCA_964647405.1 uncultured Prevotellamassilia sp.
TCTCCTTCTCCTATCATGGAAAGGAAGTCTTCCTCGTTCACTAACCTTACTCCTAACTTGGCTGCCTTTTCCAGCTTGGCCGGCCCCATGTTCTCCCCGGCAAGGATAAAGGATGTCTTTCCGGAAATGCTGCCTGCGTTTTTCCCTCCGTGAAGTTCTATGAGTGCCTTGTATTCTTCCCTTGTATGCCGGCTGAACGTGCCACTGATGACCACGGTCTGCCCCGCCAGCCTGTCGGATGCCGCTTCCGTTTGCTCCACTGCCATTTGCAGTCCGGCCTGGCGCAGTCTCTCGACGAAGCGGCGGTTCTTCTCGTTCGAGAAATAGGCCATTACGCTCTGCGCTATCACCGTCCCCACGCCCTCCACCTGCAAGAGGTCATCGGCCCGGGCGACCATGAGTGTGTCGATGTCCTTGAAATGGCGGGCGAGCTGCTTGGCGACCACCTTGCCGACGAACCGTATGCCGAGGGCGTAGACTACACGCTCGAAAGGGACGGAACAGGAACGGCGGATGCCCTCGACGATGCGCTCGGCCGACCGCTGGCGCGTTCCGTCGGTGCCGTTGATGTCCTCCGCCCGGATGTTGTAAAGATCCGCCGCGTCATGGATAAGTCCACGGGCGAAATAGTCGTCCACCGTCTCCGGCCCGAGCGAACTGATGTCCATCGCGTCGCGACTGATAAAGTGTTCTATGCGACCTTTCAGCTGGGGCGGGCAGGCCGTGTCGTTCGGACAATAGGTGGCTGCCTCACCTTCGTAGCGCACCAAGCCGGCCCCGCATTCCGGACAGTGCTTGATGAACGCCACGGGCGGCGACCCGGCCTCCCGTGCCGCCGCATCGACACCCACCACCTGGGGAATGATTTCACCGGCCTTCTCCACGTAAACCCAATCGCCCTCATGGAGGTCGAGTTGCCGCATGATGTCCTCGTTGTGCAGTGAAGCCCGCTTGACCATCGTACCGGCCAACAACACGGGTTCCATGTTGGCCACGGGCGTGACCGCACCCGTCCGCCCTACCTGGTAAGTCACGCCAACCAGCCGGGTACGGGCGCGTTCTGCCTGGAACTTGTAGGCTATCGCCCAGCGCGGGCTTTTGGCCGTGAGGCCGAGCCGGCGTTGCTGGGTCAGTGAGTCTACTTTCAGGACTATGCCGTCGGTGGCCACGGGCAACTGCTTGCGCGCCGCGTCCCAGTAGTCGATAAACGCATAGACCTCATCGAGCGAATGGACAAGCCGCGTGGCTTCCGAGACGCGGAATCCCCACGACGCAGCCGCCGACACGTTTCCATAATGACTGTCACCGGGCAGCGTGTCACCCAAGACGTAATAAAAATAAGCGTCCAAGCCTCTCCGGGCTACGACCGCCGAATTCTTGCTTTTGAGTGTCCCCGACGCGGCGTTGCGCGGGTTGGCAAAGAGAGGCTCGCCGTCGGATTCACGTTCCCGGTTGAGCCTTTCAAAACTGCCCCAAGGCATGAGCACCTCGCCGCGGATTTCGAACGATGCCGGCCACGTGCCGCCCGGCGGTAGTCTGAGCGGCACGCTCCGTATGGTACGCACGTTTGCCGTTACGTCGTCGCCGTGCGTGCCGTCGCCGCGTGTCACGGCGCGCACGAGCCGTCCGTCCTCGTAGGTGAGCGAGATGCTCAGGCCGTCGAATTTGAGTTCGCAACAAAGCGCGAACGGCTCGCCGCCCAGTCCCGCGCTGACACGTTGGTAGAACGCGCCCACTTCGTCGCGGTTATAAGTGTTGTCGAGGGAGAGCATGGGATAACGGTGAGCCACCTGTACAAAATCGTGACTGATGTCGCTGCCCACGCGCCGGGTAGGCGACGTGTCGTCGTCCCATTCCGGATGAGCCGATTCGAGCGTTTGCAGTTCGTGCATCAGCTCGTCGAACTCCCGGTCGCTGATGACGGGCGCATTCCTGACGTAATATTCGTAATTATGGCGGCTCAGCTCGCTGCGGAGCCAGTCGATGCGTTCCTTGTCGTCCATTCTCGAGGTTTTGGTCAGGCAAAAATAACAAATATTCAAAGAATGCGTACTTTTGCAAAGCGTGTAAAAAACCACGGCTCTGCCGCCCAAGATTCCCAAAAGCCATGCGTATAGACATCATCACCGTCCTCCCGGAAATGCTCGACGGATTCGTCCACACTTCCATACTGGCCCGTGCCCAGAAAAAGGGTCTGGCCGAAATCCATGTGCACAACCTGCGCGACTACACCACCGACCGCCACCGACGGGTCGACGACTATCCCTTCGGGGGGTTCGCCGGAATGGTCATGGCCTGCCAACCTATCGACGCGTGCATCTCTGCACTGAAAGCCGAAAGGCACTACGACGAAATCATCTTCACCTCGCCGGACGGCGAACGCTTTGACCAGCCGATGGCGAACTCCCTCTCGATGGCCGAAAACCTTATTATCCTTTGCGGACACTACAAAGGCGTGGACTATCGCATTCGCGAGCACCTCATCACCAAGGAGGTGAGCCTCGGCGACTTTGTCCTGACGGGCGGAGAGCTTGTCGCGGCCGCCATCACCGACGCCATTGTCCGCCTGCTGCCCGGCGTGCTGGGCGACGAGCAGAGCGCGTTCAACGACTCCTTCCAGGACAACCTCCTGGCCGCCCCCGTCTACACCCGCCCGGCCGACTACAAGGGATGGAAAGTGCCCGACATCCTCCTCTCCGGCCACGAGGCCAAAATCAAGGAGTGGGAAATCAACCAGTCGCTTGAACGCACGCGCCGGTTGCGCCCGGACTTGCTCGGCGAGCAGGACACCACAGAAAAATAAGCCAAGGAAAACTTCGCCCCCGGCGACCCGTCTCCACGGGGTGCGGAACCGCTCTTCACAAGTCGGCTGACCGTTTTCACAGGTCGCCGAC
>CAZYHW010000011.1:4222-7715 GCA_964647405.1 uncultured Prevotellamassilia sp.
CCGGAATGCACACGACACCCTGCGGCAAACAGGCCAAGGCTGCGGGAAAACTGGGACATACACCCATTAAAAAAGTTAAAACACCCGGTTGCCCCGTCGCGTTCCGAGTTTTTTTGAACAACTTTGGGAAACGGAACAACAGCTTGACCGGACAATCATCCCACCCCAAGCGGAAAAACAAGGAGGCAACCATGAACAAGAACATCACCATCCATTGCATCAATACGGGCAAAAGCCATGAAGTACCTATCGGTTCGACCCTCGAAGAGATATACCAGCTCATCGGGATGCACATGCCTTACGGCGTGACGAGCGCCAAGGTGAACAACAAGGTCGAAGGGCTTCACTTCATGTGCTTCAACGACAAGGATGTGGAGTTTCTCGACATCACGTCGCCCTCGGGGATGCGCACCTATACCCGCTCGCTGTTCTTCGTCCTGTACAAGGCCGTCACCGACCGCTTTCCCGGCGCACGGCTGCGCATCGACACGCCTGTCCCGAGCGGTTACTATTGCCGCCTCGAACTGGGAAGGCCGCTCAAAAAGGAAGACGTCGATGCCTTGCGGGCACGCATGAAAGAAATCGTCGCCGATGCCATTCCCTTCCACCGCATCACGTGTCCCACGGAGAAGGCCATCAAGCTCTTCCGGCACGACGGGCTCGAAAACAAGGCCAAGCTGCTCGAAAGCACCGGCTCGCTCTACACCTACTACTACACGCTCGACGGCACGGCGGAGTACTTCTACGGCTCGCTACTGGTCAACACGAGGCAAATCCGGCTTTTCGACATCGTGCCTTACTTCGACGGCTTGCTCATCCGGCTGCCCGACCGCCGCAATCCCCTCCAACTCCAACCCATGACGGAGCAGAAGAAACTGTTCAGCGTGTTCCGCGAACACCACCGCTGGCAGGAAATCCTCGGCGTGTCGACCATCGGCGAGTTCAACGAAGCCTGTGCCCACGGATATACGAACGAGCTCATCAACGTGGCCGAAGCCTTGCAGGAAAAGAAGATCAGCCGCCTGGCCGACACCATCGAAGCCCGCCCCGAGGTGAAGGTGATTCTCATTGCCGGCCCCTCGTCGAGCGGGAAGACGACTTTCTCGAAACGGCTGTCCGTCCAGCTCATGGCATGCGGCTTGAAGCCCGTCCCCATCTCGCTCGACGACTACTTTGTCGACAGGGCGAAAACCCCACGCGCCGCCAACGGCGACTATGACTACGAACACATTGAGGCACTCGACCTCCCGCTGCTCTCCCGGCAGCTCAAAGCCCTGCTGAACGGCGAGGAGGTGGAACTGCCGCACTACAACTTCCAAACGGGACTGAGTGAAAAGAGCGGGAACCGCCTGCGCATCGACCGCAACACCCTGCTTGTGCTCGAAGGCATACATGCCCTCAACCCCAGACTGACGGCCGAAATACCCGACGAGCGGAAATTCAAAATCTATGCCTCCGCTCTGACGACCATCCTGCTCGACGACCACAACTACATCCCTACGACGGACAACCGCCTCCTGCGCCGCATCGTGCGCGACCACCGCTACCGTGGCTACTCGGCCACCGAAACCATCCGCCGCTGGCCCTCGGTGCGCGAAGGCGAAGACCGCTGGATTTTCCCCTACCAGGAAAACGCCGATGCCATGTTCAATTCCGCCCTGCTCTTCGAGTTTGCCGCCCTGCGTAACCAGGCGCTCCCCCTGCTCGAACAGGTGCCGGAAAACGTGCCGGAATACTCCGAAGCCTACCGCCTCTGCAAATTCCTGCGATTCCTCAAACCCATTCCGACGCGCGGTCTGCCGCCCACGTCGCTGCTGAGGGAATTCCTCGGAGGCAGTACGTTCAAATACTAAGGCCGGACACCGCGAGCCAGGACGGCTTTCGGAAGAAAAACACTACCTTTGCCGCAGACACGTCACAGATACCATATATCCGAATATCCGAAATGAACCGACAACTATGCCTTGTCCTGGCACTCATCGGCGGGTTAGCCTGGACGGAAACGACGGCGCAGACCGTCAAGAAGCCTGCCGAGACAACCGAACAGAAGGTCAGGGCCGAACGTTCGGCCGGGAATGCCGTCGTGGAAAGCGAAGAACTGACCCCACGCTACGGGGTCATCAGCTACGACTCCCTTCTCTTCGCCATGCCCGAGTACGCAGAAGCCATGGCACGGCTGGACAAGTTGCGCGAACAGTATCGCGAAGAAACGGACTATAACGCGGCAAACTTCAAACGCCTCTTCGTGGAATTCCTCGACGGACAGAAGAATTTCCCGAAGAGCATCCTCCTGAAACGGCAACGCGACCTGCAAAACGAGATGGAGCGCGACCTGGCTTTCCGGCAGAAGGCCGACAGCCTGCTCGCCGATGCCGAAAAAGAACTCCTGCAACCAGTAAAGGACAAGCTCAACATGGCCATACACGCCGTAGGTTCCGAGCGGGGATATGACCTCATTATTAATACGGATAACCACGTCTATCCCTACTACAACGCCTCCCTGACGGAAGAGGCCACCCCCTACGTGGAAGCCAAGCTCTACCCGGAAAAACAGTGACAGAACTATCCTTTGACAGGAAGCTATCCGAAGCACCCGGCCCGATAGGCGTGTTCGATTCGGGGTATGGCGGACTGACCATACTCCGCCAAATCAGGCAGTTGATGCCGTCCTACGATTACCTTTACCTGGGCGACAACGCACGGGCACCCTACGGGACACACTCGTTCGAAGTGGTGTACGAATACACCCGGCAGGCCGTCGGCCTGCTCTTTGCCCGCGGATGCCATCTCGTCGTTCTGGCCTGCAACACCGCCTCGGCAAAGGCACTGCGCACCATCCAACAGAACGACCTCATACGGATAGACCCAAAGAGGAGGGTTTTGGGTGTCATCCGCCCGACAGTGGAAATCCTCGGAAGCCTGACCCGGACGCGCCACATAGGGATACTCGCCACGGAAGGGACAGTCAACTCGCGTTCCTACGAGATGGAAACCAACAAACTCTTTCCCGACATCACGGTCAGCCAGATGGCCTGCCCCATGTGGGTGCCGCTGGTGGAGAACCACGAATATGATTCGCCGGGTGCCGATTATTTCGTGCGCAAACGGGTAGAAGGTATTTTGAGTGTCGACCCTGACATCGATACTCTTGTCCTGGCTTGCACACACTACCCATTATTAATTAACAAAATCCGGGAATACACACCGGACGGCATACACATCATTTCGCAAGGGGAACACGTGGCCACCTCGCTCAAAGACTATCTCGCCCGTCACCCCGAGATGGAAGCCAGATGCACAAAAGGTGGAACCTGTCACTACCTCACGACGGAATCACCCGCGAAGTTTTCGGAAGCGGCCACCCTCTTCATGCACGAGGAGTGCACGGCCGAACACGTTCTCCTTTAATAAGAAAAAGACAATCATAGTCCTAAACTACCCGTCGGTGACACGCTGACAACGGAAAAGCGAAGAAAACGGCTGATAACACGGA
>CAZYHW010000011.1:7815-10047 GCA_964647405.1 uncultured Prevotellamassilia sp.
CGTAAGAACACAAAAACGCTAAGCATTCATACAATAAGTAATCAAACAAACAATTCTTCAATGAAAACATGGCTTTTTCCGTGTGCCAATGCTATTTTCATGGCTTTTCTGTCAGGAATGACGACAGCTTGTAGCATTGATGACACGTACGACATTGACAAAGACATCGACATGACCATCGGCATGGGTGTGAACGGGCTTACGCTCAAACTCGGAAGCACCGAACACGTCATGCTGAACGACGTGCTCGACATCGAGGACAACGATCTCATCGAAACGGACAGCAACAACCTCTACTATCTCATCAAGTCCGACAGCAGCCAGTTCGATCTCATCGTCGAAAACGCCATCGGGAGCATCGAGAACGTGGAGGTCAACACCTCGCGTGGCATTGTCAGCTTCGGCGACCTCGACAACCCCTCTGGTGCTTCTTCGGTGCTTGTCGCAAGAGGCGAGGAGTTCTCCAAAACGAACATGAGCGGAAGTAACCTGCTCGAAGTCAATATTGATGACATCTCTGACGAAATCAACAGCATCAAAAACATCTTCCCGAAAAGTTCCGTCTTTGACCTGAAACTCGAAGCCTACTCCAACAATTCGGACTTGGCTTTCAACATCACGAGCGTCCGGAACTTGACCATTACATTCCCCGACTATGTGAACGCGACCGGCCTTGACGAAAACAATTCGCTCCATTTCGAAGACATGGACGGCATCAACGCGAGCTCAATCGTCATCGGGGAAGCCATTCTCGAAAACCTGTACTTCGGGGAAGGCGACGAAGGTCTCGGATCCGACATCGAGATTGACGAGAACGGCGACCGCTTCCTCTACCTCGCCGACGACATTTCAATGGTCGGCGACTTCACCGTTGCATCCCGACAAAACCAATACATGGAAGAGGATGACACGGTCAAAATACGCCTGTTCGTCGGACTGCAAAGCGGCGGACGCGTCGAAGCTGAACGAATACAAGGAGAGGTCGACCCGGAAATCAGTCCGAACATCGATCCCATCAACATCAGCGACGACCTGCCCGATTTCCTGAGGGACAACCTCGTTACGCTCAACGCACAGAATCCGACCATCAAGTTCAACATCGACATGAGTACGGTGACCATTCCCATAGAATTCTCAAGCACCGTAACGGCTTTTATGGAAAATGGTGAGACAACAGCGATTGTGAATCTTCCCGCCGATGGAAAGAACTACTTAGAAGCAGGAAAGGGCAGCACCATCTACTACACGCAAACCGGAACGCCTTACGACCCGAACGGAATCACCGAAAACAGCGAGGTCGAGACCGTTGACAACCTGAGTGAGCTTATCAATAAAATCCCGGACAACTTCCAAGTCGACTGCAACGACGGCAGGGTCAACGTCAAGCAACATATACTTCACGACGTCTACCTCGACCATACCTACACGGCTGATGTGGACTACGAAATCATTGTTCCTTTCCAGTTTAACGAGAATACGGTTATCGTCTACAACGACTCGATTGACGGCATGAACGAAGATTTGAAAGACTACCAGTCCGAAGGTATCGAAATCACCGCCGAGGCTTACAACTGCATTCCCATGCAACTCGAAGTCAGCATTGAGCCTGTCGACCTCTATGGGAATGTGCTCGAAAACATAACTGTGACGAGCGACACCATTGCCGCAAGTAACGGGACAGACCTCACGCGCACCGACATCACCGTCACGCTCGACGTGGACGACCCCGCCGACGTCTCGCTCATCGACAAGTTACGTTTCCATGTCGTTTCGGTTTCCACGGCAAGCGGCGAGCTCCGTTCTGACCAGTATTTCTATCTCGACAACATGCGACTGAAACTCAAAGGTCAGATAATCGGCGATTTCAATTAACTTCCAAGCATTCTATTCCGTTATGAAAAGAATATATCTCGGCGCAGCCGTCGTTCTGTTCGCGGCTTCCGCCACCCGTCTCTCTGCCCAGGATTTGCGTTCTTCCTATTTCATGCAAACGTCGGTCAACCGCCACCAGATGAATCCGGCACTCCTCGATTCGGCCTACGTGGGCATTCCGCTCCTCAATAACGTCAATGTCGGCATGACGGGAAACATAGGACTTTCCAACTTCATTTATAAAAGCAACAAGCCGGGCTATGACCTCACCACGTTCATGAGCCCCACCGTGAGTGCAAGTGAATTCCTCGGCAAACTGAGTGATAAGAACCGCATCGACAGTTATGTCAACCTGAATAT
>CAZYHW010000011.1:10147-21978 GCA_964647405.1 uncultured Prevotellamassilia sp.
CTGAACCTCAAGTCGAACGTCAACCTGGTCTTGCCCTACGAACTGTTGGAATTCATGAAAAACACGGGTGCCAAGGAGACTTACAGTTTTGAGAATATCGGCTTTCGCTCGCAGAACTACCTTGAAATAGCCCTTGGACACTCCCACCAAATCAACGAAAAACTCAAAGTGGGAGGAAAGATGAAGTTCCTGATTGGCGTGGCATACGCCGACTTCAGCGTGGACAACATGGACGTGACCATGAACGGCGACTACTGGGCCATAAACGCTAACGCGCAACTGCTGGCCGCACTGGGCGACACGCAATTCAGCTATGACGATGACGACGATCCCACGACCAACGACCCCGACCGCGGAAGCAAGGTGGACGGAATCGACGGCTACAACTTCTCCCTGCCGGGATTCGGCGTAGCGTTCGACTTCGGGGCAACCTACCAGGTGATGGACAACCTCACAGTCAGCGCCTCCGTCACCGACCTCGGCTTCATCAACTGGCGGAACGTCAACAAGGCCAGTTCGCGCGGCGAATACACGTTCGACGGGTTCAGTGACATCTGGGTCAGCGGGGAGAACGAAGGAAACAAGATTGGTGACCAGTTCGAGGATCTCGGTGACGACCTGAACCGCGTCTTTTCCATTTACGACGACGGTACGGTGAAGAAGACCCAAGCCCTTGCCGCCACCATCAACATCGGCGCGGAATACACCATGCCGTTCTATGACAAATTCAGGGTCGGATTCCTTTATACCTCACGCGTGAACGGACTTTATTCCTACCACCAAGGGATGCTCTCGGCCAACGTCCGTCCCCTCAACTGGATTGAGGCGAACCTCAACACCAGCGTTTCGAGCACCGGGTGGCAATTGGGCGGCATGTTGAGCTTCTACATGAAGAAATTCAACTTCTATCTGGCGTCCGACCGTATGATATGGGGCAAATTAGGCAAGCAATTTATCCCCTTGAACAACATGAACATAAACATCGCCATGGGTTTCAACATTCCCATGTAGCCGTCCGCTGATATTGGTTACTTATTAATGTCCGCCTCCCAGCCGTTTTCCCGGCCGCAGGAGGCGGACGCTTTTTATTCCTACTGTCATTCACGCGGCAGGCGGCGGATGCCTAAAAACGCTTGGAAAGGCCGGAATGAGGGGAACGGTTTCCGCCAGTATCCGACGGCTATCGAGAGGAAGCGCAGGACGAAAAAAAACGGGCTGCCTGTCCTGTCAGGCAACCCGCTTGTACCTCCGCCGAGAATCGAACTCGGATCTAAAGTTTAGGAAACTTCTATTCTATCCGTTGAACTACGGAGGCGTTAATTTCCGGGCAAATATACGCATTTCGCCCGATATGTCGCGCAACAGCCACTGTAAAAGGCCGCATCACTGTGTCCGTTTGTGTTTCCACCGCCGGTGCGACCACAGCCACCCGCCCGGTTGCCGGCGGATGGTCTCTTCCAGGAGTTTCATGTAAAGCTCCGTCAGCTGGTAGTTGGGTATCGCCCGCACATTGTCGCTCATCAACTTGAACGTAGCGCGATAGTAACCACGCCGCACACGTTCCGTGTCCACATAGAACACAGCGGCATCCACTTTCTTGCCTATGCGCTCCGTGCCCGTAAAGACGGGAGTGTCCTGGTTCAGGAAGGTAGTCCAGTCATGTATGTTCTGGACGCGGGGCGACTGGTCGGAGATAAAGCCGATAATCGTACGCTTTCCCTCGTTTTTCAGCGTCATGACGCGGCGGAAAGTGTCGTACTTGGAAATGTTCTCCGAGCCGAAACGGCAACGCAAGTGCTTGAAGAGCTTGTCAAAGGCCGGGTCGTTCAGCGGACGGTAGATTTGCGCGCAAAGCGTGCTCTCCTTTTTCTTCACCCACATGGGAATGGTCGACACCCATTCCCAGTTGAACACGTGACCGAGGTAGAGAAACACGAACTGGTGGCTTTCGAGCTGTTTCTCCACGTCGTCCAGCCCGATGAACTCCATGCGGCGGCGCATCTCGTCGGGGCGGATACTGATGAGCTTCACCGTTTCCACGGCATAGTCGCAGAAACGGTGGTAGAAATCACGTTCGATGCGCAAACGCTCGGCAAGCGATTTTTCAGGAAAGGAGCGGGCAATGTTTTCGCGAACCACTTCGCGGCGATAGCGTCCCACATGGTAAACAAAGGGATAACACAAGTCAGAAAGGGCATAAAGCGCGCGAAACGGCAGATACGAGAAGAGTTTGAAGCCTTGTTCGGTAAAAAAATCAGTCAGTTTGCCCATGACAGTGCAAAGGTATGAAAAAAAAATTATCCGCCTATCTTTATCTCCGTTCAGGCTTTCCTTCACGTGCGCTTCTCCTGCCATGTCCGTCAGCTGTTGTCCCGGTTCATCCCGTCCCGCATCATTAAGTTTACAAGTCGGCGACCTGTCGTTTCTGTCCGGCTATCCGTTTTTCCTATCCGGCTGATAGAAAAATCGGATAGCCGACTTTCTTCACGCGACGGCCAATATCCCAATACCGGCGACTGCATCGGCCGGCCTTGTCCGGCTCCATCACCGCCTTACCTCACCCACACTTTTTCCTCTCCGCAACATTTATCCACATCAATAAAGGATAAAAACATTGAGTATGGAAATACTTTCAGTTTTACTTCTGATGCTAAAAAAATGGTGCTTGTAATAGGCAGTGGAAACGGTGAATAAGCCGGAATGTCCGCCTGTCCCGTATGGGTTATGCCCCGCTTATCCCCAGTTTTGTGCGGATTTGTCCACCGGGAGCCGCCTGTCCGCAACTTTCGTCATGACAGACGGTAATGTCGCCTGACGGACTTCTTATCCACAAATGGTGGACAACTTTGCGCATTTTCCGGTAGAAAAATTCCGGGCTATGGAAAAAGTGTGTGCATAAGCCGTGCAGGACGGTCAGTCGGCCGGTAGAAAAAGGGTAGGGGAGACGCATGGCTGACGGACATGCCCTCGATGGGTTATTACCCCCTTTTTCCTCATGTTTTCCCTATGTTTTTGCACACTTTATCCACAACCGTTCCCGGAAGCGGCCTGTTTGCCTTGATTAAGGGAGTACGTGGCCAATAAGAAACGCCCCGCGTCCCTGCTGACATCCGAAAAATTGGTAACTTTGTGGCCGATTGAAATCAAGGATTATGAACCAGATGCCTCCCGTTACCAAGAACCTGCTTATCATCAACGTCCTGTTTTTCATGGCTCAGTATGTTGGCGAAAGGTACGGCGTGGATCTGGTCAACATGCTGGGACTTCATTTCATCCTTGCGAGCGACTTCCACATCTGGCAGCTGATCACTTACATGTTCCTGCATGGCAGTTTCATGCATCTCTTCTTCAACATGTTCTCCCTGTGGATGTTCGGGCGCATCATTGAGCAGGTGTTCGGTCCGAAGCGTTTTCTGTTTTACTATTTCGTCTGCGGAATCGGGGCGGGACTGATGCAGGAACTCTTCCAGTTCGGACAGTATGGCCTGGAAGGGATGGCGGCCTATGATACAGTGAACTACGGAGGTATGATTGTACCGATGGGGGAATTTCTTAACCTTTGGACCACCATCGGAGCGTCCGGTGCCTGCTATGGCGTGCTGCTGGCTTTCGGCATGTCGTTCCCCAACGAACGCATCATGCTTCTCATTCCGCCCATCCCCCTGAAAGCAAAATATTTCGTCATAGGCTATGCCGCCATTGAGCTGTTTTCGGCTTTCAGTTCGGGCGGGAGCAACATCGCGCACTTCGCCCATCTTGGCGGTATGCTTTTCGGCTGGTTGCTCATCCTTTACTGGCGGCAGCATCAAGGGCCGCGCAGGGGCGGGTTCACGGGCTGGGAGAACTACCGTCCGTCCGGCGGTTCCAAGTCGCGCTTCGAGGACTTCCGCATCCGCTTCAAAGGATGGTTCGGGCGCAAGCGGCGCGCCGACTCCGCCCGGGGATTCAAGGACAGAGGGGCGGACTACGACTACAACGCCCGCAAGAAAGCCCATGAGGAATACATTGACAGCATACTCGACAAAGTGAAACGGTCGGGCTACGAGAGCTTGACCGACAAAGAGAAGAAAGACCTGTTCGATTACGGCAACAAATAAAGTAACCCGTCGTCCGTCTGTGGCTGCCCGCAAGACAAAACGTCGTTCTTGGAGCCGGTTCTCCAAGTTTGTCGCCGGGGCACAATGGTGTTCCGTCGGTGGGTTGTGGCTGTCCGCCGCTTCGCAGTATGTCAGTCCCGCCACGTTCCGCTATGCCGCCGTGATGGGGCTTTCGTTCCCCGTCTGGCTGGTCGGCACTGCCTTTTTCCTCGTCTTTTCCCTGCTTTTCGCCCGCCGCACGGCGTGGATTTCCGCCTTGGGACTGCTGTCGTGCGTGATGAGCATACGGTGTTATGTTCCTGTCAACCTGCCGTCGCCCCCGCCTCGCCGCAGCATCCGCGTGCTGACCTACAACACGATGCAGTTCGGGGCGGCAGCGCACGACGAACACGACCGCAATGCCGTGGCGGCCTACATGTTGAAGTCCGATGCCGACATCATTTGCTACCAGGAGGGACATACCACGCCCAAGGAGTGGGAAAAATACATCATCCCCCTGCTCCGGAAAACCTATCCCTATCGCGACACGACCAGTTTCGCATCGTATAACAACCTGGGCTGCTTCTCGAAATATCCAATCGTCAGCAGCGAACTCGTTTACCGGACGGGATTCAACGCATCGTTGGCCTACAAGATAGTCTGCGACGGAGGCGACACCCTGCTCGTCGTCAACAATCACTTTGCGTCGAACAGGCTGAATCCGGAAGACCGGAAAATCTATAAGCAAATGGTGAAAGACCCGGAAGATGCCCCGATGAAACGCGGTGTCCGCCTGTTGGTAAAGAAAGTGACCGATGCCGCCGTGCTGCGCGCCGGACAAGCGGACTCCGTGTCTAAATACATCGCGACCCACCGGCAGAATTATCCGGTCATCGTCTGCGGCGATTTCAACGACACGCCCATCTCGTATTGCCGGAAGAAGATGGCGAAAGGCATGACCGACGCTTACGTGGCCACGGGCATGGGTGTGGGCCGTTCGTTCAACCGGGATGCCATTTTTGTCCGTATCGACAACATGTTCTGCTCGCCCGACTTGAAACCCTACGGGGCTCACGTGGACAACAGCATCAACGTCTCGGACCACTATCCGCTTTATTGCAATTTCAAACGTATTACGGAAGATAAATGAAACCGTTTTAGTTCACATTAGCCATGTTGACACTCGACACAATTTACAAGGCGACCACGGTACTCGCCGATGTGGTTCGGCATACCAGCCTGATACATACGGACAAGATAAATCCGCTTTGCGACATCTACCTGAAACCTGAAAATCTCCAAGTGACCGGTTCGTTCAAGGTGCGGGGAGCCGGCTTCAAGATATCGCAGCTTACGCCGGAAGAGAAAGAACACGGTGTCATCGCCTGTTCCGCCGGAAATCATGCGCAAGGTGTTGCCTTGGCTGCCCGGAGGTATGGCATCCCGTCCCTGATCTGCATGCCGGCGGGCGCACCCATCAGCAAAGTCGAGGCCACGCGCGAACTCGGTGCTGAAATCTGTCTGGTGGACGGCGTTTACGATGATGCTTATCGCCGTGCCATCGAAATCAACGAGGAACGCGGCATGACGTTCATCCATCCCTTCGATGATGAATTGGTCATCGCCGGACAGGGTTCGGTAGGAATGGAAATCCTCACCGATTTGCCTTCGCTCGATGTCGTGATCGTTCCAATTGGCGGCGGAGGCCTTGCGGCGGGCGTGGCTTTCGCCGTGAAAAGTCTGAAACCCGAGGTGAGGGTCGTCGGAGTACAGGCCGAGGGTGCTGCAAGCATGGTGGCAAGCATAGGACACAACAAGATAGAATGCCTGCCCTCCGTGCTGACCATCGCCGACGGCATAGCGGTCAAGGAACCCGGAATAAATACTTTCGCACTCTGTCAGCAGTATGTCGACGAAATAGTGACCGTCAGTGAGGATGAAATCTGCGCAGCCATACTTGCGCTCATCGAGCACCACAAACTGATAGCCGAGGGAGCCGGGGCAGTGAGCGTGGCGGCGGCCATGTTCAACAAGACAGAACTGAAAGGGAAAAATGTATGCTGCATCGTCAGCGGGGGTAATATAGACGTGACCATCCTCAGCCGGGTTATCAACCGCGGTCTTATGAAAGGCGGACGAACTACCGAGATGCTCATCGAGATGCCCGACCGCCCGGGTTCCCTGCTCGGACTTTGCAACGTCATTGTCCGTTTCGGTGCCAACATCATCTCTGTCCACCACGAGCGTAACGGAGAGAGCCCGGACGTAAACTCATGCAATCTCCGCATCGTGCTCGAAACGCGCAACGCGGCGCACATCGCCGAAATCCATCACGGCATCGAACAGGCCGGTTATTATATCATACAAGAAAAATAGGCTGAAAAATGAATACAACACAGGAGAAAGAAAAACTGAAGCAGGCCATCCGCGAACTGGCCAAGGAGAAGAACGCCATACTCCTGGCACACTATTACACGGAGGGCGACGTGCAGGACGTGGCCGACTTTGTGGGCGATTCGCTGGCCTTGGCGCAAAAGGCGGCCGCCACTTCGGCCGACGTAATAGTAATGTGCGGCGTGCACTTCATGGGAGAAACGTGCAAGATACTCTGTCCCGACAAAACCGTCCTTGTCCCTGATGCCAACGCCACCTGTTCCCTGGCCGAGAGTTGCCCGGCCGATGCGTTCGCCGACTTTGTTCATGCGCATCCGGGCTACACCGTGATTTCCTACGTCAACACTTCGGCTGCCACAAAGGCCGTCACGGATGTCGTGGTCACTTCGAGCAATGCGCAAAAGATAGTGGAGAGTTTCCCGAAGGATGCCAAAATCATCTTTGGCCCCGACCGCAACCTCGGTGCGTACATTAACGCCCTCACGGGTCGCCAGATGCTTCTTTGGGACGGGGCGTGCCACGTGCATGAACGCTTTTCCGTCGAGAAACTTGTGGCATTGAAGCGGCAATACCCGTCTGCCAAGATTCTTGCCCACCCCGAATGCCGCGGCCCGGTGTTGAAGCTGGCCGACGTGGTCGGGTCGACGGCAGCCCTGTTGAAGTATGCCGTCGAAAGCCCGGAGCAGTCGTTCCTCGTGGCGACCGAGAGCGGCATCCTGTATGAGATGAAGAAAAAATGCCCCGGGAAGGAGTTCATTCCCGTCCCCCCGGACGACCCCGGTTGTGCCTGCAACGAATGCAACTATATGCGGCTCAATACGCTTGAAAAGGTTTACGCCTGTCTGCGCGACGGCACACCCGAAATCCATGTGCCCGCCGACATTGCCGAACAGGCTGTCAAGCCCATCCAGCGTATGCTCGAAATGAGCAAATAGGCCGACGGAGAAAAACGAGCGGCAGAATGGTGTAAAAGTCCAAGTGGAAATGCCACGTATTCCGGTCGGAGTGCGGCGAAACCCGGCACTTGCTGAGCCGGGTCGGCTGTCCGTCGTAACGGGTCGCCGACTTGATTTAACGGGTCGCCGGATAGTCGTAACAAGTCGCCGACTTGACACCACCGGGTCGGCGACTCCGCACGGTTTCCCGGGAGGGACTTTCTCCCCGTGGGGAACTGGCTGCGGCAGCAGGCGGTTCGGTGCATATCGGAAAGGATAATCAGCCGCACCTTGTTGCATCGCAGTTGGACTCAACGCAGTAACAGAATCAATCGAAAACCATACAATAAATATCATGAAGAGCAAACTGACAATCCCTATCTGCCTGGGGACGTTGGCGATGGCACTGTCCATTCCTCCAATCACGCCGCAGGCAGTCGCGCAGACCGTTGCGGGTGTCACTGCCGGGCAGCCGGATCAACCTGTGACAGGAGTAAAACTGACGGGAGCGACCACCGCCGAGGTCACATTGGCCGACGGGCAACACATCGTGCTTGATTTCTACGGCAAGAACATCGTCCGCATTTTCCGCGACCCCAATGGCGGCGACGTGCGCGACCCCGAGGCTCATCCGGAGGCCAAGATACTGGTGGAGCAGCCCCGCACGGAAACGGGAAGTATCGACGTGGACGAAGTGGCCAGCGCTTTCACCATAGCAACGGAGCGCATCATCGTACGCTTCGACCGGCAGACAGGCCTTGCCGACATTGTCGACCGGCAGACAGGCCGCACGGTGTTCGAGGAAACCGCTCCCGCACTTTTCGAGGAGAACAAGGTAACGCTGTCGCTCAAAGCCGATGACCGGGAATACTTCTACGGCGGCGGCGTGCAGAACGGGCGTTTCTCCCATCGCGGACAGCAAATCGCCATTGAGAACACCAACAGCTGGACCGACGGCGGCGTGTGCTCGCCCGCCCCGTTCTATTGGTCGACCGGCGGCTACGGCATCCTTTGGCACACATTCAGGAAAGGAGTCTACGACTTCGGTTTTGAAACTCCCGGACAGGTGAAACTCAGCCACGACACGGATTATCTCGACCTCTTTGTCATGGTCGACGATACGCCGGTCGAGCTCCTCAACGACTATTACCAGCTCACCGGAAACCCCGTGTTGCTGCCCAAGTTCGGTTTCTATGAAGGCCACCTCAACGCCTACAACCGCGACTACTGGAAAGAGAGCGACAATGATAAGGGCGTGCTTTTCGAGGACGGGAAGCGTTACGTCGAAAGCCAAAGCGACAACGGCGGAATCCGTGAGTCGCTCAACGGTGAGCTGCCGGGTAGCTACCAGTTCTCCGCCCGTGCCGTCATCGACCGCTATGCCGCGCACGACATGCCCTTGGGGTGGATTCTGCCCAACGACGGTTATGGTGCGGGATACGGCCAGACCGGTTCGCTCGACGGCAACATCGCCAACTTGAAGAGCCTGGGCGACTATGCCCGCCAGCACGGGGTGGAAATCGGCTTGTGGACACAGTCGGACCTCCACCCGAAAGAAGGAGTGGAGCCCCTCTTGCAGCGGGATATCGTCAAGGAAGTAGGAACGGCCGGCGTGCGTGTGCTAAAAACCGACGTGGCGTGGGTAGGAGCCGGATACAGTTTCGGACTTAACGGTATCACGGACGTGGCCGGCATCATGACACGTGACGGACAGGGAGCGCGTCCCTTCATCATCAGTCTGGACGGATGGGCAGGCACGCAGCGTTACGCCGGCGTATGGACGGGTGACCAGACGGGCGGCGAATGGGAATACATCCGCTTCCACATTCCGACCTATATCGGTGCCGGGTTGGCGGGAATGCCCAACATCACGTCCGACATGGACGGTATTTTCGGCGGACGCAACCTCCCGGTCAACGTGCGCGACTTCGAGTGGAAGACCTTCACCCCCATGCAGCTCAACATGGACGGCTGGGGTTCCAATGAGAAGTATCCGCAGGCCCTGGGAGAGCCCGCCACGTCCATCAACCGCTGGTACTTGAAACTGAAAAGCGAGCTGATGCCCTACACCTACTCCATCGCCCGCGAGGCCGTCGACGGGAATCCCATGGTGCGCGCCCTGTTCCTCGACTATCCGAACGAGTACACCCTCGGACAGGCCACGCAATACGAATTCCTCTACGGGCCGTACTTCCTCGTCGCCCCCATCTACAAGGAGACCCGTTCCGACAAAGAGGGAAACGACATACGCAACGGAATCTACCTTCCCGAAGGCCGGTGGGTAGACTATTTCGACGGGCAGGTCTATCAGGGCGGACGAATCCTCAACCAGTTCGATGCCCCGCTGTGGAAGCTCCCCGTGTTCGTCCGTCCGGGTGCCATCATCCCCATGACCAAGCCCAACAACAACGTTTCCGAAATCGACAAGTCGTATCGCGCTTACGAGTTGTACCCCGGTACGGAGGCCACGAGCTTTACCGAGTATGACGACGACGGCACTACGGTGGACTACCTGCGCGGTGCGTGCGCCACGACGCGCATCACCATGACCCCGTTCCTTGAAAAGAACGCGAAAAAGGGCAACCGTGTAGTCGTCGACATCGAGCCGACGCAGGGCAGCTTTGACGGGATGACCAAGGATAAGGTCACGGAAATCCGTCTCAACGCCACGGCCGAGCCGAAGAGGGTGACGGCGCGCGTGGGCGGCAAGAAGGTGAAACTGCGTAAGGCGGAGACGGCAGAGGAGCAGGAGACGGGGACAGACATCTACTATTACGAAGCCGCACCGGAGCTTAACCGCTTCGCCACTCCGGGCAGCGATTTCGCGGAAGTGAAGGTGACGAAAAACCCGCGGATTGTCGTCCGCCTGGCCGCCACCGACGTAACCGCGTCGGCCATACAGGTCGAGGTGCAGGGGTATGTCTACGCACCGGAAAGCAAGCTGCTCACCTCCACCGGCTCGCTGGCCGCTCCTTCCGACGTGTCCGTGCCCGACAGCTGCCGCACGGCCTACACGCTGGCACCGACGTGGACAAGCCTCCCCAACGCCGACTATTACGAAATAGAGTTCGACGGCATGTTGTACAGCACCATCAAGACGTCGCCGTTCGTTTTCGAGGACTTGCAGCCCGAAACGAAATACGACTTCAAGTTGCGTGCCGTCAACCGCGACGGTAAGTCGGACTGGACCAGTTTCGCCGCCACCACGACGGCCGACCCGTTGCAGTTTGCCGTCAAGGGCATCAAGGGGTCGGTTTCCTGCCCCGACCAGGGCGGCCAGCGCATCAACCAGCTCTTCGACTTCGACGAAAAGAGTATCTGGCACACCGCATGGAACAACCCCGACGCCGTACCGTTCGACATGGTGATGAACCTAGGCTCCGTCAACCAGCTCGACAAACTGCACTACCTCGGCCGTGACGACGCCGGAAACGGCACGTTGCTCAAAGGAAGCGTGGCTGTCAGCATGGACCGCAAGACGTGGACGGAAGTCGCCACGTTCGACTGGGAGAGGAACAACGAGACCAAGGTGCTCGAATTCCCCGACCGCCCCACCGCGCGCTATGTCCGGCTGCACGTCACCGAGGCCGTGGGAGGCTTCGGCTCTGGCCGCGAGCTTTACGTCTTCAAAGTGCCCGGCTCGGCCAGCTACATCCCCGGCGACATCAACAATGACGGCAAAATCGACAGCAACGACCTCACTTCGTACATGAACTACACGGGTCTGCGCACCGGCGATGCCGACTTCGACGGCTATGTCAGCGTCGGCGATGTCAACAAGAACGGTCTCATCGACGCTTACGACATCTCGAACGTCACGACGCTGCTCAACGGCGGCGTGAACGAGGAGCGCAGTGGCGACGTGGCCGGAAGCCTCGTGCTGCGTGCCGACAAGGACAGCTACGAGGCGGGCGACACCGTCCGCATCACCGTCAGCGGCAAGGACCTCGCCAACGTGAACGCCCTCTCGTTCGCTTTGCCCTACGACACAAAGGACTACGCATACGCGGGTATTGAGTGCGTCGGGACGAAGAGCATGACCGACCTGACGAAAGACCGCCTGCACACCAACGGTGTCAAGGCGCTCTATCCCACCTTTGCCAACCAGGGCAACGAGTTCCTGCTCGACGGCTCGGACGACCTCTTTGTCATCAAGTTCGTCGCCTTGCGCCGCGTCAAGTTCGCCCTTGTCGCGCAGGACGGCCTGCTCGTCGACCGCCGTCTCGGCACGGTCGAGTTCTGACCCCCGCCCGGCGCGGATGCTATCCGGCCGCCCGGAAGTCTGCCAAGGCTTCCGGGCGGCTTTGTTTGTGCCGTTCCGTGGCTTTTCCGCCCTGTACCGCAGGCCGGTCGCGCCACGCCTGTCACCCGCCCGGCTGACGGGCGTTACGGGTCGCCGGCTGGTTTCAACAAGTCGCCGGATAGA
>CAZYHW010000011.1:22078-28002 GCA_964647405.1 uncultured Prevotellamassilia sp.
GGCTGACGGGCGTTACGGGTCGCCGGCTGGTTTCAACAAGTCGCCGGATAGAATCAACGGGTCGCCGGATAGATTCGACAGGTCGGCGACTTGACGCGACGGGTCGCCGGACAGGTTTCGCAAGTTCCCCACCCGCAATTTCTGCCGATGGATGCGGGGAAAACCGTCGCCGCCGTCCGTTCCCCCGGATGGCCGTCCTGTCCCCGCCATCCGCGCAGGGAACGTCTCCGTTTCTTGTCCCGGCGCGGCATACCGGCTACCCCCGCCGGTAATGTCGGTATTACCGGTAATTTTTCCCTAATTACCAAAGATTCATTTGAAATACGGAACAGTTTTTCGTACTTTTGCATCGTTTTTACGGTACGATAGCGTTTTTTCATGATACATACGACATCAATCAAGTGCGTGGTTTCCATGCTGGTTGCCCTCAGTCTCACTTCTTGCATCCGCGACGAAGCCGCCAATGCCGAGTGCGACATCACGGGAGTGGACACCGCATGGGTCAACAGCCTTTTGAGTGACGGGACACTCCGGAGCAGCAATTATTTCCTGAGCAATACTTCCGTCACGTTCTTCAAGGAAGACGACGCCGACTGCTCGGAGCTGTCGCCCGTCTTTGCCCTGACCGACGGGGCGACCATCGAACCGGCCAACGGGACAACGCGCGACTTCTCCACGCCGCAGACGTACACCGTCACGTCGGAAGACGGCGCGTGGAAGAAGGAGTACACCGTCAGCTTCATCACCCCGGTCCTCAACAGCAGGCAGGACTTCGACCATGTGGAGCTCGACGCATCGCAGAAGTACCAGAAGTTCCTCTTCACGCAGGCTTCCGTCGACCAGTCCGGCTCGGATGTGTCCGAAATCTACCTTTCCGACATCTGGGCGAGCGGTAACGCGGGTTACGCCCTGACCGGCATGGCCAGTTCGGACGAGGACTATCCCACCGTTTACGACACCGACGGCTACACCGACGGCTGCGTGCGCCTCGAAACGAAGAACACGGGCAGCTTCGGTGCCAGTGTGGGGATGCGCATCGCCGCCGGAAACCTCTTCATCGGCGAGTTCCGCACGGCGTCGGCCGTGCTCTTTCCCCGGCGCGCCACGCGCTTCGGCCTGCAACTGCTCAACGGTTATCCGCAAAAGCTGAGCGGTTACTATAAATACACGGCGGGTGAAACCTTCACCGACGAGAACGGCAACGTCTGCCCTGAACTGCGCGACACGTGCGACATCTATGCCGTGGTGTACGAGGTTGAGCCCAACGACTTCGAATCCCTTAACGGCGACGACGTGCTCAGTAGCGAGCGCATCGTGCTCCTGGCGCGCATTGACAACCCCGGGGAGCCGCAGGAGTGGACCCGGTTCGAGGAGATGTTCGTTCCGCAGAACGGAAAGACGTTCGACCCCGCCCGGCTCGCGGCGAACGGCTACGCCCTCTCCATCGTGCTGACGTCGAGCCGCCAGGGAGCCTATTTCCAGGGAAGCATCGGCAGCGTCCTGTGGGTCGACGACATCGAAGTCACCTATTATTAAGCCCCTTCCCGTCCACCCATCCAACCGAATCCCATGACGAAGAAAATCATATCCTGCCTCGCGCTCGGCCTGCTGGCCTTTGCGCCGCTCCATGCACAGAAGAGCGAGGGTGAGTCCATGCTCCGCGCCGCCCTGAAAGGCTGGCACGTGAAACTGCGCGCCGGTTTCCTCATCGGCGGCACGTCGCCCCTCCCGCTCCCGCAGGAGATACGTTCCATCAACAGCTACAACCCGACGCTGAACATCGGCATCGAGGGCGACGCGCAGAAGATGTTCGACAACTCGCGGTGGGGTATCTCCGTGGGGGTGCGCATCGAGACGAAAGGAATGAAGACCGATGCCACCGTGAAGAACTACTACATGGAAATGACAGCCGAGGAACAGGGCTACGTGGAGGGAATGTGGACCGGGAGCGTCAAGACGCACGTCCGGGCCACCTACCTGACCTTCCCCGTCCTGGCCGTCTTCAAGGTGGCACCGCGCTGGGAACTCCACGCCGGCCCCTACGTCTCGTGGATGTACGACGGCGACTTCAACGGGAGCGCCTACGACGGCTATCTTAGGAACGAAAACCCCACGGGGGAGAAGGCGGAGGTCAGCTACGCCACCTACGATTTCTCGTCCGACCTGCGCCGCTTCCAGTGGGGCGCACAGCTGGGCGCGGAGTGGCAGGCCTACAAGCACCTTGGCGTGTATGCCGACCTGACGTGGGGCATCAACTCGATTTTCCCGAAGAACTTCGAGAGCATCACCTTTGCCCTCTATCCCATCTACCTCAACGTCGGCTTCTCCTACCTGTTCTGACCGGCTTCCCGGCGGCAGGACGGCAGCATACAGGATAACTACACAACGGAAATACATATACATACAAGCAAATCCAATAGCGCATGAAAAAGACTTTACTTTCCTTTTTGTTTGGCGCGTTCGCCCTTGCGGCCGGCGCGCAGGACGTAGTGTCGGATGCCGTAGGCGTTTACTCGGGCGACCTGTGGGTGGCGTTGATGGCACCCGTCGACACCACGGACGCGGATACGAAACTTTCCGACCAGACCGTCTACCTCACCGTCGGTGAGGAGGCCAACACCATCGACTTCGCCCTCTACGATTTCACGTTCGCCGGGGCATCTGTCGGCGACATCGTTCTCTCCTCCATACCCGTCAGCACCGATGAAGCGGGCAACATCGTCTTCGGTGAGAACCCCGCCGTCGAGCTCTCGTTGGCCGAAGGTGTCATTCTGGCCACCGCGCAAATCAACACCGAGGGCAGCTTCATCAATGGAGACGACATCGAGGTGACGATTGACGTCGTTTGGACCAACGGCGGCGACATCCCCATCAACGTGTTCTTCAAAGGCACGAAGACCGTCGCCGACGGCATCTCCGGTGTGACCACAAGCGGAAACGCCACCGGCGAACGCTCCACCGGTGTCTACACCCTCAGCGGCCGCCGCGTCAATGCCACCGGCGAGACCGGCCAGCTCCCCGCAGGCCTCTACATTGTCAACGGGAAGAAGACCATCATCAAATAAACTAATTAAACATGAAGAAGTTAGTACTGCTTAGCCTGCTGGCCTTGCCGGTGGGCACGATAAGCGCGCAGCAAATCAGCGGCAGCTTTGACGACGAATGGGAGACCTGCACCCCCTACCAAGGTGGTGGGAGTTACCGAACGCAGGGAGTAGGTACACAGCCCACTGACTGGAAAGCCTCCAACATTTATCAGTTAACAGTAAGTAAAATTCTTGTGGAGAGTGCAGAGGGCGCTTCCGGGGAGGGGTATAGTGTCTATATGCACAACGAATTTGTAGGAATGGGAAGTTTAGGAGAGAATGCTCCTGCCTATCTCACCCTCGGAACTCCTTGGAATACGGCAAGAGCCTCATTTACTTCCATATCCGAACAAGACGGTGGGACGTTCGGCGGTCTCGACTTCGCCTATCGCCCGGATTCCGTTCGCTTCTCCTACAAGCGCAGCTATGGAACGGAGACCGAAGAAACAGCTTCGGTGATTGCCTATCTTTGGAAAGGCGAGTATTCGTCCACCGTGGCTGTGGGAGTTAAGCTGTTGTCTTCGCCGGACACGGAAACGATGTATAACCGCGACAAAGATGTCCTTGGCATGATCACCGACGGCGTGACGACGAGCGACGACGCAGAGTGCATCGCCAGCCTTAACTACTCCATCGAGGGTGAGCAGGCAGAGTGGACCACGCTGTCGATTCCTTTCACCTACACCTCGGATGCCACGCCCGAGAAGCTCAACGTCATCTTCTCGGCCTCCAATTATTTCGACCGCGACGGCATCGGCGCAGGCAACTCGCTCTATATCGATGATGTAGTCCTTGTCTACAACTCGCAACTCTCGTCACTCACCTACGACGGAGCGGACATCGAGGGCTTCGCTGCCGACAACTACGAGACGCTCGACATGTCCACGACGACGTTCGACGAGAGCAAGCTGGCTTACACGTCGAACGGCGCGGGAGCCACGGTAGAGACGAGCTTCGACGAGGCTACCAAGGTGCTCACCATCACCGTCAAGGGTAACGACTACGACACGAACACGGACAACGTGCACGTTTATACGGTGCAGTTCGGCTCTCTCGTGACGGGCATCAGCGTGGCCGGTGAAGAACTCGCCGACTTCGACCCGAGTGTGACGGAATACCGCCTGTCGTTCCCCTATGACGCCAGCGTGGTCATCGCCGCCACCACCCAGACCGACGACGCGACCGTCACGACCGCGACCGACGACGAGGCGCAGACCATCACGCTGACCGCGACCGACGGAGAGGAAAGCGTAACCTATACGTTCAGCTTCACCGATGCCGTGGCCGACGCTGCACTCGGCGGCACCTATGCCGGCTCGCTCTCCGTGGTACTCATGGGGACGGGTACGGAACTGGCCAACGCGCCCATCATCGTCTCCATCAACGAGGACGGCACGGCCAACCTGACGCTTGAAGACTTCACGTTCGGCGGCAGCATCAACGTGGGCGACATCTACGTGCCCGCCATCGCCCTCGACACAGAGAACGGCACCCTCAGCGGCACGCGCACCATCAGTTTCCCCCACGGAGTGGCTGCTTCGCTCCTGGGTCAACTGCCTGTCACCGTTTCGGCCACCATCATCGGCGACGGTGAGATAGAGGCCGACATCGACATCGACACGGAAGGCTCGATGGTCAGCTCGTTCGGCACCATCCACGTAGACTTCACGCCCCTCGTACTGGCTGACGCGACGGACGAGAACGGACTCGCCGCCAGCGGCCGCCTCACCAAGGAGGGAGCCACCCTGCTGGCCCTGAGCAGCCCGTATGCCCTGCGCTATGTCGACCTGAGCGAGGCCACCATCGACGAGGACGTTGCCCTCAGCGACCTCTTCGGCGAGAACGATGCCCCCAACACGCTCGTCTATGCCCCGGAAAGCGCCACGCTCGACGGCGACAACGTGATCCTCGGCACCAGCTGCGCGAAGCTCGTGCTGACCGAAGAGGCCGACTTCTACGCTCCCCGCGCCTTCACGGCTGCCGAGGTGTCCTTCGACCGTGAGTTCACCCCCGGAGCGACGGCCACGGTTATCCTGCCGTTCAGCTTCGACGTGCCCGAGGGCATCGAGGTGTCGCAACTCACCGGCGTAGACGGTTCGGAGCTGACTTTCTCCGTCGTGACCACCGCCGAGGCCAACACGCCCTACCTCATCGAGACCGACAGCAGCAACCCGTTTGACGGCCTCGCCGACGTGGAAGTCGCTGCCACCGGGACGAACGACGTGACCGTAGACGGCGTGACGCACTGCGGCGTATTCGCCACGACGGAAGTAACGTCCGACGACGCGACGACCTATTACGAGTGGAGCGAGGACGGCGGCTTCGTACAGGCAAGCAGCCTCACGCTGGTGCCGTTCCGCAGCTACCTCACCTCCACGTCGGCCGACGTGACGGAGTTCACCATTGCCTCCCCGGAGACGGTGGGCATCGGCAACGCCACCACGGTTGACAGCGACGACGATACCCTCTACGACCTCTCCGGTCGCCGCGTCACGAACGCCGGCAAGGGCATCTACATCCGCGGAGGCAAGAAAGTGTACATCAAGTAAGCACGGCTCTCCCGTCGGAGATACCTGACAAACCATCCCTCCCCCGCCACGGGGAGGAACCAGACAGCGGGCGGCAAAACCCATCACGGGATTTGCCGCCCGTCTTTTGTGCCAGTGGCCGTCCGTTCCCGCCACGGCCGGTGACGGGTCGGCAGGGGCGGGACGACAAGTCGCCGGATAGATTCAACGAGTCGCCGGACAGTTTTGACGGGTCGGCGACTTGTTTCCGCCACTGGGCGGGACATAAAAAATGGCAGGCGGCTTGCACGTGAATGTACGGGAATGCGTA
>CAZYHW010000011.1:28102-29672 GCA_964647405.1 uncultured Prevotellamassilia sp.
AAAAAATGGCAGGCGGCTTGCACGTGAATGTACGGGAATGCGTATCTTTGCAGCCGTCAAGGAACGACAGTGGACAGATTTGGCTGCTTGCAACCACTCGAAAAAAATGCTAAAACGACTACGGTACGGCTGTGCCCCGGCGCGTACCGGTTGTGAACAAGGTTTCGGCATCCCATTTCTTACTCCCCTCCGTTCCGTCGCGGCAACCCCTGCCGCCGGACACGACGCAATCCTACGCCGGAAGCGGCATGCAGTCCCGGCGCATAACCATAAACAAAACGAAGAAAATGGGATATCTTTTCACCTCAGAATCCGTGTCGGAGGGACACCCCGACAAAGTGGCCGACCAAATATCGGACGCCGTGCTCGACGAACTGCTTTTCCAGGACCCCCAGTCCAAGGTGGCCTGCGAAACGCTCGTCACGACGGGCTTGGTGTTCCTCGCCGGTGAAATCCGTTCGACCGGCTACGTCGACCTGCAAGACATCGTCCGCCGCACCATCCGCCGCATCGGCTACACCCGCGCCGAATACAAGTTCGACGCCGACAGTTGCAGCGTCCTGAACGCCCTCCACGATCAGAGCGCCGACATCAGCCGGGGCGTCGAGCGGCAGAAGCCCGAGGAACAGGGCGCGGGCGACCAGGGCATGATGTTCGGCTACGCGACGAACGAGACCGACACCTTCCTGCCGCTGCCCCTCTCGCTGGCCCACGACATCCTCATCGTCCTGGCCGAGATACGCCGCGAGGGCAGGGAGATGACCTACCTGCGCCCCGACTCGAAGAGCCAGGTGACCATAGAATACGCCGACGACGGCCGCCCCGTGCGCATCGCCACCATCGTCGTCTCGACGCAGCACGACGAGTTCGTCACCGCCGCCGAGGCGGGCAGCCAGGAGGAGGCCGACCGGCAGATGGCCGAGCGGATACGCCACGACGTGAAGCACATCCTCATGCCCCGCGTCTTGGCCGAGCGCGTCAACACCCCCTCCGTGCGCGCCCTCTTCGAGAAAGACGTGACGTACCTCGTGAACCCTACGGGCAAGTTCGTCATCGGCGGGCCGCACGGCGACACCGGACTGACGGGGCGCAAAATCATCGTCGACACCTACGGCGGGCGTGGCGCGCACGGCGGCGGTGCTTTCTCGGGCAAAGACCCGTCGAAAGTGGACCGCTCGGCAGCCTATGCCGCCCGCTACATCGCCAAGAACATGGTGGCCGCGGGCGTGGCCGACGAGATGCTCATCCAGTTGAGCTACGCCATCGGCGAGGCCGAGCCCGTGAGCGTCTTTGTCAACACCTATGGCCGCTCGCACGTCGACATGACCGACGGGGAGATCGCCAAGGCCATCCGCGGCCTGTTCGACCTGCGCCCCTACGCCATCGAGCAACGCTTGAAACTGCGCCAGCCCATCTATGAGGAGACCGCGGCCTACGGGCACATGGGACGCACGCCACAGACGGTGACGAAGACGTTCCGCACCGCCGACGGGGGCGAGCAGGAAGTCGAGGTGGAACTCTTCACCTGGGAGAAGCTCGACAGCGTAGACCTCATCAGAAAGACATTCGG
>CAZYHW010000012.1:0-29162 GCA_964647405.1 uncultured Prevotellamassilia sp.
AAAGGCTGTCGGATTAAATGATTCTTGCTTTACTTCGTAGCAGTCGACGACGTGGTGCTCAGACCGAGCTTGCTCTTCACCTTCGCCGTGATATCCTCACACATGCTTTCGTTGATGATAATACCACCCGTCGATGCGGCAGTCTGGCGATCCATAACATAGACGAACCCTTCTGCCTTGGCAATGTCGTTCACGGCATTTACCACTTCTGCAACGATAGGCTGAATGGTTTCCTGCTGTTTTTTCTGGAAAGCCTCCTGATTGTCCTGCTGAGCCTGCTGGAACCGATTGATCAAATCCTCTATTTCCTGCTCCTTGCGGGTACGCATGTTTTCGGGCAGGGAGTCGGCACTGGCCAGGTAGGCATCCCGCTTCGAGATGATCTCGTCCTGCATGCTCTTCAAGTCGTTCTGATACCGCTGTCCGAGTTCTTCAAGCTCCTGCTGGGCTTTCTGGAAAGAAGGCATGGCCTGCATGACATCGTAGTGGTCATAGTAAGCAAACTTCTGGGCACAGAGGCTAACCGGCACAAGCAGAAGCACCAATGTAAGAAACTTCTTTATCATTTTTCTAATATTTATGTTGTTATACTTATTATCAGGATGCTATTACAAAACTGGGCAAAGTTAATTCTTTTAGTTAGAATAGCCTAATTTTGCAAGGACTTCATTGCTGATGTCCGCCGACGGAGAGGCGAAAACGATGCCTTCGTCCGAAGCACGGTCGAGGATGAGACTGATTCCGCGACTTTGTGCAATGGCCTTGACGGCATTGTAAATATCGTCCTGGATGGGCTGGATAAGGCTGGCGCGCTTCTTATACAGCTCGCCTTCCGGGGCGAAATAAGTCTTCTTCAACTCTGCCGCCTCTTTCTCCTTGTCCACGATGGCCTGCTCGCGTTCTTTCTTCTGGGCTTCGGAAAGGAACACCATCTCGTTCTGGTAGTTCTTATAGAGTGTCTGCGCCTCGTTGTCGAGCGCCTCTACCTCGGCCTGCCACTTCTTCGATATCTGGTTGAGCTGTTCGTTTGCCCGTTCATAGGCAGGAATATTGCTCAATATATACTCCATATCCACCAAAGCAAACTTCTGGGCATGGAGCGATGCACCGCAACAAAGCATCAGGCACGCAAGGAACAAATACTTTTTCATATGCTTATTATTTTTGAGGGTGAAGTTATAGGAATCGACAATCTCGTGTTAGAATTCCTGGCCAATGATGAAGTGGAACTGACTTCCACCAACGCCGTACCCGTTAACCGTCTTCTGGAAGCCATAAGCCCAGTCGACACCAAGCAGGCCGACCATCGGAAGCATGATACGGACACCCACACCGGCCGACCGCTTCATGTCGAACGGGTTGAAGTCGCGCACGTTGCTCCACGCGTTTCCTCCTTCGAGGAATGCAAGGGCATACATCGACGTAGACGTTTCGAGCATCAAGGGATAACGCACCTCGAGGGTCAGGCGGCTGTATGCATAGGCGGTGGAACTGTATGCTCCGGCAAGTCCTCCGTTGTCATAACCACGCAGACCGATGGTCTCGGTGGCATAGCTGGTGGAATAGCCCGACGTTCCGTCACCGCCGACGTAGAACGTCTCAAACGGTGACTTCTTGTTCTTGTTGTATGAACCGAGCAAACCGAACTCCACACGCGTCATGAGCACCGGGCACTTGACGGCATTGGTCAACGCCGTATATGTGCGGAGTTTGAACTTCCACTTGTTATACTCAATCCAGCGGTATTTCTCCTGAGCCTCCCGTTGGTAGGACGAACTGCTGTAATTCGTGGCCAGGTTCTCGTAGTCCTTTCCGTCCCAAAGCGAGAACGGCGGCGTGGCCGACACGGACAAGCTGAAATCGGAGCCGCGCCGAGGGAAGAACGTGTTGTCCGTGGAATTACGCGCCAACGTAATCGTCAAGTTGATGTTGTTACAGTTTCCATCGGTGATAAGGAAGTATTGCCACGACTTGAGCATGTAGCGCGTATAAGCCAGTTCGGCGGTGAGCGTAAAGTAATCGTCCGGCCAGCGGAGCCTCGTACCGAATCCCATAGAAACTCCGAACATCTTCACGTAGCGATCCGGGTCGTAGTAGTTGGAGTAGTTATAATAACCCGTCGAGGTGCCGTAGCCATACAGGTATTGGTAATATGAGTTATAGTAACTGCTGCTATAATAACTGGAACTTACGTCACTCTGCTTGGAATAGAAGAGGGAGAAAGAGAACTGGTTGGGTCGTTTCCCTCCGAACCAAGGGTCGAGGAAGGAGAGTGCATACGACTGGTAGTATGTTCCGTTGGTCTGACCGCTTATCGAAAGCGTCTGGGCGTCACCCTGCGGAATGAAGCCGGCTCGTTTGCGTCCCCCGCCAAAGATGTTCTGCATCGAGAAGTTTGTGAAACGCAATCCGATACGTCCCACGATACCGGTCTGTCCCCATCCCGCCGAAAGCTCTATCTGGTCGGCAGGCTTGGAAACGAGTTGATAGTCGATGTCAACCGTTCCATTATAATAGTCCGGCTGCACGTCAGGCACGAGCTTCTCCGCATCGAACAGCCCCATGGAGCTGAGGTCGATAAAAGAGCGTTGCAAGGCCTCACGGCTGAACAAGTCGCCCGGCTTCGTGCGCAGCTCGCGACGGATGACGTTCTCATATACACGGTCGTTGCCCGTAATGCGGACGTAGTTGATAGTGGCCTGCGTGCCTTCGCTGATACGCATTTCGAGGTCGACCGAGTCGTTGACGATGTTTATTTCGACGGGATCAAGACGGTAGAACACATAACCGTGGTCGTAGTACTGCGAACCGATGGCATCATCGTCTTCGTTGAGCCGCTTGTTCAGGAGAGTCTGGTTATAGACATCGCCCGGCTTCATTTTGAGCGTCATGTTAAGCGCGTCGGTCGAGAATACCGTATTGCCGACCCACTCGATGCTACGTATATAATACTTGTCGCCCCGGTAGAGGTCGATATGGATGTCAACATGCCGGTCGTCGATAGCGGCGACGCTGTCATTCAGGAGCAGTGCGTCGCGGTAGCCCCACTCGTTCAGTTTGTCCACGACATAGCCCTTGTCCTCTTCGTATTTCTCAGACAAGAACTTCTTCGACTTGAATATGTTGATTATGCGCTTCTCGTGGGTTTTCTTCATCGCCCGCTTCAACTTCTTGGCTTCGTCTTCGTTCACGCCGGTGAAGTAGATGCGATGCACCTTGACCTTGGAATTCTTCTTGATGTCGATGTCAAGCATGACACGGTTCTCGCCCGTCACGTCGTTACGCTGGATGATTTCGACCGCCACGTTACGGAATCCCTTTTCCTCGAAATGGCGTTTAATAATCAGTTCGGCACGGTCAACCATGTCGGGGGTGATTTGGCTGCCCACCCTGAGACCGACCATTTCTTCCAAGTCTTCGCGCTCGGACTTCTTGATGCCTGTATAGTTGATGCTGGAAATGCGTGGCCGCGCCGTGAGGTAGACATGCAGATAGACTTGACGGTTGTCTACGATACTGTCCACCGTAATCTTCACGTTGGAGAACAATCCCTGTTGCCAATAACGGCGCACGGCCTCACTGATTTCCTCTCCGGGTACCGATATTTCCTGCCCTATCTCTAATCCAGACGTGGACAAAAGGCTTTCTTCGTCGTAGCCTTGTATGCCCTCGACGACCAGCCCGCCGATAATATACTTATTCGACTCGATGGTGTAAACTATATCTGGATTGACATCTACTTTGTGTTCGTTTTGTGCCAACAAGGGGACTGTGGCAAGAGCCATGAACCCTGCCATCACATGGCGGATTACGCTTGTATGTTTCATCTCGTTCATCTAATGTTTCGGTCCTGTTGTTCGACTTGCTCGCCAGTCAGCCCGTAACGCCGCTGTCGCTTCTGGTATTCTTCTATGGCTTTTCGGAACGCTTCCTCGTCGAAGTCGGGCCAATACGTGTCGCAGAAATACAATTCGGAATAGGCACACTGCCAAAGGAGATAGTTGCTCAACCGCAATTCTCCCCCGGTACGTATAAGCAAGTCCGGATCGGGCATGAAGGAAGTGGCAAGATGTTTCCCTATTGTTTCCTCCGTGATATCTAACCGGCTGATTGTTTCTTCCAAGACACCGACAGGATTTTCTGTCCGGCTGATTGTTTTTCCTAATTCCCTGACAGTTTCCGCCACGACCTGGCGGCAGGCTTCCGTGATTTCCCACCGTGACGAATAGCTTAGGGCCACGACCATCGTCATCTTGTCGTTGCCGGCCGTCCGGCGTTCGCACTGTGACAGGCGTTCCTGCACGATTCCGGGCAAACGTCCCGTATCACCGATAACGCGGAACCGCACGCCGTTGCGCATGAATATTTCTTCTTCGAGCGAATCCAGGATTAACGCCATCAGGGCGGCGATTTCATCGGACGGCCGATTCCAGTTTTCCGTGGAGAACGTGTAAAGTGTGAGATACTTCACCCCCAGTCTGACGGCCTCTTCCGTGATACGCTTCACCGTCTCGACACCCTGTTGATGCCCGAGACTGCGCGAAAGCCCACGAGCCTTGGCCCATCGTCCGTTGCCGTCCATAATGATGGCAACATGAGCCGGTATGCGTGCTTTGTCCAACATTTATATTCGCTTCATTTTACTCCCGTCATGGCTTCCATGTTCATCCCTTGTTGCAATCGACGCACTTTGGGAAGAGGTCATACGTCAGCGTGACAAAAGTCGTGAAATAATGGTCTTTGTTACGGAATCCGGATGAGCCAATCCCCGTCGGTGCATCCAGTCCATCGAGTTTGTCCGAGACGGTGAAATGAACCTGCCAATCGAATCCTAAATTCAAACGGCTGGCCAATTTATATTTCAAGCCGAATCCTACGGGCAAATTTACGGAAAAAGCATGGGATGTGGCATAAGTGAGGCCAAAACCCAACTGTATGTAAGGCGTTAAGCGGCTCCGTCCTTCATATCCCCGGAGATAGCCATAAGGCAAGAAGTTCAGTTCGTAGGTAGCTCCGAGGTCGTACACTCCACCGTCGTAACTGTATTCGAGTGCGGTGGAGGTAACACCTCCATCGACTGCCGAGGGATAAAAGCCGGACACATCGTCCGTACTTCCCTTTATCCCGACATAAGAGAGCGAGGTCTTGATGGCCATGCGGGGGTTGAGCAGGAAACGGGCAACGACACCCCCGGACAGCGTGGTGTTCCCGTAAAAACGACTATTCACATCCGTCAAGCCGAAACCGGCGCCTATCCCCCCGCCTAATTCCATACGATACTCTACTTCATCTTGCGCAACCATACGACAAGTATACATACTCAGCCACAGGGTTGTGAACAACAGTATCGATATGCGCGTCCCGGCCATTACCGTTTCAAACTACGCTCGTATATTCCGTCGTCCTCATCCCAGCTCAAACGGTTGAGCCGGCCGCGCCACACGTCGCCCGTGCCGCTGCACACAAGCCAGATGAAGTTGTCATCGTCGGCCGTCAACGCCACTTCCGTCATGTCGGAAATGACGGGGAAGGAATAACCGGTGAGGGAGTCCCGCCAGGTACGGCCGCCGTCAGAACTGATGTAATATTGGAATTCGCCTTCATCGTCAAGCCCGAAAGCCAAGATGCGGTCGTCATAAACCACAAGCGCAGTGGATTCCAGCGAGGGGAAAGTCAACGTGTTCTCTTCGCTCGGATTATAATAGGTCCAAGCATACGTGTTATATCCTTGCTTGTCTATGTTACGTTTCCATACGACCGGCTCGCCGTCACGCGTACCCACCAACAGGATGTCCTCGTATGTCTCATACGTGGCCGAAGGCACATAGACAGACATAAAGTCTGCCGTCGGCAAGGCTTCTTCCGTGTCCACTTCGTTCCTTATCCAATTCTGCCCATCGTGTGAGCAGTAGATGGTATCGTTGCTGATGGCATACAAGCTGTCGCTCCCGACTGCCACCAAAGGCAAGCCGCCCTCCACGACGCTCCATACGAGGCCGTCGTCCGAAACCAGCAGCCCTGCATCGGCGTTCGCATAATAGCAGTTTCCCATCTGCAATACAGAACGGGGCTCAAATCCTGTCACGTCGCCGGAAAGGGTCAGGCGCGACCACTCTGGCGATTCAGAGAGTTCGGTATTCATCAACACTGGTTCGCCATCATACAAGCCATAAACGCCGAGCGTCCCGTCTTGCATGACCGTCGCCCGCGGCTCGGTCAGTGCGGCCAAATCGGCATTGCCTGACGTGACACGCCCCCAAGTAAATTCATCTCCCTCCTGCTGATGGACGTTCAACCGCAGGGTATATTCCTTTGTCGCGGTGCCGTCCGTGGAGTACACGACAAAGGTTCGAGGGGTCGAACAGTCCACACTGTCACTCGTACTGTACACTGAATCTATTCCGCTAAGCGTACGGAGCGCCACGACCCCGTCCGCGACAAACTGGGAGAAAGCCACGCGGTTCACAATAGTCCCCAAGGGAAGAGAGTCGCGGTTATGGATTTCCTGGGTCTGCTGATTGATTTCCATCGGGGTGTAGCTGCCGGATATTGTCGTCAGGTAGGTCGTGTCCGTACCCGATGAAGTAGTCGTAGACACCTGCACCTTCATCGTACCCAAGACGACAGAGGTCACCGAACACCTGTTGGAAATCGAAGACGAAGAACTATCGTCCGCACATCCGACGACAGAAAAAACACTCAAAAGTGTACACAGTACTATGGCAACAAAAGACTTGTTCGTCATACGTATAAGGAAAGTACAGTACAAAGAGACATCATACGGGTTGCAAAGATAAAGAGATTTCCACCCAGACAGTGCGTAGGGATTCTTTTTTAGCGATTTTTATCACTGTAAGCATAAATATGCTGGTAAAAGTCACTTTTGTCTTGTCACTCGGATCGTTTTTCAGGGCGACGTGAGCACTTCGCAAACACGGTCTTGGAATTTCCTGGCCGCCGCCTGTTTCAGAATGCCTTGGTTCATAATGGCGAAGCACAGCACATGGCCATTCGCCGCTGTGGCATAGCCGGCCAGCGTGCTCACGCCCTCAACCGTTCCCGTCTTTGCCCGCACGTTCGCATAAGCGTTCCCGCTCGTCATGCGGCGTTCGAGTGTACCGTCACAACCGGCCAGAGGCAACGCGGCTTTCAAATGTGAATACAGGTTGTCGTTACGGTAGGCATAACGCAACGTCTCTACCAAGACCTCGGGTGTTAAATAGTTGTAAAGCGACAATCCGCTCCCGTCAGCAATGCGGTAGTCTGACGGATTAAGCCCCAATCTCGCAATAAAACGCTCGATGCAGCGAGCCGATTCCTTTCCGGACGGATACACCGCGCCACGCTGTCGCCCAAGTTGGTAGAAAAGGGCTTCTGCATAGAAATTGTCGCTCTTTTTTAGTACTTCCGACAATATTTGGTCTATGGAATGGGAACATGTCCCTACGAGCACCGCCCGTGGCGGGAGGACAGCAGTAGTCGGCACGCCATCATATGCAATGCCGACCGCACCCAAAGCACGCGTCAGGGCTGCCGTGAAATCGGTACGGCCATCCACCGTGAGCGGAACGAGAGGGTCGAGATCGTCGTCCCAGCACCAACCGAGCCCAAAGCGGAGTGTATCTTTCATCGACACATCAAGACGGACACGTCCCGCAATACGGCTCACGCCCGACTCCGCCAGTTTTCCGACCAGACTGCACAAGTCACCATATCCGAACAGCGGGTCGAAGCCTCCGACGATGTAAAGGTCGCCCTGCAAGACGGAATTGACCAGTTCGCCGGTTCGGTACATCTTTGTCTCAAACTGATAGGAGCAGCCCAGTTGCGCTAATGCCGTGACGGCGGTCATGAGCTTTTCGGTTGACGCTGGACGCATCAACTGGCGATGTCCGTGCGCGAAAAGGGCTGAATCAGCCGTCAAGTCGTACACGTAAAGTGCCACCTGGCTGCGTTCGAACATCGGGTCGGCGAGCAGGCTATGCAAACCGGCCTGCACCCTGCCCGGCCAATCCTGAAGCGTATCGGGAACCGCCTGTCCTTCACGCTCGTCAATCAGACTGCGGATGGTGAACGTCTGTGCATATACATCACTCGACAGCCCATTCCCTAATATGGAACACGCAATGATAAAGACAAAGAGAAAAAAACTCCTTCTCATTTCTTTTGCCATCTTCTCGGGTTATTTCTTTCTGCTCCAAAGGTAACAATTTTCCCAAAAGGCATTCCCGGCCGGGGCGAGAGAATATCAGTTATCGTGGAAAGTATTGTGGAAAACAGCGACACGGATGAAGAAAATATCCACACTATTCACATCGTTACGGCCATCCGAATCCCCTCATCGGGAGAGGACTTACTCCGTTTCCATGCTGCTTTTCTTATTTTTATGCCTCCATTTTCACCATGGAATAAGGTTTCTCGCTTTTTACTATCCTCTACAATATAGGTTTGGCACGCTGGTTGTTATTTTAGTCAGTAGTTGTTTTAGGTTTATTTTATAGAATAGAGATGTATGATGGGCGAGCGGCGCAGTGATGCGGCGCTCGCTTGTTTTTTACCACCTGTGGCACATGGGTGGGTATTTATTCCTACTTTTGCAACGTCCTACCAGCCTTCTAACCAAGGTAGACAGTCCATATCCTGCCCAGAAAAGAGAGTTTGCTATGAAAGTAATGAAGTTTGGAGGTACTTCTGTCGGTTCGACCGAAAGTATCCTCAACATGAAGAATATTGTCGAGAGCACTCCGCGTCCCGTCGTTGTCGTTGTCTCGGCTCTTGGCGGCGTAACCGACAGCCTCATCAACGCCTCGGGCAAAGCTGCAAACGGAGATGAGTCCTATCTCGACGTTTTCCAATCCCTTGTCAAGCGCCATCACGACATGATAGACAGCATCATTGCCCCCGGTATGGCGCGGGATAGCCTGACGGAACAAGTAGACACGCTGCTCGAAGAGTTGCGTAGTATATATAAAGGTGTATTCCTTATTCAGGACTTGACGACCAAGACTGCCGACGCTATTGTTTCCTATGGAGAAAGACTTTCGTCGCTCATCGTGACCACGCTCATACCGGGAGCCGTGCGCCATGACGCGAGGGAATTCATCAAAACGACCTACAAGGATGGGAAACGCCTTGTCGATTTCGACACGACCAATCCCCTCATCCGCGCCAAGCTGTCCGGATTGACGGGTATTGCCGTCGTGCCGGGCTTCATAGCGAGCGATGCCGCCACGGGCGTGACCACCAATCTCGGTCGCGGAGGGTCGGATTATACCGCGGCCATCCTTGCCGCTGAATTGGAAGCCGACGAGCTGGAAATCTGGACGGATGTCGACGGCTTCATGACTGCCGACCCGCGCGTCATTCCCACGGCATACACCATCGACACCCTCACTTACAATGAGGCGATGGACCTGTGCAACTTCGGCGCAAAGGTGGTCTATCCGCCGACCATCTACCCCGTCTGCGTCAAGGGAATCCCCATCTGCATCAAAAACACGTTCCATCCGGAAGCCAAGGGCAGCGTCATCAGGCAGGACGTCCCCCCGTCGGAACGTCCGATACGCGGCATTTCGTCTATCAAAGAAACGAGCATGGTGACGGTCTCCGGTCTCTCCATGGTAGGGGTCATCGGAGTGAACCGCCGTATCTTCACCACGCTGGCCGACCATGGCATCAGCGTGTTCATGGTTGCGCAAACGTCGTCCGAGACCAGTACATCCATCTGCATGACGGAAGCCGATGCCCTACGTGCCTGTGCCGCCCTCGACCGCGAGTTTGCCAGTGAGATTGCCGACGGAGCCATGTACCCGGCACAACTCGACAACGGCCTGGCCACCGTGGCAGTCGTCGGTGAACGGATGAAGCATACGCCGGGGATTGCAGGGAAACTCTTCGGCGTGCTCGGCCGCAACGGCATCAGCGTCATCGCCTTGGCCCAAGGCGCGCTGGAAACGAACCTTTCCTTTGTCATCGACCGGCAACAACTGCGGAAAGCCCTCAACGTCATTCACGACAGTTGTTTCCTCAGCACCTACCAGGAGCTCAACCTCTTCGTCTGCGGCACGGGTATCGTCGGGAGCAGCCTGTTGCATCAGATTGCCTCACAACGCGAGCGTCTCATGGCCGAGCGGGGATTGAAGATTAACCTCGTGGGCGTGGCAAACAGCCACCAGGTCGCGTTCAATGAGGAGGGGATAGACCCAGCCGCCTACCGCGAGGCCATGGAAGCCGGAGACGCGGGCGGAGCGGAACGGATGAAAGAGGGGATACTGAACATGAACATCTTCAACTCCGTATTCGTCGATTGCACGGCCAGTGCCGAGGTCGCCGCCCTCTACCCCACGTTGCTCGAGCACAACATTTCGGTCGTCGCCGCCAACAAGATTGCCGCTTCGTCGGCTTACGAAGACTATGCCCGCCTGAAACGTACTGCCCGCGAGCGGGGCGTGAAGTTCCTCTTCGAGACCAACGTCGGCGCAGGCCTGCCCATCATCAACACCATCAACGACCTTATCAACTCGGGAGACCGAATCCTTTGTATCGAGGCCGTCCTGAGCGGCACGCTCAACTACGTATTCAACACGCTGGCCGCCGACGTTCCCCTAAGTCGCGCCGTCCGCATGGCGCAAGCCAACGGTTACAGCGAACCCGACCCTCGCGTCGACCTGTCGGGAAAGGACGTGGTTCGCAAGCTCGTCATCCTGGCCCGCGAGAGCGGCTACCGTGCAGAGGCCGACGACATCGAAAAAAGCCTGTTCGTTCCCGAAGAAATCCTCGACGGAACGCTCGACGAATTCTGGGAACGCCTGCCACAACTCGACGCCACGTTCGAAACCGAGCGCAAACGCCTTGCCAGCGAACAGAAACGCTGGCGTTTCGTCGCCGCTTGGGAAAACGGGAAAGGAAGCGTCGGACTGCGGGAGATACCACTCGGACATCCTTTCTACGACCTGGCCGGGTCGAACAATATCATCCTGCTCACCACGGAGCGTTACCGCGAATATCCCATGCTCATCCAAGGATACGGGGCGGGAGCCGACGTCACGGCGGCCGGCGTGTTCGCTGACATCATGAGCGTGGCCAATATCTGACCCCCGTCGCAAAACAGGCGACTTACCCCGCAGGATTATCCCGGCTCCTACTCAAAAAGTCCGGATTAGCGTCGCGATGCCTTCCTCCGCACACAAGCAGTGTGCTAAGCAGTCGTTCAAGGCTGCCGCATGCGCTGGAAATTGTTTTATGTCGGCTGATAGGATTTTTGCTCCGGCTGTTCAAAAATCCTATCAGCCGACTAATTGTGACGGGTCGCCGACTTGTTTTTCCCGTTTATAACGATTTGAAATGCCGCAGGCAATGGCTGGTACAACTGTCTGTAAAAGAAGGTTCTTGCTGCACGGCTAATGGCGGACATGTCGTCGCTTCCACACCCTGTGAGCCTCCCTTTTCTGCCCCGTTGTGACCCATCCGGGGTAATCCCTGCCTTGATATTCTCCGGCAGGCGGCCTTCCTGACCGTTCCTCACCCGAACCCGGATTCCGCACATAGGCACTCCGGAGGTCTAATGCCCCAAGCCTGCCAACAGTGAAGTACATGGATGTCAAAAAACGGGCATTCCAAATAATAATCGTAAATTTGCCATGAAATAAAAAGAAAAACTCACCATTCCATGACAGCCCCACATGTACGGGTGCGCTTTGCACCCAGCCCCACCGGGCCACTCCACATAGGCGGTGTGCGCACCGCGCTCTATAATTACCTTTTTGCCCGCCAGCACGGCGGGGAGCTTGTCCTCCGCATCGAAGATACCGATTCGAGCCGCTTTGTCCCCGGTGCCGAGGAGTACATCATCGAGTCGTTCAAGTGGTTAGGCATTCGTTTCGACGAGGGTGTAGGCATTGGAGGCGATTACGGCCCTTACCGGCAATCGGAACGCCGCGACATATACCGCCGTTACGTCGACCAACTGCTCGAATCGGGCAAGGCTTACATCGCTTTCGATACGCCCGAAGAACTCACCGCGGCACGCGAAACGGTGGAAAACTTCCAATATGACGCCACGACGCGTGGCCGGATGCGCAACTCGCTCACGCTACCCGCCACCGAGGTGGAACGCCTGCTCGGAGATGGCGCGCAATACGTCGTCCGCTTCAAGGTCGAACCCGGCGAGGAAATCCATGTCGACGACCTCATCCGCGGAGACGTCAGGTTCAACTCCTCCGTCCTCGACGACAAAGTCCTGTACAAGTCGGCCGACGACCTGCCCACCTATCACCTGGCCAACATCGTCGACGACCACCTCATGCGCATCACTCACGTCATCCGCGGCGAGGAATGGCTACCCTCCGCTCCCCTGCACGTGTTGCTTTACAAGGCATTCGGCTGGCAGGACAGCATGCCCCGTTTCGCCCACCTGCCCCTCCTGCTCAAACCCGACGGCAAGGGGAAACTCTCCAAACGCGACGGCGACCGCCTGGGCTTCCCCGTATTCCCCCTGGAATGGCGCGACCCGCAGACGGGAAGCATCTCGACGGGGTTCCGTGAGAGCGGCTACCTGCCGGAAGCCGTGGTCAACTTCCTGGCCCTGTTGGGATGGAACCCGGGCACAGACCAGGAACTCCTCTCCATGGACGAACTCATCCAACAGTTCGACATCAGCCGTTGCAACAAGGCTGGCGCAAAGTTCGACTTCGTTAAGGGGATGTGGTTCAACCGGGAATACATCCTGCGGACGGACAATGCGGAACTGGCTCCCGCACTCGACAAGATACTCCGGCAGGAAGGTATCGAAGCACCCATAGAACGTGTGGCAGCCGTCGTGGGCATGATGAAGATGAAGAAGATTAACTTCATCCACGAACTGTGGCCGCTGTGCGACTTCTTCTTCATCGCTCCCACATATTCCCCCGACGACAAATTCACCCGCAAGAATTGGAAAGAAGGCACAGCCGGCGAGATGACGGCATTGGCTTCGCTGCTCGAAGGCCTCAGCGATTTCAGCGTCGAGGGAGTGAAGAACGCAGTCGACCCATGGGCGGAACAAACGGGAAGCAAGCCTTGGAACGCATGGCGCGTCTGTCTCGTCGGCACGGGAAAAGGCCCGGACATGTACGAACTGGCCGCATTCCTTGGAAAGGAAGAGACACTCCGCCGCATGCGTCAAGCCATCGAAGTATTGGGCTAACCCTCTCGCCACAATAACCATCCGGAGATGTACACTATTGCCATTTACCTCTATATCTTGGCCGTCCGCATCGCCTCGCTGACCAAACGCAAGGCACGGTTGATGCTCAAAGGACACAAGGAAACCTGGGACATCCTGCGCCGACATGCCGAAGGGGGAAACTGCGTCTGGTTCCACGCCTCCTCGCTCGGCGAGTTCGAACAAGGCCGTCCCCTCATGGAACGCCTGCGCCGCGAACACCCGGAGAAGAGAATACTGCTCACGTTCTTCTCCCCGTCGGGCTACGAGGTTCGCAAGGACTACAATGGGGCAGACACCGTCTGCTACCTCCCTTTCGATACTCCCCGCAACGTCCGTAAGTTCCTTAAATTGGCACGACCGGAGTCGGCGTTCTTCATTAAATACGAATTCTGGCATCACTACCTCAAAGCACTCCGCCGAAACGGGATTCCCGTGTACAGTGTGTCGAGCATCTTCCGCCCAAACCAGATTTTCTTCCGGCCCTACGGCAGGGAGTATGCCAAGGTGTTGGCTTGCTTCACCCGCCTCTTCGTCCAAGACGAAGCCTCCCGCCGCCTCTTGGAGAGCATCGGGGTGACCCAAGTGAGCGTGACAGGAGACACACGCTTCGACCGCGTCATCGACATCATGAGACAGGCACGCCCTCTGCCCGTTGCGGAGGCTCTGTCGGGCAAGGGGGGACAGACGATTGTCGCCGGGAGCACATGGCCGCCCGACGAGGACATCCTTATCCCCTACTTCAACAGCCATCCGGGAATCAAGCTCATTATTGCCCCGCATGAGGTGACCGAGGAACGCCTGCGCAGCATTGAGGAACGCATCAAGCGTCCAATTGTTCGCTACTCAGCCGCCTCGCCAGACAAGGTCGCCTCAGCCGACTGCCTGCTCATCGACGGGTATGGCCTCTTGTCCAGCCTTTACCGCTACGCCACCATCGCATACGTCGGTGGAGGCTTCGGTGTCGGCATTCACAACGTACCCGAGGCGGCTGTCTACGGCATACCCGTATTCTTCGGGCCGAACAACCAGCGGTTCCGTGAAGCACGCGAACTTATACAAGTAGGGGGAGGCGTGGAAATCAACTCCGCCGACGACTTTCAGGCCAAGGCCGACCAACTCTTGGGCGAGGCCTCGGCTTTGGCCGCCAGGGGGAAAGCCGCCGGCGACTATATCCAGCACTACTCCGGGGCGACGGATGCCATATTCCGTGTCGTCCGTTTCTAAGTCGGCACCGGGCACGGGCACACACTTGCCCCGCGATTTTCCAAGTAGACTGGCGAAATCCACACTTTCCGTCTGCACAGCACCCCATATACACATTCAATACACGAATTCATGGGAAAAGAAAAAAAGAACGGCACACGCCGACTGACCAAAAAGGAAATAGGGAAACGGATTATCGACCTGATGGAAGCCAACCGGTCGACCGTTTTCACCATCCAGGATATATTCAAGACCATCGGGGCATCCACACATCCGGCCAAGATGCTCACGATGGATGTCTTGGGCGAACTGGTTCTTGACGACTACCTCTCGACCGACAGCTGCGGCCATTATCGTTATGCCATCCGTTCACAAGTAATGGAGGGCACATTCAAACGGAAACGGAACGGGCGCAACAGTTTTGTTCCCGACGACGGAGGGAAATCGATACTCGTCTGCGAACGCAACTCCGGCCACGCGCTCGACGGCGACCGCGTCCGCGTAACCATGCTGGCAAGGAGGCCGGGACACACACGGGAAGCCGAGGTGATAGAGGTACTGAAACGCGCACGGGAAACCTTTGTCGGGAAACTGCGGGTAGAAAAGAACTACGCTTTCCTCATCACCGAGGGTCGCGCCTTGGCTAACGATATCTTCATCCCCAAGGATATGCTGGGCGAGGGTAAGACCGGCGACAAGGCCGTAGTAAAAATCATCGAATGGCCTGACGAAGCCAAGAACCCGATAGGGAAAGTCATCGACATCCTTGGCCGCGACGGTGAAAACACAGCCGAAATGCACGCCATCCTTGCCGAATACGGTTTGCCTTATACTTATCCCAAGGAGGTGGAAGAGGCGGCCGAAAAGATTTCCGCTACTATCACGCCAGAGGACCTGGCCGAACGGGAGGACTTCCGTCAGGTCACCACGTTCACCATAGACCCCCGGGATGCCAAAGACTTTGACGATGCCATCTCCATACGCCGCCACGACGACAAGACGTGGGAAGTAGGCGTACACATCGCCGATGTCTCGCATTATGTCAAGGAAGGCGACATCATAGACCGCGAAGCACAGAAACGCGCAACGAGTGTCTATCTCGTCGACCGTACCATCCCGATGCTGCCGGAACGTCTCTGCAACTTCATCTGCTCCCTCCGTCCCGACGAAGACAAGCTCGCCTTCTCCGCCATCTTCATCATGAACGACAAGGCGGAGGTGCTCTCGTGGCATCCCGCCCGCACCGTCATACGCTCTAACCGCCGCTTCGTCTACGAGGAGGTGCAGTGCATCCTCGAACAGAACGGGGAAGCCTCAGAAGAAGACTTGCACCAACCCGGTGAGCACCCGGAGCGTGTGATGCCCGGACCAGACGGCCGCCCGGTCGGGGAATATGCAGAAGAGCTCATCACGCTCAACCGTCTGGCCAAGCTCTTGCGACAGCAACGCTTCGCACATGGCTCCATCGGCTTCGACCGGGCGGAAGTGCGCTTCGAGATTGACGAAACGGGCAAACCCGTCTCGGCCTACTTCAAGGTGGCGAAAGATGCCAACAAGCTCGTGGAAGAGTTCATGCTGCTCGCCAACCGTGCCGTGGCAGAGAAAATCGGCAAAGTCCCCAAAGGGAAAAAGGCCAAGACGTTCCCTTACCGCATACACGACGTTCCCGACCCCGAAAAGCTGGAAAAGCTGAGTGCTTTCATTGGAAAGTTCGGCTACAGGTTACGCACGGAAGGCAGCAAGACAGACATCAGCAAGAGCCTCAACAAGCTGTTGGATGATGTCAAAGGAAAGAAAGAGGAGAACCTTGTCGAGACCATCGCCTTGCGCGCCATGATGAAGGCGAAGTACAGTGTCCACAACATCGGGCACTACGGACTGATGTTCGACTACTACACGCACTTCACCTCGCCCATCCGACGCTATCCCGACACCATGGTTCACCGCCTGCTGGCGCGCTACATGGCGGGGGGACGCTCGGTCAATGCAGAGAAATGCGAGGAGCTTTGCCAACACGCCTCTGAAATGGAACAACTGGCCGCACAGGCCGAACGGGCAAGCATCAAATACAAACAGGTCGAGTTCATGGGCGAACGCATCGGACAGGAGTTCGACGGGAAAGTCAGCGGGGTCACGGAGTTCGGCCTCTACGTGGAACTCGACGAGAACAAGTGCGAGGGCATGATACCCTTGCGCGACCTTGAAGACGACTACTACGAATTTGACGAGCGAAACTATTGCCTGCGTGGGCGGAAACGTCACCGTGTCTACTCCATCGGCGACCCGGTACGCATCCGCGTGGCACGAGCCAACCTCGAAAGGAAACAGCTCGACTTCGCCCTGGTCGACACCCAGGCGACGGAAATCCCACAAGCCAAAGGGAAAAAACGCAAGGCGCGCGGGAAACGAGCAAAGCAGGATTCACAACAATAAATCCCCATGGACACGACACGCAAACACGTCGCCATCGTCCTGGCGGGCGGCAGCGGGACACGCATGGGAAGCGAATGTCCCAAGCAATTCTTACGCTTGGGAGGGCGTACTGTCCTCGGACATGCCGTGACGGCTTTCGTCCGTCACCCGGCCATCGACGAAATTGTTGTCGTCGCCCCCGTCGACCGGATTGACGAGGTTCGCCAAATGGCCGCCGACGAGGGATGGACAAAGGTGACGCACATTGTCCCGGGAGGCCGCGAGCGGCACGAGTCGACCTTGGCGGCACTGCGCCTCTACGCCGGAGCTGATGTCAACCTGCTCTTCCACGATGCCGCGCGGCCTTTGGTCGGAGCGGACATCATCACCCGTGTCATTGATGCCCTGCGCGAGGCCGAGGCTGTCGGTACGGCCGTTCCCGTCGTCGACACTATCGTCGAAACCACCGACGGATGCGCCACGGGATTCCCCCGCCGCGACATCTTGCGCCGGATGCAGACCCCACAGGGCTTCCGCCGGGAAATCCTCGAACGCGCCTATCAACACGCACTGGCCGACCCGGCGTTCCACACGACGGACGACTGCGGAGTTGTCTGGAAATACCTTCCCGGGACAGCCATCCGCCTGGTAGAGGGCGACGAACGCAACATGAAGCTCACCTATCCCGGCGACCTCCTTCTGCTCGAAAGGTATCTCTCCGGGGAAGAAACAAACTCATAGGGAATCCTCCCGATACGAAAAGGCGGCATCCCAAGCCAGTAGAGCTTGGGATGCCGCCTTTTCTTGTATTTCTCACTTCCCGGCGACGACTACGCGCAAAGGAAGAGGATGATAATCTGTGCCGTCAGGATGCGCAGGAACATGGCCAGCGGGTAAACCGTCGAATAACCCACGGCAGGTGCGGACGTCGTGGACGAAGCATTGGCGAAAGCCAAGGCGGGTGGGTCGGTATTCGTACCCGCGATGAGTCCCATCAGCATGAAGTAGTTCATCTTGAACTTCACGCGTGCAATGATGCCCATGATTAAAATCGGGATGACCGTTATGAGGAAGCCATAAAGCACATACCACAAGCCGTCGCCGACTACGACCGTCTGCCAGAAGCCTGCTCCGGCCTTGATGCCCACACTGGCAAGGAAGAGCACGAGCCCGACCTCACGCAGCAGCAAGTTGGCCGACGTGGTGGTATAGGTGACCAGATGGAGCTTATAGCCGTAGCGGCCGGCCAGTATGGCAATAATCAGCGGACCGCCAGCCAGACCGAGTTTCACGGGATTCGGGATACCGGGGAAGGCAAACGGGATGCTACCGAACACGATTCCCACCAAGATACCGATAAAGATGGAGGCAATGTTCGGGTGATCCAGACGCTTCACGGAGTTACCCAAGAGGCGCGTGACGCGGTTGACGGCATCCTCCGGGCCGACCACCATCAGGCGGTCGCCGATTTGCAAGCGAAGCTGGCGACTGGCAAACAGCTCCATACCCGAACGCGTGATACGGGTCACGTTGACACCATAGACAGAGTTGAAGTGCATCTGGCCGAACGTCTTTCCGTTGACTTCATCGCGGGTCACGACAATGCGCCGCGAAATACTGGGGGTCTTTTCAGCCTGCCAGTCCACCTCGACGGGCATTCCGATGAATGCCGTGATGGCATCGGCATCGTCCTGCGCACAGGTGATGTTCAGTTCATCCCCCATCTCAAGTTCCGTATCGGCGCGCGGGATGAACACGTCGTCGTTCCGTTTGACATGCGTGCAGACGAACTCACGGCTCAGGAACTCCCTTACCTCGCGCATCGCCTTGCCGACGAGTGCCTCGTTACGCACGACGAGCGACAGGTGGTAGGGTATCGCATGGGGGTTGTTTTCTTCTGCCTGGCGTATCGCGTCTTCTTCCTTATCCAGCTTGATGCGGCAAATAAAACGCAAAGCGATGGTGGCACCTATGATGCCAAGCACGCCCAACGGATAGGCACAGGCGTAACCTGCCGCAATGGGCAAATCCTTCAACGCGGGAACTGCGTCTTTCAGGGCTTCCTGCGCCGCACCAAGGCCGGGCGTGTTGGTCACTGCACCACAAAGCACGCCCACCATCATCGGCAGATTCTTCGGGTCGCTGGTGTCGAAGAAAGCATAATAGCATCCCAGCATGACCGCGATATTAAGGAACACGATGCACACGGTCACAAGGTTCATCCGGATGCCACCCTGCTTAAACGACTCGAAGAAACCGGGACCGACTTGCAGGCCTATGCAATAAACAAAGACAAGCAAGCCAAAATCCTGCAAGAAGTTCAGGACACTGGCGGGGCACGCATATCCTCCCGGGGAAGGATCGACAATGCCGAGCGACGTGTAGACATGGCCGACGATGATGCCGGCGAACAGGACAAACGTCACGCCAAGCGAGATGCCGCCCACCTTGATTTTCCCGAGGAGCACGCCCACCGAGATAACCAGGGAGTACAGCAGCACGACATGCGCCACGGACCCTGTATCGACAAACAAGTTTTCAAACCAATTCATTGGATGATTTTTTAGATAGTATGAAATTCTTTGCAAAGGTAAACGTTTTTCCGCAGGGGGGCAAAGGAACTATTCCTTTTTATCGCTCATTCCCACTGTCCCCGGGTTCATGGTTACAAGTCGGCGACCTGTTAAACGCAGCCGGCGACCCGTCGCGACGGGTCGCCGACTTGTCAGACGGTTTCAGGCGAGGATATTCCGGTTATCCCCGATTCATGAATGAAGTCGGCCCGAAATAGGAACAAGACTAAGATTCGATGGAATTTCTGCGGACACGAATGAGCGGGCATCCCCCACGGAAAGCGGCACTGCCCCGTCCGGACTGCCTCCCACGTCGTCCCAATGACGGACTAACGGATGACGACAATCTTGGCCGACGCTCCCTTGCTTCCATCGGACGGTGTCGCCATGACGAAATAGACCCCCGAGGCGACACGGTCGCCCGACGGGTCGCGCCCGTCCCATGTGAAAGTGCCATTCGTGGCCGTCCCGCCTGCCACGACATGCCCGCTGGTGGTGACAATCTTGACATCGGCACCATAGGGCAGACCATCGATGGTTACATTTCCGTAATACTCCGGACGGACGGGGTTGGGATATACCCGGATATTGCTTTTCTCGATGCTGGCATTCTCTGCGGAAGTCCCGACATGGTAAGAAACAATGCCCCGCTCGGTTCCTATCATGACATCCCCGGTTTCCTCGCACACGGCCAAGGAATAAATAATGTCGGAAGGCAGGGGCGAATTGTCGGTCGTGAAATGATGGAGCGTCGTGAGGCCGTCCGACGAGGTGACAAAGACACCATCCGAGGCCGTTCCGAACCACTTCCGGTCGTCGCCGTCGACAGCGATGGCGTTGATGGCCACTCCGCTCAGCAGATAGTCGGCGTTGTTCGTTCCGTCGTTGCGCGGCACTTTCACCTGCGTCACGGTGAAATCGTCGTCCATCCACTCCTCCGGATTGTCAATGCGATAGGGGCCGGTCGAAGTGCCGAACCATATCTGGCCGCTCTTATCCTCCACGACAGAGGTGGTCACGGTGAAGGAGCAACTCGTCCCGTCCTCGTTGTAAGCCGTCGTGCGGAACATGCCGGTGTCGTCGCTCTCGTCCTCAAAGGTGCCGTTCAGATTGAGGCAGTAAAGGCCGGCCTTCGATTCCTGGGCATCGCGCCGCGACGTGACCCAGATAAGTCCGCGGGAGTCGATAAGGATACGCTCGCACTGCTGCAAGAGGGTGAAACTCGAATTATAAAAACCTTTCCACGTGCCGTCGGGCCGCATCGCCCACAACATGGTGTCGACTTCGTTGTTAATCATCCACAAGTTGCCGTCACTGTCGTAGGTAAGCCCGTCGGTGCGGACGAGCCGCCGGCTGTTGTCCTGCATGGCCTGCAACGGACTGTTGTCGATGTTGTAGCACGCCGTGTAATGACCGTCCTGGTATTCAAAGAGCCCGCCACCGGCCGCACTGGCATAGTGATGGTTGGGGTCGGTCGGGTCCTGCGCCACGCTCGTCAGGTTGAGGTAGTTCGTATTGGCACGGTTGGCGATGTCCTCGTCGGGGAAGTTGTACCACGTGCCCCCGGCGTAACGCATGAGCGTCCCGGGATAATCGATTCCGGAATAGTTGAGCGAACCACCGGCCACGAGCAACGTGTCGCCGACGTAGCGCATATAATAGCAGTAGTCGTAGATGGGACTGTCGGGCGAGATGGCACTGCCCTGGGCGGCCAAGGTATCGGCGGCGGTATCGAGGGCATAGGCTTGCAGGCCGTTCGTTCCGCGCGAAGCCCAATACGTGCCTCCACTCGTGCGGGTGACATCGTTGAAGTCGTTGGTCTGCCTCCATTCGGTCAGTTCCTCATCGGTATCGAAAAGCATCACACGCGACGTGTTGCCCGCCAGCATATAGGTAGAGCCGTCGGTTTTGAGATAAAGCAGGAATTGCGCGTTGGCCAAAGTGCGGTTGTTGTCGCCGTCGATGCGGTAGAGCCCACCACCTGTCCCTTGCGCATAAATGTAGCCCCGGAACGCAACCATGTTGACCGCCACGAGCGTCTGGTCGGCCACGGACCAGTTACGGCTGTCGAGCAAGTTGTCCGACAAGTTCCCGTACAAAATGCCGTCGGCGGTCGAGGCATAGAGCTTGCCGTCATAGATAACGGTGGAATACGTCTCGCCTACGGCATAGTAGTTGGCAAGGACGGCATCGGCCACGTCGAGCACCTCCACCCCCAGCCCGAGCGAGATGTAGGCCTGGTCGCCGTCGATGGCTATGTTGTTGACCGTCTTGTCAGTGAGCGAGCTGTTCATGAGCTGGGGAATGTTGAGGACATCGCCGTTGTCGTAAAGCAGGTCGATATTGGCGTTCTCGTAGACAATGACCAGGCATCCCTCGGAACGACAATAGGCAATATGCTCAATGCCCGAATCGCTCAGTCCTGTCTGCCGGGAGAACAACTGTACCTCCCCGGTCGACGTATCGTAGCGGAAAAGATTGCTACTGCTGAGCGAATAGACCCACTCACCGGCCACCACGTTACTGGTGGCGTCCTTGTAAGCAGGATAAACCGTCCATTCGCCGATACGGGCGGCATGCGAAACGACAGATACCGCAAGGAAAAGAAACGCGGACAGGATTTTACCGACAGACATAGGCTTTTTGTATTTAGTGACAGCACGGAGGCGAGCCGTTGAGGAAGTCACGAAGCCGGGCAACGGCGCGCGCCCTGTGGCTGATGCTGTTTTTGGCTTGCACACCCAGCTCGGCGAAAGTCTTTCCTTCCTCCTCGGGGATGAAGACGGGGTCGTAACCGAACCCTTCCGTCCCACGCTTCTCAGTGGCAATCTGCCCCTCGACACGACCGTCGAACAAGTGCTCCTCCCCATTAAGTATTAACGCGACAACTGTACGAAATCGTGCGCGCCGGTTGCTTTTTTCTTTCAGTTCATCAAGGAGTTTGCGCGTATTGGCTTCGGGATCGTGGCGGTCGGGATAAGCATAACGCGCCGTATGTACGCCCGGCGCGCCACCCAGAGCCTCCACTTCCAAGCCCGTGTCGTCGGCAAAACAATCGCAATGGTATCGCTCATAGACGTAGCGTGCTTTCAGCAAAGCGTTGCCTTCAAGTGTATCGGCCGTCTCGGGAATGTCGTCATCGCAGCCGATATCCGACAGCCCGACAATGTCCACCTCGTTCCCCAGCATGGCGCGTATCTCTTCCAACTTGTGCGCATTGTGGGTGGCAAAGACCAGTTTTCTTTTCATCTTCCTTTTTATAATAACGGAGAATGCCGGGCATGACGACAATCCGCCGACCCGGCATTCTTCTTACTTTACCTTGATTTTGTCGAAGCCCTCGCCAAAGACGCCGATGACCTTACTTTGCGAGACAAAGGCGTTTGGGTCGATGTGCTTGATGATGCGGAAGATGTTGGTGCTTTCGCGTTTCTTCGCCAACACCACCAGGACTTTCCGCTCGTTCTTCGTGTACCATCCTTGGCCGTCCAGCACAGTCACGCCGCGTCCTGTCGCGCTGATGGCGGCGGCTATCTCGTCGTATTCGCGTGAGAAGATAAGGAACTGCACCGACTGCCGCCCGCGGTCCATGATGAAATCGAGCAAAAGGTTGGAGATGATAAGCGTGCAGTAGCCGAAGAGCAGTTTCTGGAAGCTCCCGACAGGCGTGAACACGCTGGAAGTGATAATGATGATATCGCAGAGCATCATCATCTGCCCGAGCGTCACGTCGCGATACTTGTTGACAATCGACGCGATGATATCCGTACCTCCCGTGCTGCCGTTGTTCAGGAACACGATGCCAAGCCCGATTCCTTCGAGGGCAGCTCCCATCACGCAAGCCATGAACGCCTGGTCTCCCACGATTTGGGGCAGGCCTTGGTCGCTGAACAGGTATTGTTCCTCGGAAATCGACGGAAGAGCTTCGAGCAATCTCTGTGCCAGACTAAGCAGGAACGTAAGCATGAAGACCGCATAGATGGTCTTGAAGCAGAACTTCCAACCCAGAATCTTGACCGCGGCAATCAAGAGGAGGATGTTGATTCCAAAGTACGTGTACTCCACGGGAAAGCCGGTGCTGTAAAAGATGACAGCACCCAAACCCGCTACTCCTCCCGTCGTGATCTGATAAGGCAACTGGAAGAAAGTAAAGCCGCAAGCATAACAAATCAAGCCCACCGTTATGGACAGGTAATCGCGGGCCTCCTGGAATACATTGAGCCGGTAAGTCTTCATTTCTTTAATACGATGTTGACAATGCGTTTCGGCACGACAATGACCTTGACAACGGTCATCCCTTCAAGGTATTTGGCTGCCTGTTCAGAGGCGAGCACCGCGCGTTCGACGGCCTCGTTGTCGGCATCGATCGGGAAGTCCATCGTGAAGCGCGTCTTGCCGTTGAACGAAATGGAAAGCGTCACGGTATCCTCTTTCAAGTATTCTTCGTCATACGCAGGCCACGGCGCGTCGCACACGGTCGTCGTATGCCCGAATCTCTCCCACAGTTCTTCGGCCACATGCGGCGTGAACGGGGCGAGAAGCACCACGAGCGTTTCGAGCACCTGGCGCGAGCTGCACTTCTGGCTGGTCAGTTCGTTTACCGCTATCATGAAAGCGGAAATCGAAGTGTTATAAGAGAAATTCTCGATGTCCTCACTCACTTTCTTGATGAGCTTATGCAGGACTTTCAACGCCTCTTTCGACGGAGCCTCGTCGCAAGCCTTGAATGTGCCGTCGGCGGCGAAGTAGAGGTTCCACAGTTTCCGCAAGAAGCGGGCGCATCCGTCTATGCCGTTGGAGTCCCACGGTTTGCTCTGGTTGATTGGCCCGAGGAACATCTCGTAGAGGCGGAGCGTGTCTGCCCCGTAACGTTCAATGATCATGTCGGGATTGACGACGTTGTACATTGACTTGGACATCTTCTCGACGGCCCAGCCGCACACATACTTACCGTCTTCAAGGATGAAGTCGGCTCCGGCATACTCGGGCCGCCATGCCTTGAATCGTTCGAGGTCAAGGATGTCGTTGTCGACGAGGTTGACATCCACATGGAGCGGCGTGACATCATACTGGTCTTTCAGTCCGTACGAAACGAATGTCTGGCTGTCCTTGATGCGGTAAACGAAATTCGAGCGGCCTTGAATCATGCCTTGGTTGACGAGCTTCTGGAACGGTTCCTCCACGCAGCTGTATCCGTAGTCGTGCAGGAATTTGTTCCAGAAACGGCTGTATATCAGGTGGCCGGTGGCGTGTTCCGTTCCGCCGACATAGAGGTCCACGCACTGCCAGTAGCGGTCGGCCTCGGTGCTCACCAATGCCTTGTCGTTATGCGGGTCCATGTAACGGAGGTAATAGGCCGACGACCCGGCGAAGCCCGGCATCGTGTTGAGTTCCAAGGGGAACACGGTAACGTTGTCTATCCGGCTGTTGTCCGTCACGCAGCGCGCCACGGTGTCCCACGCCCAACGGGTGGCGTTGCCGAGCGGCGGTTCGCCGTTTTCGGTCGGTTCATACACCTTCACCTCCGGGAGTTCAAGGGGCAGGCAGTCCTCGGGAAGCATCTGGGGCATCCCGTCCTTGTAATACACGGGGAAAGGCTCGCCCCAGTAACGCTGGCGGCTGAAAATGGCATCGCGCAAACGGTAGTTGACCTTTACGCGACCGAGGTTGTGCTCCGTGACATACTTCTTCGTCGCCGCGATAGCCTCCTTGACCGTCAGGCCGTTGAGCGAGAAGTCGACATAGGGCGTCATGCCGGGACGCGGGGAGTTGCAGACGATGCCTTCCTTGGCATCGAAGCTCTCCTCACTGACATCGCATCCCTCGATAAGCGGGACGATGGGCAGGCCGAAGTGACGGGCAAAGGCGTAGTCGCGGCTGTCGTGTGCGGGAACGGCCATGATGGCTCCCGTGCCGTAACCTGCCAGCACATAATCACTGACCCACACCGGGATAGCCTCGCCCGTGAAGGGGTTCACGGCATACGAACCGGTGAATACGCCTGTCACCTGACGGTCTGCTATGCGTTCGCGCTCCGTCCGCTTTTTCGTGGCTTCGAGATAGGCTTCCACTTCCGCCCGTTGGGCATCGGTGGTGAGCTTCCCGACGAGTTCGCTCTCCGGAGCAAGCACCATGAACGTCACTCCGAATATCGTGTCGGCGCGCGTGGTGAATATGGTGAAACGGATGTCGCTGTCCTTCACGGCGAACTCCACCTCTGTCCCCTCGGAGCGGCCTATCCAGTTGCGTTGGGTCTCCTTGATGGAGTCGGTCCAGTCTATGGTGTCCAGACCGTCGAGCAGACGCTGGGCATAGGCCGACACGCGCAGGCACCACTGCTTCATCTTTTTCTGCACCACGGGATAGCCGCCGCGCTCGCTCACACCGTCGACCACCTCGTCGTTGGCCAGCACCGTGCCGAGTTTCGGGCACCAGTTGACCATCGTTTCGCCGAGATAGGCAATGCGGTAGTTCATCAGCACCTGCTGGCGCTTCACGCTGTCCCACGAGTTCCATTCGTCGGCCGTGAACGTGAGCTCCTCCGAGCAGGCCGCGTCGATGCCGTCGGTGCCCTGCGCGGAAAAGGCCGCCTCCAACTCCTCGATGGGGCAGGCCCGGTCGCGACGGCGGTCGTAATAGCTCCCGAACATGCGGCAGAAAGCCCACTGCGTCCAGTGGTAATACTGCGGGTCGCAGGTGCGCACCTCGCGCGACCAGTCGAACGAGAAACCAATCTTGTCCAGCTGTTCCCGGTAGCGTTGTATGTTGTTCACCGTCGTCACGGCAGGATGTTGTCCGGTCTGGATGGCATATTGCTCGGCGGGCAGGCCGTAAGCATCATACCCCATGGGATTAAGCACGTTATATCCGCACTGACGCTTGTAGCGGGCGTAAATGTCAGAAGCGATGTACCCGAGCGGGTGACCGACATGCAAACCGGCTCCCGACGGGTAGGGGAACATGTTCAGCACATAATATTTCGGTCGGGTGCTGTCCTCCGTCACGCGATAGGTCTGGCGTTCAGTCCAAAGGGCGTGCCATTTCGCCTCTATCTCTCTGAAATTATATTCCATGCTTTTTTCGATTATGCGGGGCAAAGTTAGGAATTTTTATCCACAAGGAAGATATGCCCGTCGGCCTTTCCTTTCTACGCGCAGGCCGTCGCGTCCGCACGGGTCGCCGACTTGTCACAACAGGTCGCCGGATAGTTACGACGGGTCGCCGGATAGGCGAAACGGGTCGGCGACTTGTTCCGCCCGCCGCAGGCCGGGGATGTCGCGGGCGGCGGGAAATGATGCGCGGCACGGGTTCGGTTTTGCCCGTTTTTTAGTAAGTTTGCCCGGAAACAACCATACACAAGCCATGACCAGCCCCGAACTCATCACCTCGCGCGTCGCCGCGCTCCGCCAGTGGATGCGACAGAACGGACTCGACGCTTTCGTCTTTCCCAGTACCGACCCGCACGCCGGGGAATACGTCCCCGCCCATTGGCAGACGCGACAATGGATTTCGGGCTTTGACGGCTCGGCAGGCACAGCCGTGGTCACAGCCGACGAGGCCGCCCTCTGGACCGACTCGCGCTATTTCCTTGCCGCCGAAAGCCAGTTGGCAGGCACGCCGTTCGGACTGATGCGCGACGGTCTGCCGGAAACGCCGTCCATCGCCGAGTGGCTGGGCGCGCAGGTAGGCAAGGACGGACGGGTAGGCATGGACGGCAACGTCTGCACGGCGGACGGGTTCGAGAACCTGTCCACACAGTTGTCGCGTTTCGGGGTTCATCTTGTCGAATCCGACGACCCGGCCGACGGCTTGTGGCAGGACCGCCCCGCCCTGCCCGACACGCCGGTGCGCATCCACCCCCTGGAATACGCCGGAAAGGAAGCGCGCGAAAAGCTGGCCGAGCTGCGCCAGGCGACACGGCAGGCCGGCTGCACGCACCTGCTCGTGACGGCACTCGACGAGGTGGCGTGGACACTGAACCTGCGGGGCGACGACGTGCCCTGTAATCCGGTGTTCGTCAGTTACCTGCTGATAGAGCCGGAAACGGCGGTGCTTTACATCAATCCGGAGAAGGTGTCGCCCGAGGTGGCGGCCTATCTTTCCGGACAGGGGGTCACGACACGCCCTTACGGGGACATAGGAACCGACCTCGGCCACCTGCACGATGCCGTCGTCCTGCTGCCCGGCACAGTCAACCGCCGCCTCGCCTCGGCAGTGAGCACGGTTGTCCCCTGCACGGTGATGCCGTCGCCGGTCGCCACGGCCAAAGCCGTGAAAAACGAGGCGGAAATAGCCGGAATGCGCCGCTCGATGGAACGCGACGGCGTGGCGATGGTCAAACTGCTGCGCTGGCTTCTGCCCGCCGTGGCGGCGGAGGGAGGCGTGACCGAGATGGGGATAGACCGCAAGCTGGCCGAACTGCGCGCCGCCGACCCGCACTACCGCGGCACGAGCTTCGACACGATTGCGGGCTATGCCGACCACGGTGCCATCGTACACTACGAAGCCACACCGGCGACCGACGCCACGCTCCGGCCGACGGGGCTGCTCCTGCTCGACACCGGCGCGCAATATGACGACGGAACGACCGACATCACCCGCACGATTGCGCTCGGGAACGTCAGTGAGGAGGAACGGCGTGCCTATACGCTCGTGCTCAAAGGGCACATCGCATTGAGCCGGTGCCGATTCCCGGACGGTGCGAGCGGCACGCAACTCGACGCGACCGCACGCTACTGGATGTGGCAGGAGGGCATGAACTACGGACACGGCACGGGGCACGGCGTGGGGGCTCACCTGAACGTGCATGAGGGGCCTCACCAAATCCGGATGAACTACGTGCCTGCCCCGCTCCACGCCGGGATGACCGTGACCGACGAACCGGGCATCTACGTGGCGGGGCGTTTCGGCGTGCGGCTCGAAAACACGCTCCTGATCCGCCCATGGCGCGAAACGGCGTTCGGTTCTTTCCTCGAATTTGAGCCCCTGACGCTCTGCCCGTTCGACCGCAGCCCCATAGACCGCTCCCTGTTGCGCGAGGACGAGGAGGCGTGGCTCGACGACTACCACCAGACCGTGCGCCAGCGGCTCCTGCCACTGCTCGACGACGAGGCGGATCGCGAATGGCTCGTGCGGGCGACACGGCCTCTCCGGGAAGAATAACTATTTTTATATCGGGGCACTGGAAGTGTCCCGCTTTTTTACCCTAATTTTGTTGCCATGAAACGGGGTCGCTTGCTCTTGGTGTCCATGGCTTTTCCTGTATTGTGTACCGCACAGGAAAGGGAGTTGGATGATGTCATCGCTCCGTCCGTTCCCCTGCAAGTACAAGTGGGTAAGGTGTTATACAAAGGCGACAGCGTTCCGCACGTTATCCTCCCGACACTGAACAAGTATCCTCCTATTTCTTTTTCGAGCAAAAAGGAACAACAACGCTACAACCGCCTTGTCGCTAATGTCAAAAAGGTTCTTCCCATTGCCAAACTGGCACGGCATACCATCGTGGAGACCTACGATTTCCTGCAAACCCTGTCCACGGAAGAAGAAAAGGAGGCTCACATCCGCCGGGTAGAGCACGGGATTCGCCAGCAATACGCCCCGTTGGTAAAGAAACTGACCTACTCGCAGGGGAAACTGCTGGTAAAACTCATTGACAGGGAGTGCAACCAAACTTCTTACGAAATAGTCAAAGCTTTCATCGGTCCGTTGCGCGCCAGCTTCTACCAGGTTTTCGCCGGACTGTTCGGTAACAGTCTGACAAAGCGTTACGA
>CAZYHW010000013.1:0-1503 GCA_964647405.1 uncultured Prevotellamassilia sp.
TCCTCGGCTTCCATGATTTCGCGCTCGCCGGGGCCTTTGTCGTCGATGCCGCAAAGGTGCAGGATACCGTGTATTACGACGCGGTGTAACTCATCCTCGTATTTCACACCCAGCCCCTCGGCGTTCGAGCGCACCGTGTCGAGGCTGATGAAGAGGTCGCCGCTGATGACGTCGCCCTCGGAGTAGTCGAAGGTGATGATGTCCGTGTAGTAGTCGTGTTGCAGATATTGGCGGTTGACTTCGAGAATTTTCGCGTCGTCGCAGAAGATGTAGGCGATGTCGCCCACGCGGCGGCCATGGGCGGATGCCACGGCCTTCACCCACGCCGTGATGGCACGGCGGCGGAGGGGAGGCATCGGGATGTCGATGGTTTGGTACGTGATCATGGTTCAGGAATGTATCAGAACAGGGTGGGCTGTACGCTGTCGCCCGGGTAGCGGCTCCGGCCAAGGTGGGAGTAGGCCAGTTCGGTGACTTCGCGCCCGCGCGGCGTGCGCTTGATGAAGCCCTCCTTGATGAGGAACGGCTCGTAGACCTCTTCGAGCGTGCCGGGGTCTTCCCCGATGGCCGTGGCTATGGTGCCCACACCGACGGGGCCTCCCTTGAACTTGTCGATTATCGTGGTCAGTATTTTGTTGTCTATCTGGTCGAGCCCGTAACGGTCGATGTGCAGGGCTTCGAGGGCATAGCGTGCGATGTCGATGTTCACGTGGCCGTTTCCCTTTACCTGCGCGAAATCACGCACGCGGCGCAGGAGGGCGTTGGCTATGCGCGGCGTGCCCCGGCTTCGGCTTGCGATTTCATGGGCCGCCTCCGTGTCGATCGTCACGCCCAGCAAGCGGGCAGAGCGGAGCAAGATGCGGCGCAGCGTAGCCGTGTCGTAATATTCCAAGTGCAGGTTGATGCCGAAGCGTGCCCTGAGCGGCGCGGTGAGCAGGCCGCTCCTCGTCGTGGCTCCGACGAGGGTGAAAGGGCTCAGGTCGAGCTGTATGCTGCGGGCGGCGGGGCCGCGGTCGATCATGATGTCTATGCGATAGTCCTCCATGGCCGAGTAAAGGTACTCCTCGACCACGGGCGAGAGACGGTGGATTTCGTCGATGAAAAGGACATCGTTCGCTTCGAGCGAGGTGAGCAGTCCCGCCAGGTCGCCGGGCTTGTCGAGCACAGGGCCGGACGTTACCTTGAAACCGACGCCCAGCTCGTTGGCAATGATGTTCGAGAGTGTCGTCTTGCCCAGTCCGGGAGGGCCGTGGAGCAGTGTGTGGTCGAGGGGCTCTTTCCGCAGTTTCGCGGCCTGCACGAAGACGCGCAGGTTGTCCACCACTTGCTGCTGCCCGCTGAAATCGTCGAAACAGAGCGGGCGGAGGGCATTCTCGTAGTCACGTTCGGAAGCCGAGACGGCCGACTGCTGTGCGCGGATGTCGAATGTGTCTTGCATCAGCGCAAAGTTAGCGAAAGCGGACGGCCGGGGCAAAAAGTGGGCGCACTTTCTCTCATCCGGCT
>CAZYHW010000013.1:1603-27642 GCA_964647405.1 uncultured Prevotellamassilia sp.
CGGCGACCTGTGAGAACCCGCCTGCCGACTATGCAAAACCATTCGGCAACGGTGCAAAAACATCCGGCGACCTGTATCGCAGGGATGCTTTTCGGCCGCACCGGGTCGCCGGTTCAGCCTTCCGGTGACCGGGTGCGGGAAAATAGAAAGGGGAAGCGCGCCTCCTTCCGGCACGGCTTCCCCGTCTATCCTCCCAGCATCGTTTACAGATTGGGAAAGAGGGATTCGAAGCTCACCCAGCTTCAATCCCGGGTTGTTTTAAAAAAGCAACTGACGCGACGTTCCACATCCAGCTGTGTATGTTTGGGTGTTACAGTCCTATCCCTATCAGGTTGGCGACGAGCTCGTCGTTCATCTCGCCCGTGATGTCGACTATGGTGAATTCCTCATCCGGCGTGTTGGCGACGAGCACGATTTCGAGGATGACCTCCTTCTTCTTTCGCATCCATATGCTGACCCCGGTGTTTTCCGGGTCGTCGTAATAGGCCTGGTAGCGTTTCGGATTCCGGTGTATCAGCTCGAGGGCTTTCGAGTGGAGGGTGTCGGCTTTCCCGGTGTCCTCGGGCATCCCGTCCTCGTTGAGTGTCACGATGCGCATGCTGTGTATGTGCGAGAGGAGTTTAAGTACTTCCGCTTCTGCCACTTCGGCGGCGGCCTCGGCGGCGGCCAGCATCATCTGCGGGCTGAGCGTGACGCATTGGAGCGTCGAGTCCTCGTTGTAGAGCTGCATATAGTGCGAAACGAAGTCCTCTTCCTCGTTGGCATAAGCCGAGGAAACACCCACAACGGCCAACAACAGCACCATCGCCCAGCACCGGGCCGTGTCCAGCCAGCGGCTTGTATGTTTTTTCGTGCGTATCATTTCATCAATATGTTAAGGGAATCGACGGGAACGCCGGCCGTGTCGCCCACGGCACGGATGCCGTCGGACAGGCGGCGCAGGATTTTGATGCTCTGGTCGTAGGCTACCTGCGGGTCATGGTAGGTGTCGACATAACTGTCGGGATTGTAGTCCCACACCGGCTCTTCGGCGGGTGCGAGGGAGTGCTGGATGGCATTGGCCAGCACGACGACCACCGCCACACAGGCCGCGGCCCGCCACAAGGGGCGGAGGCGCGCACGCAACGGGAGACGGCGGGCGCGGACAGGGCGTTCGGCCTCGACGGCAGCCATCAACCGGCGGTCGAAATCGGCACCGAGTGACGGCTCGCGGGCGGCTGCGTCTTCGTAGCAGAAGAGGGCTTTATAGCGGCGCAGGCTCTCCGGCACCTCGGACTGACGGAAGAACGCGCGGAGTATCTCCTCTTCTTCCGCTGTCGTCGCGCAGTTCCAATAGCGCTCCAACAGTTGTTCGATATAGCTATAATCCATAGTTTTCTATCCTTTCGTATTCTTTCTTGATGCGTTGCCGTGCGCGGAACAGGGTGACCTTGACATTCGCCTCGGTGAGCCCCGTGACCTTGGCAACCTCCTGGTAACTCAGACCCTCTATGTCGCGCAGTTGCATCACGGTGCGCTGCATTTCGGGCAGGCGGTCGAACAGTTGGCCGACCAGTCTCATCCGTTCGTCGTGCGCCATGCCCTCTTCGGGTGTATGGCCTGTGTCGATGGCCTCGTCGCCCGCTTCGTCGAGCGGCACATTCGCCGTGGCAGGTCGCCGACCCGCATCCACGGCCAGGTTACGGCAGACGGTCAGGCAGTAGGCTTCGAGCGAACTGACGGCGGACAGCTCGTCGCGTCGCCGCCACACGCGCAACAGGGTCTCCTCCACGATGTCCTCTGCCTCGGCCGCATCAAGTGTGATACGGAGTGCCAGCCTGTAAAGCCGGTTTTTCAAAGGCAGCAGGTCTTCCCTGAAATCGATTTCCCTCATTGCGCTCTATTGAGATGACGGATGAAAAGACGAAAAGTTACAGCCGGGAGGCATTTTTTCCGCAATAATTTTTCCCGTTGCCGGGCATGAAGGTGTGAAAAGCCCGACAGAGCCGCAGCAGACGACGGGAAAAACGGCACGGCGGCAAGGAGCGCGCTGTCCGTGGGGGACTGCCGTTCCTTGCCGCCGGATGAATGGTTCGCGTTCGGAAGGGGTGTGCAAGTAAAGCCTCGATGCCCCTGCTTGTCAAAGTCCCAAACGGCGCACTGCGTCGGGTCGGAGATAGTCCTTTACTGCGGCGTAGGGCAGGACGACACGGATGATGCCGTCGGCAAAGCTCCCGATTTCGTAGGGCTGGAAGGAGAAGACGACACCCTGCGGCATGAGAGCCGGAACGGCCTCCACACCGTCGCCATCGGGATGACAGGAGGCGCAAAGGGCTATCGGGCCGCGCAGGCTGTCGAGCTGGGCAGCCGTGATGTCCACTCCCCAAGCGCGGCTGCGGTCGGCCGCCAGACTGTCGAGGAGCTGCTGGCGCACGTCGGGTATGGCCTCGGGACGGAAAAGTGAGGTGGCCTCCAACGAAGCCCCGGCCTCCATGTCGTAGGTCAGGTAGTTACCCGTGTAATACCCATGCGCACCGCCGAAGTAGCTTTGCGTGTTACGGTAGTAGGTATAATAACCCTCCTGTACCCAGCGGAGGCTCATCGACACGCCCACGCCCACGGGGGATACGCTCCACGTAGCCACGGAATCGTTTATGGCAAAGAACGCCCGCCGCAAGTTCTCGCGGGCAAGGTTGTAGTCGTCGCGGGTGCGTATGACAGGTTGGTATTTCATGCTGTCAAGGACACCGAGCGGCTCGGCCACCTGCGTGAGTACCCATGTGCCCATGGCGTAGTCGGCAGCCGTCGTCCCGGCGGGCTCTTCATAATGCAGGTTCAGGTAGATTGAGTTTTGTGTTCCGTCGGGATAGCCGAACAAGGTGTCCACCGGCATGGTACGCGAGCCGGTCACGACGGCCTGCCGCACTTTCCCGGGATAGGCGGGGGCAAGTGTCCGTGTCCCCGGGACGGTCTGCCCGAGGTCTATCTCCTGTTGTTCGAGGCCGGTCACTGCCAGCAGTTTCCCGTCGGGAAGTCCGGTGTAGCGAGCCGGGCCGGAGAGGATGCGGCGGCCATACCGGTCGATGATTTGCGGATAGCCGAACGAGCCGGAGGGAGAGTAGAGGAGGAAATAGGCTGCGGAATCGCTTTGGCTGATGAGATAGAAAATATCGTCGTCGGGGGCAAGCGCATAGGTGGCTTGTCCGGTTCGGAGGTCATAGAGGAAGCGGCGGTCGCCGGGTGTCCGTGCAATGGCATAATCCGAAGGCTCGGCCTCGGACATCCAGTCGCTTTGGGCTGTCAGGGTGTCAAGGGAGGCAATCGAGTCGGCAGGCAAATCGATTGCGGAGGGATTGGTGTCGCGGCAGCCACACGATGCCAGCAGGACGGAGACGGAAAGGACGAGGAGTTTTTTCATCGCGATGGTCAGTTGATTACTCTCGCAAATATAGTCTTTTCATCCAAGAATGACCAAAGGGAGGGATAGGGAAAGCAGACTGAACGTCACAGAATTATCGAAAAGACGGGAATCTGTGCTGGCAAAGGCCGTTCGGCGGGAGAAATTTATGGCGTGTGGTGGGCGAGAAGTAGAGAAGTCACCTCAGGAATGGCAGGAAAGCCGGAAAAGCAGACGAAGTGGGCTCCCGTGGCGTGGCTGTGGTGTAAAAAACGGGTCGGCAAGCCTTTTGCGCTTGCCGACCCGCCTTATGGAATCAGACTGATGCCCGATCGTCGGGTCAGTCGTTCAGTTTTGCCTTGATGAACTCGCGGTTGAGGCGGGCGATGTTGGCGATGCTCTCGTTCTTGGGGCAGACAGCCTCGCAAGCACGGGTGTTCGTACAGTTGCCGAAACCGAGCTCGTCCATCTTCGCTACCATTGCCTTTGCGCGCTTGGCGGCTTCGGGACGGCCTTGGGGCAGGAGGGCGAACTGGCTCACCTTCGAGGAGACGAAGAGCATGGCCGAACCGTTCTTGCAGGCTGCCACGCATGCGCCGCAACCGATGCAGGTGGCGCAGTCCATGGCCTCGTCGGCAGCCTCCTTGGGAATAAGGATGGCGTTGGCATCCTGCGGGGCACCGGTGCGCACGGTGATGTAGCCACCGGCCTGCTGGATTTTGTCGAAAGCCGAGCGGTCGACCATGCAGTCCTTGATGACGGGGAAAGCAGCCGAGCGCCAAGGTTCAACGGTGATGACGTCGCCATCATTGAAGCGACGCATGTAAAGCTGGCAGGTCGTCGCGCCCGTCTCGGTCTTGCCGTGCGGCGTACCGTTGATGTAGAGCGAGCACATTCCGCAGATGCCTTCGCGGCAGTCGTGGTCGAAAACGAAGGGTTCCTTGCCCTCTTCGATAAGTTCCTCGTTGAGGATGTCGAGCATCTCAAGGAACGACGTGTCGTCGGGGATGTCTTTCATCTCACGCTGCTCGAAATGGCCGGCATCCTTCGGTCCATTCTGCTTCCAGTACTTGATGGTGAAACTGATATTCTTAGCCATTGTTTTGTCCTTTCTTGATTTTCGTACAACTGCCCTTATTAGTTCTTATAGTTACGGGTCTTCACTTCGATGGCCTCGTATTTCAATGGTTCCTTGTACATCACGGGAGCCTTGTCGTCCGAACCCTGGTATTCCCAGCACGAGACGTAGAAGCAGTTCTGGTCGTCGCGTTTGGCCTCGCCGTCCTCCGTCTGATACTCTTCCCGGAAGTGGCCGCCGCAGCTCTCGTTGCGGTTCAAGGCATCGTAGGCGATGAGCTGACCCATCGTGATGAAGTCGTTCAACCGGAGGGCTTTGTCGAGTTCGACGTTGAGACCCTCTTTCGAGCCCGGTACGAACAAGTTCGTCTCGAATTCTTTCCGGATGTCTTTGAGAAGTCCGAGAGCCTTTTCGAGCCCTTCTTTCGTGCGTGCCATGCCGACATACTCCCACATGATGTGGCCGAGTTTCTTGTGGATGCTGTCGACCGACTCCTTACCTTTGATGTTCATCAAGTGGTCGATGCGGTCGTTGACTGCCTTTTCAGCTGCTTCGAACTCGGGCAGGTCGGTCGAGAAGCGGGGCACCGTAATCTGGTCGCTCAGGTAGTTCTGGATGGTATAAGGCAGGACGAAATAACCGTCGGCCAATCCCTGCATCAGGGCAGACGCACCCAAGCGGTTGGCTCCATGGTCGGAGAAGTTGCACTCACCGATGGCGAAAAGTCCCGGGATGTTCGTCTGCAATTCATAGTCGACCCAGAGACCGCCCATGGTATAGTGGATGGCCGGGTAAATCATCATCGGGTTCTCGTAGGGCGACACGTCGGTTATCTCTTCGTACATGTCGAAAAGGTTGCCGTACCGCTGCTCGACGGCATCGCGACCCAGACGTTGTATCGCCTCTGAGAAGTCAAGGAAGACGGCGAGCCCGGTGCTGTTGACACCAAATCCCTTGTCGCAACGCTCCTTGGCGGCGCGGCTGGCGACATCGCGCGGAACGAGGTTACCGAATGCGGGATAGCGGCGTTCCAGGTAGTAGTCGCGATCCTCTTCGGGGATATCGCGGCCTTGGATTTTCCCTTCTTGGAGTTTCTTTGCGTCTTCCAGCTTCTTCGGCACCCAGATGCGTCCGTCGTTGCGGAGCGATTCCGACATCAGCGTCAGCTTCGATTGCTTGTCGCCATGGACGGGGATGCAGGTCGGGTGGATTTGTACGAAGGCAGGATTGGCAAAATAAGCCCCCTTGCGGTATGCGGCGATGGCTGCGGAGCAGTTGCAGCCCATGGCGTTCGTCGAGAGGAAGTATGTGTTGCCATAACCACCCGTTGCCAATACGACAGCGTGGGCGGCGAAACGTTCGAGCTTCCCTGTAACCAGGTTCTTCGCTATGATACCGCGGGCGCGTCCGTCGATGATAACGACATCCTGCATTTCATAACGGCAGAACAGCTTGACTGTTCCGGCATGTACCTGGCACATCAGGGCCGAATAGGCACCCAGCAGGAGCTGCTGTCCCGTCTGTCCCTTGGCATAGAACGTGCGGCTCACCTGCACGCCACCGAAAGAGCGGTTGGCCAGAAGACCGCCGTACTCGCGGGCGAAAGGAACACCCTGGGCGACGCACTGGTCGATGATGTTGGCACTCACTTCGGCCAAGCGGTAAACATTGGCCTCGCGGGCACGGTAGTCACCACCTTTGACCGTATCATAGAAAAGGCGATAAACGGAATCGCCGTCGTTCTGGTAGTTCTTGGCAGCGTTGATTCCACCTTGGGCGGCGATGGAGTGTGCGCGGCGGGGAGAATCCTGTATGCAGAAATTGAAGACCTTGAAACCCATTTCGCCGAGAGAGGCTGCCGCGGAAGCCCCGGCAAGTCCTGTGCCGACGACAATGATGTCCAGTTTACGCTTGTTGGCGGGATTGACCAGCTTCTGGTGTGCCTTGAAATTAGTCCATTTCTCAGAAATCGGCCCCTCGGGAATTTTAGAATTTATTGTAGCCATATTCTTTTGTTTGTTTCTTTGAGATTGATGTGAAGCCGTTAATCCTTCGTTTTAGCAAGCGCCTCCGCAGAACGAGAACGCCAACGCAACGATGAGGAAGAGTGCCATCACGATGGTCACATACCAGGTACCTATCGTCTTCCAACGGTTAAACCAGATCTTACCGTTCCATCCCAGCGTTTGCAAGGCACTCCAAAAGCCGTGGGTCAGGTGGAACCAGAGTGCCACGAACCAGATGATGTAGAGCACCGTGAATACCGGCTGGCTGAACGTCTCGACAATGTAAGCGTGACCATCAGCTGCGTGATGACCTCCCATCCACTCGTCTCCAATCAGTTCGGCGAACATCATGTTGTACCAGAAGTTGTAAAGGTGGAGGAGCAGGCCGACAATCACGATGACACCCAGCACAAACATGTTCTGGGAAGCCCATTCTACCTTGCCGGGACGGTCGGTCACAGCGTAGCGGTTATTCCCACGTGCTTTCCGGTTTTGAAGCGTCAGGATAATCGCATAGATAAAATGGATAGCCACCAAAGCCGCCAATACGAGCGTGGCTGCCACGGCATACCAATTGGCACCGAGCATCTCGCACACCGTATTATATGCGTCCGCTGAGAAGAGTGCCACGACGTTCATGCACGCATGGAACGTCAGGAACAGGATTAGCGCGATACCGGTAACCGACATGATTACCTTTCGCCCAATTGATGAATTACATAACCACATAGAGAGAATGTTTTTTGATTTAAGTTATTAATGGTTGAATTACATTCGCCGTACGTAACGCTGCAAAGCCCGGCTCCATGCCCATCTCCTCATTTATGGGGAGAAGCCGGAAAGTGTTGCAAAAGTAAGCCATTTCACGTGAGTAGCCAAAAAAATGAAAAGTTTTGTCCTATATAAAATAGGATTTCAACCGATCTGCGTGCCTCCCGGTTGCCCGATGGCATCGGCCCGGGTGATGATGACGCGACCCACGCCTGCTTCTGTGGCTTGCAGGCAATTTTCTATCTTGGGGAGCATCCCGCCACTTACCACACCGTCGGCGGCAAGGCGGACAAAGCTCTCGCGCGTAATCCGGGGGATGACGCTTGCCCCGTCATTGGGATCGGACAGCACACCGGCATGTTCAAAACAGTAGACCAGCGTCACGTCGAAACGGGCGGACAGGGCTTTGGCCGTCTCTCCCGCTATGGTGTCGGCGTTGGTGTTGAGCAGCGTGCCGCATCCGTCGTGGGTCAGGGGGGCAATGACGGGAACCACGCCCGAGGTAAGGAGGAGCGAGAGCGTGTCCACATCCACCCGGTCCACATCGCCGACAAAGCCATAGTCTACCTCGCCTCCCGTGCGTCGGTGCGAGCGGATCACGTCCATGTCGGCTCCGGTCAGTCCCAAGGCCTTGACACCGTGTGCCTGCAATCCGGCCACGACGTTCTTGTTGACGAGGCCGGCATACACCATTGTGACCACGCGGAGCATATCGCTGTCCGTCACGCGCCGGCCGTTGACCATCTGTGTTTCCACGCCCAAGCGTGTCGCCACGTCGGTTGCCGTGCGCCCACCCCCGTGGACAAGCACCTTCTTGCCCGGGAGGGCGGAAAAATCAATCAGTAGGCGGGACAGTCCTGCCGGGTCTTCCACTATCTTGCCGCCTACTTTGACCACTGTGAGTTTCTCTTTCATCCTGATTCCGTTGTTTGATTTTATTGTGCTTCTCTGCAAAAATACGCCTTTCCAAGGGAAATTCCTGATAATGCCGCTCGAAAGTCCTAATCCTTATCGCCTTTCCTGAAAAGGCACAAGTCGGATATTGCCCACGCTTCTTGCCTTGTCGAAAGGGTAGCCGCGACCCGCTCCGGTGCTGCACGCGTGTCCGAACAGACCGATAAACATTCGCGCATCGCCTGTGCGAAGAACTATCGGCGTACTCGTAAAAAACAAGTCGGCGACTTGTAAAAACTATCCGGCGACTTGTAGCGACAGGTCGCCGACCCGTAAATCCAGACTGCGCGGCAGGCAATCCCGTGGCGGAATGGGGGCTGGCGGAAGTGCGGAAAACCGCTTCTGAACGTGCGTTATCAGTCGTTATTCGCCCGTACAGGAAAAATTTTGCCCCGAAAGATTTGTCAGCAAATATAAATGTATTACCTTTGCACCGCGTTTGTGAGAAAGCGTCATAAGCGGAAATAGCTCAGTTGGTAGAGCACAACCTTGCCAAGGTTGGGGTCGCGAGTTCGAGTCTCGTTTTCCGCTCTTCTTATTGGAACAAAAAAGCAAAGGAATCATCGCCCAGGTGGCGGAATGGTAGACGCGCTAGTTTCAGGTACTAGTGTTAGCAATGACGTGCAGGTTCGAGTCCTGTTCTGGGCACCATCGGTTCGTTTGCGAAGCATATTGGAGAGGTGGCGGAATTGGTAGACGCGCTACTTTGAGGGGGTAGTGGCTTTTTTGCCGTGGGAGTTCGAGTCTCCTCCTCTTCACTTGCTTGCGGAAATAGCTCAGTTGGTAGAGCACAACCTTGCCAAGGTTGGGGTCGCGAGTTCGAGTCTCGTTTTCCGCTCCATTTCTGCAACAATGGGGGCGGCAGAAAACTTTTTTAGGGAACAGGAAATAAACCCGTTGAAAACAGCTTATTTTGTCTCGGAGCAGGCAAAAGGCGCATTCTTAAATCATTTATGAACTTATATGTCCGTTATTTCGACCGTGAGACCTTAGCTACAAGCGTGGATGAGGTAATCGACTTCCTTTCTTCTATCCCGGAAATCATGATTACGCCGACCTTGATTGCCGACATACAGGCTTATGCGGCAAGTGATATGCCCTATCCAAAGCGTTATAAGGTTCGGCCACGCATTTACTTCATCCTCATCAAGACGGTGGCGCGTACGCTTGCGGAGTTCAAGATGCACAAAAAGAATCCTACGCCGGCGGAGGGTTCGGATATACAAGTGAAAAAGGAGAACAAGCTGACCCAACTCGGTCACATACAATCCGGTTGGTACGAGGGGGCTATCGTGTTCAAGCGCGTCATACCCATTCCCGGCACAAATAAGTTCCAATACCAGGATACGCGCTTCTCGGCATATGTAAAGGCTGAAAGCGCCCTCCACTGCTACGAACGGATTGTCGACCACCTGAAAAACCGTCAGGATGTCGACCTCAGGAGCCAGTTCCCGTCGGCTAAGGGGAACAGCTATACTTGCCGCTTCATCGGAGAGACACTCCCCACAGCCCCGCAGGCTCCTGCCACGGAGCAGCAGGCTGACAAGCCCATCTTTGACGGGCAATACTGCGGGAATTGAGTTGATGATAAAAAGAAAGACATCCGCGCATCCGTCTTTTTAGGAATGCGCGGATGTCTTTTTCTGTCTTTACAGGGCGTAGTCAACGCAGCTCCTTCCGGAAAGGTAGGGCTTCAACGCCCCGGACACGGCCAGATGAGCCGGGTCGGAAGAATAGGCGCGAACCGCGTCCAGCGAGTCGAACTCACCGTTCAGGCAGAGATCCCATTGTTCGTCGGCGTTGACGTTGAATCCCACCTCGATGTGCCGGATGTAGGGAATAACTTCCGGGAGAGCCTCAATGCCGGACTTGAAACGCGACATGGCCGCCCGTTTCTCTTCTTCTGATAGATTGTCCCTTAGCTGGAACAACACGATATGCTTTACCATACTCCTTGTATTCGGTTGTGATTGGGAAATTCGTAACTTTGCCTGCAAAAGTACGGAATAATTGCGACACCTCGCCTGCCTCCTCATTCTGTTGACCCTTACAGCCTGTCTGCATTCGCCGTCGTCCGAGTTCAACGCCGTATTCGATGCGCAAGGACGGGAAGGCGATGAAGTGTATGACTTGTCGCGCATACAGGAAACAGGCGAGCTAATCGTAGCCACCCTCACCGGGCCTGAAAGCTACTACGAATACCGCGGTCGCATCCTCGGTCTGCAATATAACCTGGCCGAGCACTTTGCCCAACACATAGGGACACGTCTCCGGGTAGAGACATTCCGCGACACGGCGGCTCTCCTCGAAGCCCTCGCTGCGGCCGAGGCAGACGTAGCCGCCTATCCCCTTCCCACAGAAGCCATACGCAAGGCAGGGTTATTGCCCTGCGCCGCCACCGACAGCCTCGGCGAGCAGGCATGGGCCGTCCGCGAGGACACGCCCTCCTTGGCCTCCGCCATTGATGCGTGGTACGACCCCGGCCTCGTCCGGAAACTGGTTCAGGAAGAGACGAAGCAGGAGAGCGAACGGCGCAGTGTGCGCCGGAAAGTGCGTGCCCGCTACCTGTCGCGCAGCGAGGGCATCATCTCAGAATACGACAACCACTTCAAGGCCGCCGCCCGGGCTACGGGATGGGACTGGCGGTTGATAGCGGCACAGTGCTACCAAGAGTCAGGTTTCGACCCCGATGCCGTTTCCTGGGCTGGCGCACAAGGATTGATGCAAATCATGCCTGCCACGGCGAAACACTTGGGGCTCGCTGCGGGAAAGGTGTATGACCCGGCAGAAAACGTGGCGGCCGCCGCACGCTACATCAACGAACTTTCTGCCAGTTTCCGCGAGATACGCGACAGAAACGAACGCATCAAGTTTGTCCTGGCCGCCTATAACGGAGGTTACTTCCATATATGCGACGCGATGGCCCTGTGCCGGAAGGACGGGAAAAATCCTACCCGGTGGGAGAATGTCTCCCCTTATGTGCTGCGCCTGAGCGAGCCACGCTACTACCGTGACCCTGTCGTCAAGTACGGCTACATGGTCGGCAGTGAAACCTGCGATTATGTATCCTCCATTATGGAACTGTGGCGTGCATACGGAGGCGACCCGCATGCCGCCGGACAGGCCGGGCAGGAGGGCACTCCGCCCAGAAAAGCCACGAAAAAGAACCGTTACTCCAAGACAATAGAAATACTGACACCGGACGATGCCGAATTTAACATTATCGATGAGCAGTGAGCCAGACAGTCTCTTTGAGGAGCTACGTAGGCTGGCGGTTCCTGACATCCCCCTCCTTCTGCGTTATCGTCAACTCCAAGCACTGATAAGTCGTGTGTGCGTGGAGGAAACGGCCGACAGTCATGTCGAATATTCCGGTCTCTTCTCGCGGCTCTATGCCGTATGCCGGAAGCACGGATTAGACCACCATGCCCCCGACCGTGCCCGGCGGAACGCCCGCCGCGTCCTTTCGGGAGAAACAGAACCGAGCGAAGAGGGTTATGCGAGCGACTGGTCGGCCGTATGCCGGTGGATTGCCGCACTCTTGGCACGCCCCATCCCGCCAGATATTGCGGAAGTCGTCAAGACAGTCGGGGAACATGGCCAGAAAGGCACGAGGCGAAGACAAACAGCGACTGCGCCCGGAACGTCAGGACTGCGGCTGCGCCTGACAGTTATGGGAATCGAAGGGAATACGATTACGGCCGCCGACCATGGCTCGGCGGATGAGGCAATCTACCGCGTTGTCTGTCCTTCCGGCGACCCCATACTCAGGCAAGCGACACCCGGGACACAAATCAACGTGCTCGACTACACCCTCGACGGAGAGGAATTGCACCCAGCGATGGTGGTGTTCGAGCCCGACTATTTAATAGATGTCAGTCGCTTGGCGGCGTGTGTGAAACCCTATGGGAGCAGTCCGCTCAACTACCTGATTGACTTGTTGACCCCACACAACGCCACGCGGTACACTCTCCTCGGTGAGGCGGCCAACCGCTTCATGGATGACAGCCTGAACGATACGAACAGTCTCGGAGAAAAGGAGGCATTTGTCCGTTCCATGCAGGCTCATTTCAGGGAACATCTGCTCGACTACGTGACAACGGACGAAGAGTTTGGTGCAGACTTCTTCCAAAGCGCGCTTACCCATTTCCGAAACATACGGCATACCGTGGAGACCGACTTCCCCGCACCGGGTATCGGTCTGCATGCCGACGAGATGGTGCTCGAACCGTCATTTATCTGCGAAGCACTCGGCCTGAGGGGTCGTCTCGACGTGATGACCCTTGACCATCGCAATGTCGTCGAACTGAAAAGCGGACGCGCCCAGGATTTCGGCCACGCACCACTCCCGCAGCCTCAACACGCCTTACAGATGGGGCTTTACAAGGCTATCCTGCACTACAACTTCGGTCTGCGCTATGATGACATTCGTACTTTCCTGCTTTACTCACGCTATCCCCTGCTTTACGATGAGCGTACCCCGCGCGAAGCCATCGCCTCCGCCGTGCGCTTGCGTAACGAAATCGTCGCCCTTGGGAGGCAAGTACGGCGACAGGGATTGGTAGGAATACTCGATGAGTTGACTGTCGACAAACTTAACGAGCAGCAGATGAAGGGAAAGTTCTTCGACTGCTACCTGCGTCCGCCCTTACAGCGCACTTGTGCTCTCCTTCGTGAAAAAGCGAAAGTCACGGAGAACGAAGCATGTTTGCCAGCACGTTATTTTAATGCCTTCTTGTCTTTCTTGGCTCGTGAGCAGTACCTGGCGAAGATAGGCGACAACCGTCCCGACACGACACGCGGTGCGGCTCGTGCATGGACTACCGGATTCGAGGCAAAGCGACAGGCCGGCATCATCCTCGCTGGATTACGCCTGCGTGCCGCAGAGGGAGAAGGGGGCATCGAGCGGCTCGTTTTCGACTGCCCGGACAATGGTGCGGACTTCTTGCCCGATTTCGCAGAAAACGAGATGATACAGGTCTACGAGTGGGCTGGTCCGCACGACAACCTGACGCGCCACCAGCTTTTCAGGGGTTACGTGGAACGCCTCGCCCCCGGCGAACTTGTCGTGCGCTTAGCCTATAAGCAACGTAACGCACGGGTATTTCCGTCGGGCAGTCTCTATGCGGTGGAACACGACAGTACCGATTCCGTGACGGTGCAGGGCTACCGCGGTCTCTATCAATTCCTCTCCATGCCGCCGGAACGACAGGCATTGCTCCTTGGGACGAGGCTGCCGGGGGATAGCAGGGACATACCTCTCCGGGGCAATTATCCTAACCCCGCCGTTCGCGATATTGTCCGGGCGGCGAAACAAGCACGCGACTATTATTTGCTGGTCGGCCCGCCCGGTACGGGCAAGACGAGCGTGGCATTGCGTTCCATGGTGGAGGAATTCCTCCTCGACCGCCAGGCCGGACAGACCCGCGCCCTGCTTCTGGCTGCATATACTAACCGTGCGGTCGATGAAATCTGCCAGACACTCGAATCACTTACCTCATCCGTGGAATACGTCAGGATAGGTGTCGCTCAGACTTGTGCGCCGGCATATAGGCATCGCCTGCTCCCGGAATGGGCCAAGGAGATGAAGAGTCGGGAGGAGATAGTCCGTGCATTTGATGATGTACCTATCGTCGTGGGAACGGTGGCCACCCTCTCGGCACGGACGGCTATGCTCGCTTGCAAGCATTTCGATGCACTCATCGTGGATGAGGCTTCGCAAATACTCGAACCACAGCTGCTCCCCCTGCTGGCCGCTTCAAAAGACGGGAGCCCCCTGCTACAAAAGTTCATCCTAATCGGCGACCACAAGCAGTTGCCTGCGGTTGTCATGCAGCCAGGTCGCGACACACGTGTACACGACGAATGGCTGCGACGAATCGGTCTGACTGATCTCGCGAACTCGCTTTTCGAACGCCTTTACGGATTGCTCCGTCGCCACGGACGTACAGATTGTTACGGATGGCTCGACCGTCAAGGGCGGATGCACCCGGATATATGCCGCTATGTCAACCGCCTTTTCTACGATGACCGCCTGCATCCCGTCCCACTTCCACATCAGGTCGGCGAGTTGCCTTTTGAGCACGAGGGCGACGGGCTGGCGCGAGCCATCGCGCGGGTTCGCTTGGGCTTCGTGCCCGTGAGACCTGCCCGTTGTCCCGGCAATCCCAAGGCCAATGCCGACGAGGCAGAGGCAGTGGGCGCACTGGCCGCCGCCCTGACGCAACTGTATGCCCTGAACGGGAAACCTTTCGACACAGTGCGCCAATTGGGTGTCATCGTACCGTTCCGTAACCAAATCCCTCTCGTCAGGCAAAGCCTTGCCCGTCACGGGGTCGACGGGGCGGACACGCTTACCGTCGATACGGTTGAATGCTATCAAGGAAGCCAACGCGACCACATCATATTCAGCACGACCATCAGCCGACCCTACCAACTGGCTCTTCTGTCGGACGTGCGGCCGGTCGACGGGCAGCCCGTGGATCGGAAACTCAACGTTGCCGTGACGCGTGCGCGGATGCAGCTTTTCGTCGTGGGTGACGACAGGTTGCTCCGCCGTAATCCGCTCTACCAAACTCTTATTGACGAAGCAGAAACCATCTCTTTTTCCCCGAAAACAACTGAAAAGACATGAAAAGACTTTTACCATTGTGTCTGGCACTGGCTGCCCAGACCTTGTCCGCCGACACGCTATCCGTGCAGCAGGCCACGCTGCTACGGAGTTTCGACCTCTGCGAACCCTATCGCACCGATTCGCTCGACATGAAACGCGAATCCTTTAACTTCGAGGAATTCCTGCGCCTCAACGACCCGTTGCGCTTTCAGGCTACTGGCGACGAAGAGACCGTCGCCTTGGGTGAAGCCTTGACGGCCAACGGTGCGGCCACGATGCGCATCTTCCGTTTTGCCTATGATGCCGGACGTTTCACGAAAGCCTCCTTGAACGTGAAGGGAGTGAGGTCGTACAAAGCCTATGTCAATGGCAAAGAAGCAAGAGGCGAATTGCTGCTGTCGCCCGGGACGAAAGAGGTCAGACTGGCCGTGCTGACCACAGCGGCGCACGCTGATACGCTTCGTGTGGAATGGACAGGTGCTGACCTGGGCGGCTTGGCTCCTGCGACAGAGGGAAAACGAATGTACACCATGGACGAAATGATTCACGGACCGCACTACCGTAGCGTGGATATCTCTCCCTCTGGAAAATATCTCGTGACAAAATATTATGAGGTGAAGACCGACGGAAACACCCTCTACCGCACGACCGTGACGGAGACGGAATCGGGTCGTTGCCTCTGGCAACGGGACGCGGCGGTCGACCTGCGGTGGATGCCCCGGCGCGACGTGCTCTTTTTCACCCGTCCCTCGGCAGGAGGGCGGCAACTCGTGACGTTCGACCCCGCCGGCACGGAATCGGTGGTGGCGGAAGGACTTCCCGAGGGTAACTTCTCCGTTGCTCCGGACGAGAGTTTCCTCGTCTTTTCCCTTACCGACGAAGGGCCGAAGGACGGCGGCTCGCTGCGCCGCATCTACGAACCGGACGACCGGATGCCCGGTTGGCGTAACCGGCAGGCTCTTTACAAATATGACATCGCCACGGGGCTGATGCAGCGGTTGACTTACGGCACATGTTCCGCCTGGCTGAACGACATCTCGCCCGATAGCCGTCGCATCCTTGTCGCTTACGCCCGACAGGACTTGACGCGCCAACCCTTCGACCGGACAACGTTTGTCGAAATCGACACCCGCACGCTGGAAGTCGACACGCTGTTGGCCGACACGACGTTCCTCGCCCGTGCCATCTACTCGCCCGATGGCAGCAAGCTCCTTGTGAAAGGCTCGCCCGCCTGCTTCGGAGGTATCGGCAGCGAAGTGCGTGAGGGACAGGTGCCCAATGCTTTCGATTATCGTCTCTATCTCTACGACCCTGCTCGCCACGAGGCAACACCCTTGTTGCGCAATTTCGCTCCGTCGGTGGAGCATTTTGAATGGCCGGAGAAAGCCGACCGCATCCTCTTCACCGCCACGAACGGCGACCGCCTTGACCTCTATTCCCTCGACCCCGAGGACGGAACGGCCGTGCGCTATGAGTTGCCCGTCAGCTACATAGAAGGCTTCACCGCCGACCGCGCCGGACGGAATGCCGTATTCTTCGGGCAGACCGGCACGCGGGCAAGGGACATGTATGCTTGTGAATTGAAAAGCACTACGCCACGCACCCGGCGCATCGGGGAAATCGACTTCGACCGGCTCATGGAGGGTGTGGCCATCGGCACCTGCCACGACTGGGACTTCCGTTCGGCGGCGGGCGACACCATACGGGGCTTCTTCTTCCTGCCTCCCGACTTCGACAGCACGGGCAAATATCCCCTGCTCGTCTACTATTATGGCGGGTGTACGCCCACCTCGCGCACCTTGGAGTTCCATTATCCCCTGCAAGTACTGGCCTCGCAAGGTTACGTCGTTTACGTCGTCAACCCAAGCGGTGCAATAGGTTACGGGCAGGAGTTCGCCGCGCGCCATGTCGGGGCGTGGGGGCAACTCACCGCCGACGAGATTATCGAGGGGACGCGGCAGTTCCTCGCCGACCATCCTTATGTGGACAGTGCCCGGGTGGGCTGCATGGGGGCTTCCTACGGCGGTTTCATGACGCAGTATCTGCAAACCAAAACCGACCTCTTTGCCGCTGCCGTGTCCCATGCCGGCATCAGCAACGTAGCCAGTTACTGGGGCGGCGGATACTGGGGATACAGCTACGGCGAGGCGGCGCAATGGGGCAGCTACCCGTGGAACCGCCCCGAGTTATATGTAGAGCAGTCGCCATTGTTCAACGCCGACAAGATTCACACGCCTTTGCTCCTGCTCCACGGCACAGCCGACACGAATGTCCCCACCGACGAAAGCGTGCAGCTCTTCACAGCCCTGCGCATACTGGGTCGTCCCGTCGCCCTCGTGGAAGTCGACGGCGAGAACCATGTCATTGTCAACTATGCCAAACGGTTGGAGTGGCAGAATGCCATCTTTGCCTGGTTGGCCAAGTGGCTCAAAGGCGACAGCACGTGGTGGGATGCGCTCTACCCGGCCGATGCCCAGCTCGGGACGTTCGACATGGACGGCAAGTCCAAATAGGCAGGCTTTCGTGCCAGACGCATCGGTTCGGAAATCCCGCGCGGGATTTCCGAACCGGAAAAACGGGGAGGATTTTTGGTCACGACGTGGGAATGTCGTAATTTTGTCCCCGTTATTGGTTCCGTAGCTCAGTTGGATTAGAGCAACGCCCTTCTAAGGCGTGGGTCTTGGGTTCGAACCCCAACGGAATCACCACGACGGCCTCGGGTCTGTCTGTTACGTTTACTTACACCGGCATTTCCATCCACGGAAGTGCCGGTTTCGTATTTATCGGCAGGAATCCGTTATTCCTCTCCATCCTGTAAGTAAGTTTCGGCGGGACTTTGGGATGACTCGTCGTATGGCTACCTTTCCTTTCCGGCCATTTCCGAATGGCGAATATGCTGTTTCGGGCTGCGAATCGCCTCGGCTTGTTCTTTACACCTGTTTCCGGGCTTCCTTGACGGCGAATAAACGAAATGCAAGGCATTTCCCTGTTTATTGGGGTGTAATGCCTTGCATTTCTTGTTGTTTTTTGATGGGAACGGGACAACGGATGAAAAAGGTTGTCCGGCGTATCCCTTTCGTAGCGCGACCCAGGATTGAACTGGGGACCTCATGATTATGAATCATGCGCTCTAACCAGCTGAGCTATCGCGCCGTCCGCTTTGCCTGAAAGAGGTCAGGCTCATTTTGCGTGTGCAAAGGTAGGGCTTTTTACCTAACGGCCAAAACTTTTCGGGGAAAAATACGCATTCTCCATAACGGTTTCCTTCGAAGCGGGGCATTGTTGCGGGGTAGGGATGTGCCGGAGCGCATCTGCCGTGGCCGGGTGGTGGGGACAAGTCGGCTGATGGTTGCGCCGGGTCGGCGACTAGTTTTCACGGGTCGCCGACCCGTGAAAACTAATCGGCGACTGCTTCTTTGCAAGTCCGGTGATGCGTTTGGCAGGTGCGCGTTTGTTCTTGCAAATTGCCGATTCGGGGCGGCCAGGTGCAAGAGGGCAGGTTTCCGACAGCCGACTTAGGCCTTTAATTCGTATCTTTGTGCTTGTTAGTCCGCGTCTCGGGCTTCTCCAAACTTGGTCTGTACAGATGGAGCACCTCATTCCTGCATCGTCTTTCCCGGCTGTCCCGCCCGGACGGCAGGGCATGTGTACGTGTCCCGGATTCCGGCTGACGAACCGCTCGTGTCACCCTCACAGAGAGAAAGCGTGAACATCGCCAAGGCTATCCTCCTCCGTCCGGTCGTTCTCCTTGTCTTCGCTTTGCTGCTCCTCCCGGTTCAAGGGCGCAAGCGCGTGGCCGTCGTGCTTAGCGGCGGTGGCGCGAAGGGCATGGCGCATATCGGGGCACTCAAAGTCATTGAGGGCGCGGGGATACCTGTGGACATCGTTGTGGGTACCAGCATGGGTGCTCTCGTCGGGGGGCTGTATGCCATCGGCTACACGCCGTGGCAGCTCGACAGCCTGGTGCGTCACCAGGACTGGGAAATCCTCCTCTCGGACAAGCCCGACCGCAAGATACAGTCGCTCGATGCCCGGGAGCGCAGCGCACGTTACATCGTGTCGGTACCGCTCAAAAAGAAAGTGAAGGAGAGCGTGCTCGGCGGGATGATACGCGGCGACAACCTGGCGGAGTTGTTCTCGACCCTACTGCCGGGATTCAACGATTCTATTGCCTTCGACAGCCTGCCGGTACGCTTTGCCTGCGTGGCGGCAGACATCGCGACCAGCCGGGAACACGTATTCCACAGCGGCTATCTCTACACGGCCATGCGGGCAAGCATGGCCATTCCCGGTGTGTTCACCCCGGTCAGGCAGGACAGCATGGTGCTTGTCGACGGAGGCCTCCGCAACAATTTCCCCGTAGACGTGGCCAAAGCCATGGGAGCCGATGTCGTCATAGGCATCACCGTGCAGGACGGGCAACCGAAATCGCCGGACGAACTGGTCACCCTGCCCGAAATACTGAACCAGGCGGTGAACGTGGCCACACGTGTGAAGTATGACGAGAACGTGGCGATGACCGACCTGCTCATCCGCATCCCTACCCAAGGTTACACCACGGCCAGCTATAACGACAGTGACATCGACTCGCTCATCGCGAACGGGGAGCGGGCGGCCTATGCCATGCTCGACTCCCTTGTGGAGCTCCGCCTGAACCTGGGGACGGATGCCGAAGCCGACAGCACCCCGAGGCCGCACCTCAATCCCATGCGGCCGGACGAGACCCTGCATGTCGCGCGCATAGAATTCGTCAACATAAAGAAAGGCGACGCGCGCATGGCCCGGAGGAAGTGCGGGCTTCGGGAAAACAGCGACATCACCCTCGCGCAGATAGAGCAGGCAAAGACGCTGCTCCGCACGGCCAGCATTTATACCAATGTCAGCTTGTATCTCACGCCCGACACCGCCGGTTACGTCCTCCGCTACCAGGCCGACGAACAGTATGAGAAGAACATCAACCTCGGCGCGTGGTTCGACTCCGAGGAGATAGCGACCCTGCTGGTCAACGGGCGGCTGTATTTCAACACCCGTGTCCCGACCCTCCTGGAAGTCAGTGCCCGGCTGGCCACCCGCTACGGCGGCCACGTCAGCCTGACGGTCGAGCCGACCCCCATGCGGCGCATTTCGTTGGGCTACGACTTCCTGCACAACGATTACGACATGGAACGGAACGGGACGCGCTTGTCCAACATTGATTATAACCGCCAGCGTCTGGGCATTGAGCTCTCGGATGCCTGGATGCGCAACGTCCGCTATGCCATCGGCGCACGCTTTGAGTATTTCCGCATAAAGGAAGTCCTGTCAGAGACCTCCGAATATGCTGTCGACGACCACCATCCCCATTTCATTAACTATTATGCCCGCTTCGATTACGACTCTTTTGACCGGGACTATTACCCTACGCGTGGCGGGCGTGCCGAACTGGGCTTCACGGCCTATACGGACAACTTCATCAGTTACAAGGGCAACACTCCCCTTGCCGCCGCCCACGGGAGCATAGAGACGGCCATCCCCCTCACCAGCCACCTGACGCTGCTCCCCTCGTTGGCGGCACGTGTCCTGTTCGGCGACGGTTTCCCTATGGTGTACCGTAATTATTTCGGCTACAACACGTCCGGCAGATACCTTGAACAGCAAATCGCTTTCCCCGGTGTGAACAACGTGGAGCTGGCCGAGCGCTATTTTGCCACTGCCCGGGTGAAGTTCCAGCAACGCATCGGCCGCCGTCATTACGTCGTGGCGGCAGGATGCTACGGCGTGAGCAGCGATGAACTGGTCCGGTTGTTCGACAGCCGTCAGCTGGCCGGCGTGAGCCTGGGTTATGGTTACGATAGCTTCATCGGACCGCTCGAAGCCTCTTTCGGTTATTTTAATAAGTGGAACAAGATATCCTTGTACGTCAATTTTGGCATCCCGTTCTGAACCTGCTGATTACGGCAGGCGGTAAAGAACTTGTACTTCAAATAGATTTTGTAGTCTCGGGTTAATAACGAAATTGTTGTTAACTTTGTGGGGTATCCGTGACCGAGTAAACTCGTCACGATAACGAAGAGAAACGAGATGAAGCCGTTCATACTGCTATTTGCCCTCTTGTTCACCCTCCCGGCGACGGCACAAGATGTACTCACCCTGGACAGTTGCCGGGCGATGGCCTTGCGTTGCAACCGGGAGATACTTATCGGTCGCGCGATGGCGGACAAGGCATATTATGATCGGAAAGCCGCATATACGAACTACTTGCCCAAGGTGGCTCTGACAGCCGGCTACTTGCGCACGGGTAGGGAAGTGTCGCTGCTTAACAGCGAACAGAAAGGTAGCCTCGCCGCCTTGGGCACGAATGCAGCCAGCGGGTTCCAGTCGGTCGCCGAGCAAATAGCGCAGCAAATGCCGGAACTCACTTCGCTCATACAGTCGCTCGGTACGAGCCTCGTTCCCGCCCTCGACCAGGCGGGGCAGGATTTGGTGGATGCTTTGAGCACAGACACGCGCAACCTCCTGGCTGGTACGGTCATGCTGACTCAACCCCTTTACATGGGAGGGAAAATCAGGGCTTACTACAAGATTTCGCGTTATGCGGAGGAGGTGGCCGGCCAGCAGTTGAGGGCGGACGAACAGGAAGTTATCCTGAACGTAGACCAAGCCTACTGGCAGGTTGTGTCGCTCAAAGCCAAGAAACAGCTCGCCGAGAAAAACCTCGACCTGCTCCGCCATCTTGACGACGATATGCAGAAGATGGTGACGGAAGGAGTAGCCACGAAGGCGCAAGGGCTGTCCGTCAGCGTGAAGACCAACGAGGCGGAAATGCTGCTCACCCGCGTGGACAACGCGTTGCGCCTTGCCCAGATGCTCCTGTGCCAACTGTGCGGGCTTCCCCTTGACAGCGAATTGCAATTGTGCGAACAGGATCTCGAATCCTCCGTCGGAGGGACACAGGCAGACGTTCGGGCGGCACTTGACAACCGTCCGGAAATCCGCCAGCTCGAAACGGCTATCGACATCTACCACGAGAAAGTCAAGGTGGAGCGTTCGGCAGCCCTGCCAAGCCTTGCGTTGACCGGAGGGTACATGTTGAGCAATCCTAATCTGTTCAACAGTTTCGAGAAGAAGTTCCGAGGCACATGGATGGTGGGTCTCGCCCTCAGCGTGCCGATTTGGAACTGGGGCGAATACCGATACAAAGTCCAGTCGGCCAAGACGGAAGCCGAAGTGGCGCAATTGCGGTACGACGATGCCAAGGAGAAAATAGAGTTGCAGGTCAGCCAGGCCTCATCGCAGGTGGAAGAAGCCGGGGAAAGGCTTGCGCTCAGTTTGAAGAACCGAGTGAAAGCCGAAGAGAACCTCCGCACGGCACGCATCGGCTTCAAGGAAGGGACGGTCGCGGCGAGCGATGTCCTGGCCGCCGCAACGGCTTGGCTGCAAGCCCAGACGGAAGTCATCGATGCCCAAATCGATGTCCGGCTGACCGACGTATGCTTGCGGAAAGCCCTCGGCACATTGGATGTCAGCTCCCGCCCGTAACGAAAACCTAAGAAAAACTATTTACCATGGCCATGCAAAACAAGAACAGCGTCAATGCGTTACCAGCCCTTCTCCTCGTGCTCGGCATCCTCGCCGTGGCGGCGTTGATTGGTCTGTTCGCGTTCCGTCAGGAAGCCGAGACGATACAGGGGCAGGTGGAAGTGACCGAATATCGCGTGACGAGCAAAGTGCCGGGTCGTATCTTTCGTTATTTCGTCCGTGAGGGAGATTATGTCAAGCAGGGTGATACGCTCGCCTTGCTCGAAGCTCCGGACATTTCGGCAAAGTACGAACAGGCACGGGCCGCCGAGGCGGCCGCACAGGCGCAGAGAAGGAAGGCTGACAAGGGGAGCCGCGAGGAACAGAAGCAGGCCGCCTTCGAAATGTGGCAGAAGGCGAAGGCCGGTGTCGACATTGCGGAAAAATCATACCACCGTGTGAAGAACCTATACGACCAAGGGGTGACGACAGCACAGAAACTCGATGAAGTGACCGCGCAGCGGGATGCAGCGGTCGCGACAGAGAAAGCCGCCCGTGCCCAGTACGAAATGGCCGTGAACGGGGCGGAACGCGAAGACAAGGAAGCGGCTGCCGCACTCGCCGCCCAGGCACACGGGGTTGTCTCCGAGTTGTCCTCATATATCGACGAGACGATTCTCGTCGCCTTGGCCGATGGAGAAGTCTCCGAGATATTTCCACAGGTCGGCGAACTGGTCGGCACGGGTGCCCCGGTCATGAACGTGGCACGGATGGACGATATGTGGGTCTCCTTCAACGTGCGTGAGGATATGCTGTCGGCGTTTTCTGTCGGGAAAGTAATCCAGGCCGTCGTGCCTGCGCTCGGGAATCGTTCCGTGTCCCTGAAAGTATATGCCATGAAGGACTTGGGAAGTTACGCGGCCTGGAAAGCTACCAAGGCAACGGGACAATTCGACATGAAAACGTTTGAGGTCAAGGCGGCTCCCGTCACTCCCGTCGACGGACTCCGACCCGGGATGAGTGTCATCTTTACTCCCTAATCCATGCTTAGGATATGCCATGTGGCCAGACGTGAATTAAAACGTATGGCGGGGCGGCCGGTTTATTGGTTTTGCATCCTCGTCGCTCCCCTTTCGTGCCTCGTCTTTTTCCTGACCCTCATGGGTCGCGGGCTGCCTACGGATTTACCCGTGGGATTGGTCGATGGCGATGCCTCTTCCGTGTCCCGGCAGTTGGCTCGTAACCTTGACGCATTCCAACAAACGGGAATCACGGTCAACTATGCCACTGTCTCCGATGCCCGCCGGGCGATGCAACGCGGTGAGATTTATGGCTTTTATTACATCCCGGCGGGTACGTCGCGGAAGGCTTTGCGGCAGGAGCAGGCTTCGGTGTCTTTCTATGTCAACTATTCCTATCTTATCGCCGCTTCCCTCGTTTTCCGCGACATGAAGACGATGACAGAACTTGCTTCTGGTGCGGTGGGTCGCCAAGTCATGCTGGCCAAAGGGCTTACTGCGTCGCAGGCCGAGGCGTTGCTCCAACCAATCGTCGTGGACGTGCATCCTGTCAGTAATCCGTGGCTGAATTATTCCGTTTACCTCAGCAACGCGTTGCTTCCCGGTGTGCTCATGCTCTTTATCACGATGGTCACGGTCTATTCCATCGGCATCGAGATAAAGGAGTCCACCGTGCGCGGGTGGTTTCGCCATGCCGGGGGAGGCATCGCGGTGGCTTTGGCGGGCAAGCTCCTGCCGCACACGCTCCTTTTCACTTTTGTATGGGGCTTGTTCGATGTGGTACTCTACGGCTGGCTTCATTTTCCTTGCCTTTGCGGATTGCATGTCATGCTCGCGGTCTCCTTTCTCGGCGTTGTGGCTTCGCAGGGACTGGGAGTTCTTATGTTCACTCTCTTGCCGACCCTCCGCCTCGGGTTGAGTTTCGCTTCGCTCTGGGGAGTGGTTTCGTTCAGTATCGCCGGTATCTCCTTTCCTGTCATGGCCATGCATCCCGTGCTCCAAGGGTTGTGCCATCTGTTCCCCCTTCGCCATTATTTCCTGCTCTATGTCCATTTCGCACTCAACGGTTATCCCGTTCTGGATATCTGGTCACACATCGCGGCACTGGTCGTGTTCGCCCTGTTGCCCCTTCTCGCGGCGAAGAGACTGAAAACCGTGTTACTCACCGCCAAGTACGTCCCATGATGGAAGCAATGAGAAAGATGGTCGCCTGTTTCGCCCAAAGCGCGAAGGACATGGGGCGCGTTTTCTGGCGGGAGCTGCGCCAGATAGCCCGCGACCAGGGCGTGCTTGTCTTCTTCCTGCTTGTCCCGTTGGCCTATCCGCTCATTTATGCGTCCATCTACACGAACGAGGTCGTCCGTGACGTACCTGTCGCTGTGGTAGATGACAGCCGTACCAGCCGGAGCAGGGATTATCTCCGTCGCCTCGATGCGTCTCCCGATGTCAAGGTTGCGGCCTATTGTGCCAATATGGATGAGGCTCGGCGGATGCTGCGCAGGAGGGAGGCTTACGGGATTGTTTACTTGCCCCGTGAGTTCAACGATGTGCTTGTGCAGGGTGGGCAGGCCTACGTCAATGTTTTTTGTGACATGAGTGGTTTGCTCTACTATAAGTCCCTGCTTTCAGCCAACACCTATGTCTCGCTCGGAATGAACGCCGACATAAAAATGCATTACCAGTCGGGAGCAGGCCGGGAGCAGGAAGAAACATCCGCCCAGCCCATCGACTATGAGGAAGTGGGATTGTATAATCCGCAAAACGGGTTCGCGGCATTCCTCCTGCCGGCCGTACTTGTGCTGATAGTCCACCAGACATTGCTCCTCGGCATAGGGATGTCTGCCGGTACGGCGAGCGAGACGGGTCGCTTTGCGGAACTCGCTCCCGTCGGTCGCCGCAGGTTCGGCCTGCCGACTGTCGTCATCGGGAGGGCACTGGCCTATATGCTTGTCTATATCCCCGTTTCTGTCTATGTGCTTGGCGCGGTTCCCCGGCTGTTCCGCCTGCCCCATCTCGGTTCGCCGGTCACGCTGGCTGCGTTCGCCCTGCCGTTCCTGCTGGCCACGATATTCTTCGCCTTGACGGTTTCGGTGGTGATGCGACGGCGTGAGGCGTGCATGCTGCTTGTCGTGTTCACGTCGGTGCCGCTTTTGTTCATCTCCGGCATCTCGTGGCCCCGACCCTCCATTCCCGCGTTTTGGCAGGCCGTGTCTTGGCTGTTCCCCTCCACTTTCGGCATCAACGGCTATGTCCGCATCAACAGCATGGGTGCCTCACTTCCGCAAGTGGCTCATGAATGGTGCTGTCTGTGGGGACAGGCGGCACTGTATTTCCTGACCGCTTGCTGGGCTTGCCGCCGGCAGATAGCCTCTTCGCGTCGTCTTGTTGCCCGGCGTAGTCGGACGCATGCCCCGTCCTCGGAGCGTTCCGTCCGGACGGCCGACTCCTGTTCGCCTTCTTGACGGATTTCCCGCTGACGGGCGGTTGTGCCGTCGTTGTCGGCTTGCCGCATGGACTGTCCTCCTCATGGACAACGGTTCATGGGGACGGTGAGGTGGCGGATGTGCGACTTTGGGTGGATATGGGTATAAAGAATGCCCCCGGACATCGGCAAGCGGTGTCCGGGGGCGTTCGTGTCTTGTCCTTGTGTGGGAGAAATCTTATTTCGTCACCAGTTCCAAGGTGTCGCAGGCAATGAGCAGTTCCTCGTCGGTGGGCACTACGG
>CAZYHW010000014.1:0-27279 GCA_964647405.1 uncultured Prevotellamassilia sp.
GTCGCCGGACAGGCGCAACGGGTCGCCGGGGCGGCGGGACGGTCAGCCGACCCGTTCTGCCCGGCAGGGCAGCCCCTCCCCCGCGAAGCATCCCACGGCGCGGCGGGCGCATAAGGGCATACGGAAAGCGGGCTGGCCGTCACGTCCTTGTGAGGCCAACCCGCTTTCCGTATGCCGGGGGCAAATGAATGCCCGCGTCTTTCCTTACTTGCGCAACCCGAGCTTCTTGATCAATGCGCGGTAACGCTCGATGTCCTTACGCTTCACGTAGTTCAGCAAGGCGCGACGCTTGCCGACAAGGCGGACGAGCGAACGTTCGGTCACGGTATCTTTACGGTTCACCTTCATGTGCTCCGTCAGATGGGATATACGGTAGGTAAACAAAGCCACCTGGCTCTCCACCGAGCCCGTGTCCTTGATTGACGCACCGTACTGTCCAAAGATCTCTTCTTTCTTTTTAGGATCTAAATACATGGTGTTAAATGAAATGGATAATTAAAAAGGTTCGTTTGCCCTAAGGCGCGGCAAAGGTACGAAGTTTTTGCAAACCTCCGCACCGCCGACGCGCTTTTTTTCAGTGCATTCCAGGCAGAAAGGGCCGGCGCGGGCCGCAATCTTCGGCCACGGGAGGGATATTCCGCATATTTTTCTTACCTTTGCTTATTCCAGCAAGCAGGCCCGTCGGACGGCCTCCCAGACATGAGCATACCAGAACTGATTTCCCAATATCCGGGCACCGCTTTCTCGTTCGAGGTGCTCCCCCCGCTGAAAGGCACAGGCATTGCCGGACTGACGCACACCATCGACACGCTCCGCGAGTTCGCCCCGCGCTATATCAACATCACGACCCACCGGTCGGAATACGTCTACAAGGAACTTGGCGACGGCCTTGTGCAACGCTCGCGCCTGCGCCGCCGGCCGGGCACGGTGGCCGTGGCAGCCGCCATCCAGCAGCAGTATGGCATCCCCGTCGTCCCGCACATCCTGTGCAGCGGCTTCACGCGCGAGGAGACGGAGTACGTGCTGCTCGACCTGCAATTCCTCGGCATCGAGAACATCCTGCTGCTGCGTGGCGACAAGGCGCGCGACGACGCCCACTTCCGCCCGACACCGGGAGGATACAGCCACACGACGGAACTGCAACGGCAGATAAACCGCTTCAACGAGGGCTTCTTCGACGACGGCACTCCCATCAAGTCGCCGGGCGCACCGTTCAGCTACGGCGTGGCCTGCTACCCCGAGAAGCACGAGGAAGCCCCCAACCTGTCGACCGACCTGCACTGGTTCAAGCAGAAGGTGGAGGCCGGGGCGGAGTATGCCGTCACCCAGCTCTTCTACGACAACGCGAAATACTTCGCCTTCGTCGAGAAGGCACGGCAGGAGGGCATCGCGGTGCCCATCATCCCCGGCATCAAGCCCCTGACGCGGCTGTCGCAGCTCACCGTCGTCCCGAAGGTGTTCCACTGCGACATGCCCGAACCACTGGTGCACGAAGCACTCAAATGCACGACCGACGAGGAAGTGGCGCAGGTCGGCGTGGAATGGGCGGTGGCCCAATGCCGCGAACTCATGGCCGCCGGCGTGCCCAGCCTGCACTTCTACACCGTGTCGGCCGTCGAGAGCATAGCCCGCATAGCCAAGGAAATCTTCTGAACCTCCTCATCATACGCACAGGCCATCATGCAGTTCAGCCAAGTCATCGGCCAGAAAGAAGCCACGCAGTTCCTCCGCAGGCAAGTGAGCGACCACCGCGTCCCCCACGCCCTGCTCTTCTGCGGCCCCGAGGGCTGCGGCAAGCTGGCGACGGCCTGGGCTATGGGTAGCCTGTTGCTCTGCCAGCATCCGGAGGGAGGCGATGCCTGCGGCACGTGCCACGCCTGCACCATGACCAGCCACCTGGTCCATCCCGACCTGCACTTCGTCTTCCCGGTCATCCGGCGGAAAGGAGGGAAGGACGCGCCCGTGAGCGACCGCTTCCTCGACGAATGGCGGGAGCAGATGGCCGAGACACCCTACTTCTCGCACGCGGCCTGGCTGGACAGGATGGGGACGGAGAACCAGCAGGCTCAAATATACGCCGAGGAGAGCAGCCTCATCCTGCGCAAGCTGAGCCTGAAAACCAGCCAAGGCGCATACAAGGTGATGATTATCTGGCAACCCGAGCTGATGAACGTCACGGCGGCCAACAAACTGCTCAAACTGCTCGAAGAACCGCCCGGCGACACCGTGTTCATCCTCGTGAGCGAACACCCGGAACAGCTGTTGGACACCATCGTCAGCCGGACGCAGCGCATCGACTTCAAGCCCCTGGGAGAGAACGAGCTGGCGGCGGCACTGATGCGGGACAACGCGCTCGACGAACGCACCGCCCGGCACATCGCCCGCCTCTCCGGCGGGAGCTTCACGGCTGCCCAGGAACAGTTGCGCGTGAACGAGGACGCGGAACTCTTCTTCGACATGTTCGTGAGCCTGATGCGCCTGAGCTACCAGCGGAAAGTGAAGGACATGATGGCGTGGAGCGAACAGGTGGCCACTTGGGGGCGGGAGCGGCAAAAGAGTTTCCTGGCCTACTGCCAGCACCTCATACGCGAGAACTTCATCTATAACTTCAAGCTGCCCACCCTGAACTACATGATGCCGAAGGAAGCCGACTTCGCCACACGCTTCGCCCGTTTCATCAACACGAAGAACGTCATGGGCATCATGGACGAACTGTCCCGTGCGCAGCGCGACATAGAACAAAACGTTAATCCCAGGATGGTCTTTTTCGACTTCTCCCTGAAAATGATTGTCCTGCTCATCACATAAATAACCGGCAAGATGGACGAATTCAAAACCACCAACTCCCAGCGCGGCCTGTGTGCCCGTGGCTGCGGACGACAAAATAGCCCCCTCAACACCTACGACTACATGGCGGGCATCCCCGGCAACGAACTCACGACGAACCTTGTCGAAGTGCAGTTCAAGAACACGCGGAAAGGGTATTACCTGAACGACAACGGACTGGCACTGGAAAAAGGTGACATCGTAGCCGTGGAAGCCAGCCCCGGGCACGACATAGGCACGGTCACGCTGACCGGAAGCCTCGTCCTGCTGCAAATGAAGAAGGCCAACCAGCGAGGACACACGGAAACCAAACGCATTTACCGGAAAGCCAAGCCCGTGGACATCGAGAAGTATGAAGAAGCCAAGGCGCGGGAACACGACACCATGATTCGCTCGCGCCAAATCGCCAACGAGCTGGGACTGGAAATGAAGATAGGCGACGTGGAATACCAGGGCGACGGCAACAAGGCCATATTCTACTACATCGCCGACACCCGGGTGGACTTCCGCAAACTCATCAAGGTACTGGCCGACACGTTCCGCGTGCGCATCGAAATGAAACAGATAGGCGCACGGCAGGAGGCCGGACGCATCGGGGGCATCGGGCCATGCGGACGTGAGCTGTGCTGCTCCACGTGGATGAAGAGCTTCGTCTCCGTGTCCACCAACGTAGCTCGTTACCAGGACATCTCGCTCAATCCGCAGAAGTTGACGGGACAGTGTGCCAAACTGAAATGCTGCCTGAACTATGAGGCGGACACTTACATCGAAGCCATGAGGAAACTCCCCAGCAAGGAGATACAATTGGAGACGAAGGACAGTACATATTACTACTTCAAGGCCGACGCGCTGGCCGGGCAGGTGACGTACAGCACGGACAAGAGGCTGGCGGCCAATCTGGTCACCCTGACGGCTGAACAGGCTTTCGCCGTCATCCAGCAGAACAAGAGGGGCGAAAAGCCGGACAAACTGAGCAATACGGAAGACGACAAGCCGGCACGCCACGTCGACTTGGTGGAGCAAGACAGCCTGACCCGCTTCGACAAAGCAAAGAAACGCAAGAAAAAGAAGAGAGCTAACTCCTCCGCTCCAAGCGCGGGGAACAACACGGAAGGCGGGCAAAAGGCCAAAGAGGGGAATCCGCGGAAGCCGAACAACGCGAAGCGGCAAGGCAACCGGAACGGAGGCGACAAGCGCACGGATTCCCCGACACCACAAGGCAGTCACGAAAAATGAAGCCGCACGGCGAAAGGTTGAAACGGTTTCTCCTCGGAACGTTACGGCTAACCGCCTTGGCTTTCGTACTGCTCGGTGGAAGTAGTTCCTGCGAGCAGCATACGGTTGCCCACATCCAACGCTCCCTCCCGCTCGACGGCTGGGAGCAAAGCGACACTATCCGGTTTGTCATAGACAGCATCCCGGCGACGGGGGACTACCAACTGGGCATCGACCTGCGCACCACGGACGACTACCCCTACCAGTCTATCTACTTGAAAATCGAGCAGACGTGGGAGGCTCCCCGCATGAGCCGATGCGACACGCTCCGTTGCCAGCTGGCGACTGCCGACGGTGAGGTCGCCGGCGCAGGAATCAGTCATTTCCAATACACCTTCCCGCTCGCCGTGCAACACTTGGAAGCGGGACAGTACGGCCAACTCGTCGTGCGGCACATCATGCAATGCGACCTGCTCCACGGCATGGCCAGCATAGGAATAAAACTAGAAAAGCTACACGGAACTTTTTAGAGCAAAGAAAGAGTTTCAATCATAAATCCAAACATTATGGAAGAAATAAGGAACCAACACATCCGCTTGCAGGCTTCATGCCTCGGTGCTGAAATCCAGAGCCTGACGCGTATAAATGACGGATACGAATACATCTGGCAGGCCGACCCGGCGTTCTGGGGGAAACACTCTCCCCTACTCTTCCCCATAACCGGCAGGATGTGGAACGACCGCACGGAATTCGGCGGCAAGGAATACCATATCCCCAAGCACGGTTTTATGAACAGGCGCAGCTTCAACCTGGCCGGACACGACGAAAACAGCCTGCGCTACGTCTACGCCAGTACGGACGACGACGCACAGTTTTTCCCTTTCGAGTTCCAGCTTGAAATCACCTACACCATCATCGATAACAAGGTCGAAGTCGGCTTCCACGTCGAGAACTGCGGCTTCGAGACCATGCCCTTCCAAATCGGCGGACACCCCGGCTTCAATCTCCCGGACTACAATGCCGACGACAACGTGCATGGATACCTCTCGTTCGACGGAATCCCCGAATCCCTGCTCCGGGCCGGCGAACAGGGCTGCACAGAACCCGACCGCATCGTCATGCCCATGCTCGAGGAAAGCCTGCTCCCCATCGAGGCGGACCTCTTCGCCCACGATGCCTTGATTTTCGACCAAAACCAAGTACAGGGAGTGACCTTGCACGACAAGAACCGCAAACCCATCGTGCGCCTGTACGGCACGGCTCCATGCATGCTGGTATGGCAATCCGACAAACCCGGAACATCCTTCATCTGTTTCGAGCCGTGGTATGGCCTGTGCGACCCGCAGCATTTCTACGGCCCATTCGTCCAGCGCCCCTATGTCAATACGGTCATTCCCGGGAAGATATGGCATGGAGGTTACACGATTGAATGCCTCGGATAGGGACTGACGGATGCCCAAGTACCCACACCTCATTTTCGACCTCGACGGCACACTGACCGACCCGCTTGTCGGCATCACACGTTCCGTGGCCTACGCGCTGGAATCCTTTGGTATCCATGTGCAGGACACGGATTCGCTGTCTCCCTTCATCGGGCCGCCGCTCAAAACGTCGTTCCAGGAGTTTTATCACTTCGACGACGAGCAATGCCAAGCCGCCTGTCGGCAATATCGCGCCTATTTCCTCGAGCGCGGCTGGGCCGAGAACCGACTGTACCACGGAATCCCGTCCTTGCTCCGTGCTTTGAAAGGCAGCGGTCACCGGCTGTACGTGGCTACCTCCAAAGGCGAAGCGTCTGCACGCCGGATATTGGAACACTTCCGCCTCGTACAGTTTTTCGACTACGTGGCCGGCGACACCCCTCGCCACCGCCGTCCGACCAAAGGGGATGTCATCCGCTACCTGCTCCACAGGCAGGGCATCCCGCCCGGCGAGGGATGCCTGATGATTGGCGACCGCCGCCACGACATAGAGGGCGCAAGGCAAGCCGGTCTGCCCTCCATCGGTGTCGCCTACGGATACGGCGGGCGTGAAGAGCTTGAAAACGCAGGAGCCACGCACGTCGTGGAAACCGTGGCAGAACTCCGCCAACTCCTCTTCGGGACGAAACTTCGCTAAGGATATTTACTTCTCACACATACTCACCACTACGTTATGACACGCACAGAAATCTCCACGCTTGGGGAGTTCGGCCTCATCAAACACCTCACGCAGGGTATTTCCCTCACCAACGAAAGCAGCCGTTACGGTATCGGCGACGACTGCGCCGTATTGGCCTTCCCGCAAAGTCAGGTACTCGTCACGAGCGACATGCTCATGGAAGGCGTACACTTCGACTTGGTTTATACGCCCTTGAAGCATCTGGGCTACAAAGCCGCCATGGTGAACTTCTCCGACGTTTACGCGATGAACGGCACGCCGCGCCAGCTCATCGTCAACCTCGCGGTGAGCAAACGCTTCGCCGTCGAGGACCTCGAACAGCTTTATTCCGGCATCCGGCTGGCCTGCCAGGAGCACCAGGTGGACATCGTGGGCGGCGACACGACCTCTTCCCTGACAGGACTGGCCATCAGCATGACCTGCATCGGCGAGGCGGAGGACGGACAAGTCGTCTACCGCAACGGGGCACGCGACACGGATCTCGTCTGCGTCAGCGGGAATCTCGGGGCGGCCTACATGGGACTGCAACTCCTGGAACGCGAAAAGGCTGTCTTTAACGCGCAGGCGGACAAGGAGGTCGCGGCGCAACCCGACTTCTCCGGCAGGGAATATCTCCTGGAACGACAGCTCCGCCCGGAGGCGCGGCGCGACATCATTGCCGCCCTGCGCGAAGCCGGCATACGCCCGACCGCCATGATGGATATCAGCGACGGACTCTCCTCGGAGATGATGCACATTTGCACACAAAGCCACGCGGGATGCCGCATCTACGAGGAGCGCATCCCCATTGACTACCAGACGGCCGTGACCGCCGAGGAGTTCAACATGAACGTGACCACGTGCGCCATGAACGGCGGCGAGGACTACGAGCTGCTCTTCACCGTCCCCCTCACGCAGCACGACCGCGTCGCGGCCATCCCCGACGTGAAAATCATCGGCTACATCACCGCCGAGGAGAAGGGATGCGCGCTCATAGCCCGCGACGGGCAGGAATTCGAGCTGAAAGCGCAAGGCTGGAATCCGCTGTCATGACATCACGCCGCCCTCGCTGACGCATCCGCAGCAAGGACAGGCTTTCGCACCAGCCACGGTGTGGGAACAAGTCGGCGACCCGTTTAATCCATCGGCCTGACAGAAAAAACTGTCAGGCCGATGGATTTCTTTTGTCGGCTACCCAGGAAAAGGCTGTCCGGTTTCAGGCAGCAGCCATCCGGCCATAGAAAAGGGCATAAGCCCCCGTGCATACGAAACAAGCCAAGGGGATGACGAAGCCTACCGCCATCGACCCGCTGGCATCGGCGATGGCTCCCATCATCACGGGAGCGATTGCCCCGCCGACGATACTCATGATAAGAATCGAGCTACCGCGCTTCGTGTGCTCGCCCAGCCCGCGCAGAGCCAGGGAGAAAATCGTGGGGAACATGATACTTTCGAAAAGATAGCAGGCCGCAAGGGCAAAGATGGAGCACCAGCCTAAATCCCGGCATACCAGCACCATCGTCACGACCGCACCAATGGAGAACCAGCAGAGCAGCCGCTCCGGACGGACGTAGTTCATCAGCCAGCTCCCACCCATCCGTCCGAGGACGAACAGTCCCATGCCGCCAAACGACAGGGCTAAGGCGGCTGTGCGGTCGCTGATGCCGATGCCGGCTTCGGTGACGAAGTTGATGAAGAAGCTGTTGATGCCCGTCTGCGCGGCGACGTACAGGAACAGGGCGGCGACACCCCAGACGAAAGTGGGATGGCGGTGCAAGGGGCGCGCCGTTCTGGACTTGATCGCCGCCTCTTCCTTGATTTCCGGGAGGCGGACACGACTGAACACGGCGGCCACGGCCAGCACGATGATGCCGACGACCGTATAAGGGAGGGCGAGGTCGCTACCCTCCTCGCCGAAGATGAGCAAACCGCCGACGAGGGGACCTACTATCCACCCCAACCCGTTGAACGACTGCGCCAGGTTGATGCGCCGCTCAGCCGCCGAGGGGCGACCCAAGACGGTCACGTAAGGATTGGCCGACGTTTCGAGGCACGTGAGCCCGCAACCGATGACGAACAAGGAGAAGAGGTAGAAAGGAAAACTCCCGATGTAGCTGCCCGGAATAAAGAGCAGCGCGCCGAGGCCGTAGAGGAGCAAACCGGTCAGTACGCCCGCCCGGTAGCCGTGGCGACTGATGAGCCTCCCCGCCGGGAGAGCCATCAGGAAATAGCCGCCATAGACGACCGCCTGGACAAAAGCCGACTCCGCCTTGCCTATCTCGAAAACCACCTGGAAGTGTTTGTTGAGCACGTCGAGGATGCTGTGGGCGAAGCCCCACAGGAAGAACAGCGTGGTCACGAGTGCGAACGGGCCGACGTAGTTACGGCCGTCGTCGGTCGAGAAGATGGAAATTCGTTTTCTGGATGACATCTTTTTGTGAATATAGGGGAAAGATACGGGACGGCTGCCGGTCAACTGCGGCTCACCTGCAAGCCTTTTGCGGACAGGTTCATCTCAACGAAGCGTGCCGACGGCGACAACGGGTTCTCTTTCAGCAATTTCCGGATGCGTCCTGCCGCCATGCGGTCCTTTGCCACGATGTAGAGATAGCCGCCTCCGCCCGCGCCGGGCAGTTTGTAACCGAGCGCGAGGTCGTCGATGAGCCGGCAAAGGCGTTCCACTTCCGGCGGGTTGGTGCCTGCATCGAGCCGCTTGTTCTGTTCCCATGTCTGGCGCACCATCTGTCCATACGTCACGAAGTCCCCCTTTTGCAGGGTGTCGTGCAGGGAAAGCGCGTGCTGCTTCATCGCGTCCAGACGAGCCAGGTGCGTATGGCTGTTCAGGAACATGCCGCGCACAATCTCCGCCAGGATGTTCTTGGCTGTACGGGTCAATCCGGTATAATAGAGCAGGTGGCAAGGGCGGTAGTCCTCATCGCTGAACAGGGTCTCCGGAAGCCAGCGCACGATGGGAGTCTGGTCGAAGCCCCGACCGGTCTGCAAGAGCTTGACGCCGTTCAGGATGCCGCCATACTGGTCCTGCCAGCCGCCGCCCGTCGTCAGGAGTTGTTCGAGCACCAGTGTGCGACTGCCGATCTGCATCTTGTCCCACCCCAGTCCGCAGAAGTCCGACAAGGCTCCCAGCACGGTACTGGCGAGTATGGAACTCGTGCCCAGTCCCGACCCGGCCGGAATGGCGGAGAGCAGGGTGATTTCGATGCCGCAGCCGAAGGCTTCCAACTGGTCTTCGAGCGAGCGGTAGGGCTCGGCGGAGAAGCGGGGCAGGAAGCCGGCCAAGGCCAGCGCGGCCTTGGGGATGGAGAACGGAGAGCCCACCCGGTCGTAGCGGGCCAGTTCCTCGTAGGTCGTGATGCGCTCCATGGCTCCCAGGTCAATCGACCGGCAAATCACCGCCCGCTCCCGTGAGGGCTTGACGTAGACTTGGAGCGGCGGTTGGCCGTTCAGTTCGATGGCCACGTTGACCACGTTCCCCCCGGTGGTGAGTGAATAGGGCGGCGTGTCGGTCCAGCCGCCTGCAAGGTCGATGCGGACAGGGCAGCGGCTCCACACGATTTGGTCGTGGCACACATCGAGACGCGGGGCTTGCCTGTCGTTGCCGACGGTGGCCGTGAGCCCCTCGCGCAACAGGGCGAAAGCCTCGTCGGAATAGGAAACCGCGTCATCGCCCCGCCTGCGGTGCCACTCGGCCCGGAACATGGCATCGTGCATCCGCAGCATCAGGGATGTCTCCCGGGGCAGCGGGGCGGGCAGCGGCAGACCGTATTGGTCGTAAAGGGCGGCTGTGTGTTTCAAGTCGACCTGATAGAATACGCTCTTGGCATAGTTGGAAGCCAGCTGGACGAGGTTGTTGCGCCGGAAAGCCCGCCGCTGCTCACAAAGCCGGCACAGGTTGGCACGGTCGGACAACTCGTCGGCCGAGTAGCGACGAAGCCGGCGATAGGTCGCCGACAAGTCCAAACTATCCGGCGACCCGTCCGAACTATCCGGCGACTTGTTCGTTCTATCCGGCGACTCGTCGAGCATCCAAGCCAGCAGGCGACCGGCCAGAGCCATGTCGTCCGTCGCGGGAAACAAGGCGGCGGACTGTATGTCGGAGGCAGAACCGAAATCGGCCTCCGTCAGGCCATGAGCCGCCATCCAGACGGGGAAGGGTCTGCCCAAGAACAGCGTGGACGGCGAGAAGGGATCGCCGCGGAACGGGTCGTCGAACCCGTAAGGCCGCAAGGCAAAACTGTCGTCGCCCACGGGAACGACATCGACGCACTGCCCCGGAGCGAGGCGCAGCGTCCAGTCATTGTGCGGCACGCCCGTGACGATGTTCCGGCGGCTCAGTGTCCACGTCGCCGGGAGGTGGGAATTTTCCACCCATATCTCTGTTTGCTCGTGGCCGAACGTGAAAGCGATGTCGGCGTTCTGCGTGAACACCGAGGGTTGGTGCTTGATTTCCTTCTGGATGATGATGCGCTGGTCCTTGACCAGGTTTTGCAGCGAGGTCGTCGAGGAAATCAGTTCGCGGCTTGTGCCGAAATGGTAGAACTCCCCGCCCGGCAGGGGCACGATGGCCACGGTCAAGTCGGCGAGCCGTTCGTCCGGCAAGGAGGGATGGCTGCCCAAAGCGCAACCAAAGGCGGAATAGAGGTCGTACCCGATGCATTCGCCGCCGGACGTGGAACAAGCGACCAGCCGCTCGACCGCCTTGTCGCTAAGCAACCACACACCGATGTCCATGAGGAAAAAATGGGTCGTGGTGAGCTGGCTGAGCGTCTCGGTGGAAGGTTTCTGCAACATATAATCCAGACAACCGGGTGAGCGGCGGTCGATGAGGAACACGCCATGGTTGCGGGCCAGCTCGGGTTCCGCCCACAGCCCGTAGCAGACCACGTCGGCCTGTGGCGGAGACGGTAATTCGTCGACCGTGCGGATGTAGACATCGCCGCTGGCCACGAGCGTGTGGAGGCCTTGCGGCGCATCGTGAAGGATACGTTCGTAAAGCGGGAGTTGGAGCGAAAGCAACGTCTGGTCGATCCGCTGTCCACGAGCCCAACGGAACACGGGCACGGGGGTGAGTACTTTCCCGCTCGGGGCGTAGGCAGGAAGCCGGCGGCTTTGACCGCCGGCATGGAGCAGGATGCGCTTCTCCCGGCCAAGCCACGTGGTGAAATCGCACGCCGGAGCCTCAGCCCGGCGGCAGGATTCGAGCAACCATGTCGTACCGCCACCCGAACCCAGCTTCCTGCCGACGGGGTCGGACGTGCAGAACCATTCGTCGGCCGATAACCCGGTGATTTCGTGAAAGTGTTCGACAAGATTGGGAGGGAGGGAAAGTAGTTTTTTCATAGCTGGTTCGTGGAGGCTTGGTTATTCAAAATAGAACGAAAGCACCACCATGTTTGACGTGGCCTTGGTGACGCTCTCCGTAAATATGAGCAAGTTATTATCGGTCAGGTCGTTGCGGTTCCGTTCCAGGACATTGGCCAACCCAAGGCAGAATTTGAGTTCCGGAATCAGCTTGAAGAACGGCATGTACAGGTCGCAACCAAGTCCCACCTCCACATAGAGGTTCAACGGCTTGGTGAGCAGGCGTTCCTGTCGCTTCTTCGTCAGGTCGTACATGGGAGCAACGCCCGCGATGACGTAGGGACGGTAATTATTGAAGCGCGGCGCACTGAACTTTAAGTGAACCGGAATCCCGATATAGGTGGATTTCATGTTCTGGCTCTCTGTATTTCCCGACGAAAGGTCGAGGAACTTGATGTGCTTGCTTCCGAAATAGAGCGAGGGGATTGCCCGCACGGCGAGAAAGTCGGTGAGTTTCCACTCGCCGAGCACCCCGACGTTGAAACCCAGCCCGTGGTTGTCGTTCTCGGCCATCCACTGCTGTCCGGTGGACGGGTCGATGTAACCGTTGTTGACGAGCTTCAAACTCTGGTCGTGAATGCCGATGGTGAAACCGTAGTGAAACCTCCGCAAGTCGATATAAGGCTTGTTCTGCACCCGGCGCGGTTGGGCAGACAGCCCCAACCCCATGCCGACCAGTAGCAGCAGGAGTAACACTCTCCTCATTTTCGATTCCATAACGCTTGCAGATGTTCCAAAGGCACGTATCCTTATGTTAATAACACCCGCCGGGCGTTTTTATTGTGTCGCGGGAATAACCCATGGCGCGAAATTAAGAAAAATCGGTGGATTCGGGGGAATAAAGACGCGAGCAGTACCGCCTGGATGCCGACAAACGGGGTTAAACGGACGGTCGAGACCGGTCGGGACAGTGCGGTCACGACCGGAACGGCGACCAGGCGTAACGGGTCGCCGGATAGTTTTTCCGGGTCGGCGACCCGGTGCACACAGTCGGCGGACATTCTTCCTGCGGGGTATTGCACGAACAAGCGAAACCACACAACAAGATGTTATATGCTTTGGCAAGAACCACCAACCACTTGGTCGCACGAGCCAATATAAACAAGGAGAGGAATTGGAGGTAATAGCAAACGTGCGCATTTCCCGTCCTTTCATCATAAGAACTGCTTTCCCTGCATCGTGCCGCCCTCCTGTCCGCGCAAAAGCCCCGATGCGGCCATGCGGGAACGTCCCACATGGCCACATCGGGGGGTCTCATGCCACTTCCTTCCCGGAAGTGGTCCTTACTTCACTTCGCTGCCGGGCTTCATCTCTTCCAGGGTCGTGACGACGCTCAACTTTCCGTCGGCACTCCCTGCACAAAGTATCATACCCTGACTTTCGATTCCGCGCAACTTACGCGCGGGCAGGTTGGCAATGAAGCAAACCTGCTTGCCGACGAGAGCCTCCGGCTGGTAACTGCCGGCGATACCGCTCACGATGGTACGGCCGCCGAGTCCGTCGTCGACGAGGAGGCGCAGGAGCTTGTCCGACTTGGGGACACGGCTGCATTCGAGCACCGTGCCGACGCGGATATCGAGCTTCTCGAACTCCTCGAACGCGATGTCGGCCTTGACGGGATTGGCGTGGTAGTTGGCTTCGGCGTTCTTCCGGTCAGCCTCTTTCAGCTTCTCCATCTGGAACTCCACGACGTCGTCCTCTATTTTTTCGAAGAGGAGGCTGGGCTTGTTGATGCGGTGCCCGGGAGCGATGAGCGTCGTGCTGCCAAGGCTGTCCCACTCCAAGTCGTCCACAGCCAGCATATCGCGCAACCGCTTGCTGCTGAACGGCAGGAAAGGTTCGAAAGCTATGGCAAGGTTCGCCGTGAGCTGCAAGGCCAGGTTCAGGATGGTCTTGACACGCTCGGGGTCTGTCTTGATGAGTTTCCAAGGCTCACTGTCGGCCAGGTACTTGTTTCCGATGCGGGCCAGGTTCATGGCCTCCTTTTGTGCATCGCGGAAGCGGAAACCGTCGAGCAGGCGTTCCACCTGCGCCTTTACGTCGGTGAACTCGCGGATAGTGTCGCGGTCGTAGTCCGTCAGGTCTCCCGCAACAGGTACTACGCCGTCATAATATTTATGAGTGAGCACAAGGGCACGGTTGACAAAGTTACCGTAAACGGCGACCAGCTCGTTGTTGTTGCGGGCTTGGAAATCCTTCCAGGTGAAGTTGTTGTCCTTCGTTTCCGGCGCGTTGGCCGTGAGTACGTAACGCAGGACATCCTGTTTGCCCGGCAGTTCTTTGAGGTAGTCATGCAGCCAAACCGCCCAGTTCCTTGATGTGGAAATCTTCCGGTCCTCGAGGTTCAGGAACTCGTTAGCGGGCACGTTGTCCGGCAGGATGTACGACCCCTCGGCTTTCAGCATGGCGGGAAAGACGATGCAGTGGAAGACGATGTTGTCCTTGCCAATGAAGTGTACGAGACGGGTCGAAGGGGACTTCCACCACGTTTCCCAAGTGTCGGGCAAGAGTTCCTTCGTGTTAGAGATGTAACCGATGGGTGCGTCGAACCATACATACAGCACCTTGCCATCGGCACCCTCGACCGGCACGGGGATACCCCAGTCAAGGTCACGGCTGACGGCACGCGGCTGCAAGCCCATCTCGAACCAGCTTTTGCACTGACCCATCACGTTAGACCGCCATTCCTTGTGCTGCTCCGTAATCCACGGTTCAAGCCACTGCTGATGCTTGTCAAGGGGCAAATACCAGTGCTTCGTCTTTCGCAACACGGGTTTCGACCCACTCACGGCACTTTTCGGCTGGATGAGTTCACGGGGTGAGAGAGCCGTACCGCATTTCTCGCACTGGTCGCCATAGGCTCCCTGGGCATGGCAGTGCGGACACTCCCCTGTGATGTAGCGGTCGGCGAGGAAGGTATGCGCCTCCTCGTCATAGTATTGCTCGCTCTCTTTCTCGATGAATTCGCCCTTCTCATAGAGTGTACGGAAGAAGTCGGAAGCCGTCTTGGCGTGCACTTCCGACGTGGTGCGGCCGTAAACGTCGAACGAGATGCCGAACTCCTTGAAACTGTCACGTATGAGCGCATTGTAGTGGTCGACGATGCTTTGGGGCGAACAGCCTTTCTTTTTCGCCAGCAGGGTGATGGGCACGCCGTGTTCGTCCGACCCGCAGACGAAGAGCACGTCCTTATGTTTGAGCCGTAGGTAGCGCACGTAGATGTCGGCCGGCACATACACCCCGGCCAGATGCCCGATGTGCACGCCGCCGTTGGCATAAGGCAGGGCGGCGGTGACGAGCGTGCGCTTGAAGTCTTGTTCCATATTGTTCGCTTGATGTTTCTTTTCGTCAGTGTGATTGTCGGCGGACGATGCCCGCTATTTCGCCGGGAGCGACGAGGCGTTGTTCGCCCGTGGCCATGTCTTTGAGCGTCACCTTGTCCTGTGCGATTTCGTCCTCCCCCACGAGCGCGACAAAGCGGGCTCCGGTGGCGTTGGCGTAGTTCATCTGTTTCTTCGTCTTGGCCGCGTCGGGATAGACCTCCGTCACGATTCCCTCCTTCCTTGCGGCGGCGGCCAGTCGCAGGCAGTGTGCCGCTTCCTTGGCTCCGAAGTTGATGAAAAGCAGGTCGACACCCATCGCGGTGTCCTGCGGATATAGCTCAAGCTGGTTCAGCACATCGTAGATGCGGTCGGCACCGAACGAGATGCCCACGCCGCTCAGCCCCGGCATACCGAAGATGCCCGTAAGGTTGTCGTAGCGGCCACCGCCGGTGATGGAGCCGATTTCGATGTCGAGGGCTTTCACCTCGAAGATACAGCCCGTGTAATAGTTCAGCCCGCGAGCCAGCGTCAGGTCCAGTTCGACGGGATTGTTCAGGCCGAGCGGGGCAATCGTCGAGAGGACAAAATCCACCTCGTCAGCCCCTTTCGCGCCCACCTCGCTCCCGGCCAGAACCTGGCGTATGCCTTCGAGCTTCTCCTCGTTAGTTCCCGTGAGTTCAAGGATAGGATGCAGCCGCTCGATAGCCTCCTGCGACAATCCGGCACGGGCAAGCTCTTCGTCGACACCGGCCGCGCCTATCTTGTCGAGCTTGTCGATGGCCACGGTGATGTCCACGATTTTATCGGGTGCCCCGATGGCCTCGGCGATTCCGCTGAGGATTTTCCGGTTGTTCAGTTTGATGGCCACGCGGATGCCGAAACGGGTGAACACCGTGTCGATGATTTGCACGAGTTCCACTTCGTTCAGCAGGGAGTCCGAACCCACGATGTCGGCGTCGCACTGGTAGAACTCCCGGTAGCGTCCCCGCTGCGGCCGGTCGGCCCGCCATACGGGCTGTATCTGGTAGCGTTTGAAGGGGAGCGCGAATTCGTCACGGTGTTGGACGACGTAGCGCGCGAAAGGGACTGTCAGGTCGTAGCGCAGCCCCTTCTCGCAGAGGCGGGAGGCCAGCTTGGGCGACCCGCCCTGTGCGAAATCGGCGGCATCCAGCCCTTTGGCGAAATCGCCCGAGTTTAGAATCTTAAAGAGCAGCTTATCGCCCTCCTCGCCATACTTGCCCATCAGGGTGGACAGGTTTTCCATCGCGGGTGTCTCTATCTGCCGGAATCCATGAAGGGCATAGACTTGCCGGATGGTGTCGAATATGTAGTTGCGTCTGGCCATTTCGGCAGGCGAGAAGTCGCGCGTGCCTTTCGGTATGCCTGGTTTTTGACCCATTGTCGTTATGCGTTTCGATTTTCGGCCGTAAAGTTACGAAAAAATCCCCGTTCGCCGGCATTGGGCGCGGGGAAGGGGATGCCGGAGGCCGTATGGACACATGGAGGAAGCCACGTCACACCGCCCGCGACGGCATCCGCGACACGGGACGGCGACCTGCTTGAAACGGGACGGCGACCCGTTCTGCCGGGTCGCCGGATAGAAAATCCTATCCGGCGACTTGTTCCGCGCCGTCCGCCGCATCGTCCGCTGGCGGGGCGGCTTCGCCGGACTCCTCCGCCGCGCCGCGTGGCAGGTTGCGCGGGAAATGCTCGAGCACCTGCTTCCGCAATGCGGTCTGGTCGAGGTGGGTGTAGATTTCGGTAGTGGCTATGTCCTCGTGGCCGAGCATGGCCTGGATGGCGCGCAGGTTGGCACCGCCTTCGAGCAAGTGGGTGGCAAAGGTGTGGCGGAACGTGTGCGGGCTTATGGATTTCTCTATGCCGGCAGCGGCGGCCAACCGCTTGATGACGACGAACACCATGCACCGCGACAGGCGGCGGCCGCGCCGGAACGAGAGAAAGAGGAAGTCCTCCTCCCCCGGGCGTATGTCAATCTGCTCGCGGTCGACCAGCCAGAGTTTCAGTTCTTCGGAGGTGCGCGGCGAGAGGGGGACGAGGCGTTCCTTGCTCCCCTTGCCCGCGACGCGTATGTAGCCCTCGTCGAGATGGAGGTCGCTCACGCGCAGGCCGCACGCCTCGCTCACGCGCAGGCCGCAGCTGTAAAGCACCTCGATGAGCACGCGGTTACGCAGTCCTTCACGTTCGGTCATGTCGATGGTGTCAATCAGGCTGTCCACCTCCTCTACGGTCAGTACCGTGGGCACGTATCGCCCCACCTTGGGCATTTGGAGCAGGGCGGTGGGGTCGGTTTCGAGGTGCCCGTCGACGACAAGGTAGTGATAGAAAGAACGGACTCCCGACAGGATGCGCGCCACAGAGCGCAGCGAGATGCCCACGTCGGCGAGCGTCCAAGCGAAACGGTGGATGTCGTCAAGGGTGGCGGCGAGGGGATTTTTCTGCTCCCCGCCGAGATAATCGAGATACTTTTCAAGGTCGTGCAGATAGGCGGCGCGCGTGTTGGGCGACAGACCTTTCTCCATCATCAAGTAGGCGTGGTATCCCGAAACCACGCCCTGTTCCAGCAAATGCTCCATCGTGCGTGCCGCCCAAGGCTTCCGCCGACCACGGCGGGGACTTTGTGGTGTGTTCCTTTTTGACTATCTTTGCAGGGCGGGATGCAAATGTAAGAAAAATCCCCCGCGAAACGAATTTCCATGAAGCGTATCATCATCATCAACGGCCCCAACCTGAACCTGCTCGGCCGACGCGAACCCGGCATCTACGGCTCGGGGACGATGGAAGCCTGCCTCGAAGCCCTGCGCCGGCGTTATCCCGACGTGGAACTGGACTACTTCCAAAGCAACGTCGAGGGGACGCTCATAGACAAGTTGCAGGAAGTGGGGTTCGACGTTGACGGCATCGTGCTCAACGCCGGAGCCTACACGCATACGTCCGTGGCCTTGCACGATGCCATCCGCAGCATTCCCGCGCCCGTGGTAGAAGTACACATCTCCAACGTGCACACCCGCGAAGAGTTCCGCCACCGCTCGCTCATCGCAGCGGCGTGCCGGGGAGTCGTCTGCGGTTTCGGGCTCGACTCCTACCGGCTGGCTGTCGAGGCATTGCTCGGCATCTGACGGCTGACAGAGGGAACTCCATGAGGAAGAAAGAAAAGCGCTAAACCCATATATGTATAAGAAAACGAAAATCGTCGCCACGATCTCGGACGCGCGTTGCGATGTCCCCTTCATCCAGCAACTCTATGATGCCGGCATGAATGTCGTGCGCCTGAACACGGCCCACCAAACGCCCGCCGGAATGCGCCGGGTCATCAACAACGTGCGCGAGGTGTCGAGCCGCATCGCCGTACTCGTCGACACGAAAGGCCCGGAAGTACGCACGACCGTCTGCGACCACCCCATAGACTTCCGCAAGGGCGACCTCGTCCGCATCGTCGGCGAGCCCGGCCGCACGACCACGCGGGAATGCATCGCCGTGTCCTATCCCGACTTTGTCCATGACATGACCGTAGGTGTCCACATCCTCATCGACGACGGCGACCTCGGCCTCGTGGTCGAGGAAAAGGGTGCGGACTACGTGGCCTGCCGCGTGGAGAACGATGCAACCCTCGGCTCGAGGAAAAGCGTCAACGTGCCCGGCGTGCGCGTCAACCTGCCCGCCCTGACCGACCGCGACAAGGAAAACATCCGCTTCGCCATCGAGGCCGACGTGGCCTTTATCGCCCACTCGTTCGTGCGCAGTAAGGAGGACGTGCTCGAAGTGAGGAAACTCCTCGACGCCGCCGGAAGCGACATACGTATCATCGCGAAAATCGAGAACCAGGAAGGTGTCGACAACATCGACGAGATTCTCGACGTGGCCGACGGCATCATGGTGGCACGCGGCGACTTGGGCATCGAAGTTCCCCAGGAGTTCATCCCCGGCATACAGCGCCGCCTCGTGGCCAAGGCAATCCGCGCACGCAAACCGGTCATCGTGGCCACGCAGATGCTCCAAAGCATGATAAAGAACCCGCGCCCGACCCGTACCGAAGTGACCGACATCGCCAATGCCGTCTACTCCCGGGCGGATGCCTTGATGCTAAGCGGCGAAACGGCCTACGGAGCCTATCCTGTCGAGGCCGTGAAAACGATGGCCTCCATCGCATGGCAGGCAGAGAAGGACATCAGCCAACTCTTCGGCGACGAGGATGTCCCGCTCTCCGACGAGCCCGACGTGACGGAGTTCTTCGCCCAAGAGGCCGTCATGGCCACCAAGCGGATGAAGCTCCGGGCAATCGTCATGGACAGCTACACGGGACGGACGGCGCGCTACGTCGCCTCGTTCCGCGGACAGTGCACCGTACTCGCCATCTGCTACAAAGCGAAAACCGTCCGCCATCTCGCCCTTTCCTATGGCGTCACCGCGATATTCATGCCGTTCCAAAGCACCGGCCACGAGTTTCTCCTCGCCGTCCTTCGGAAATTGCTGACCGACGGAGTGCTCAAACCGGAAGACCGCATCTGCTACCTTGGCAGCCAGCGCAAGGAGCAGCGGACGTCGTTCATGGAAATGAACATCGTGCAGAACCTCTTCCAGACCGACGGAGAGGAAATCTATAAGAACTGACAGCGGATGGAGACCGCCCTCGACGAGTATATCCGTAGCCACACCACACCCGAGCGGGAGGAGTTGTACCGCCTTTGGCGCGCCACGAACCTCCGGATAGTGAACGGACGGATGGCCTCGGGGCATGTGCAGGGACAGATGCTCCGAATGCTCGTCGGGATGGTACAGCCGCGACGCATCCTCGAGGTAGGAACATTCACCGGATACTCCGCCCTGGCGATGGCCTCCGCACTCCCGCCCGACGGTGAGCTTTACACGTTCGAGGTCAACGACGAGCTGGAAGATTTCGTCCGCGAATGGCTTGACGCCTCGCCGTATGGCAACCGCGTGCGCTTCACCGTGGGCGACGCGCTCACTCTTGTGCCCCGCCTGGGCTTGGATTTCGACTTCGTGTTCCTCGACGGCGACAAGCGTCAGTATGCCGACTATTATGAAATGGCGAAACGCCACCTCGTCCCCGGCGGCTACATCGTGGCCGACAACACCCTATGGGACGGGCACGTCGTCGACGAAGCGTATGCCCGCGACGCGCAGACACAAGGTATTTGCCGCTTCAACGACATCGTCGCCGCCGACCCCGAAGTGGAGTGTGTCATCCTGCCCCTGCGCGACGGCCTCACCCTCATCCACCACCTCGGAAGCGGCGAACGACCAACCAACAACCCTGCTGCCACAAGCAGCCAAACCTGAACAGGAAAAGTATGGAAACAACCCGACAACAAAAAGTAGCCCGACTTATACAGAAAGAACTGGCAGAGATGTTCCGCCACCAGACACAGGCCACGCACGGCATGATTGTGTCGGTCAGCACCGTGCGCATCAGTCCCGACATGAGCGTATGCCGGGTATATCTGAGCGTGTTCCCCTCCGAGAAGAACAAAGAGGTCGTCGAGAACATCAACCAGAACGTCAAGACAGTGCGTTTCGAACTTGGGAAACGCCTTCGCTTCCAACTGCGCATCATTCCCGAGCTCCGCTTCTTCGTCGATGACTCCCTCGATTACATAGAGCATATCGACGAACTCCTGAAATAGAGAGATGAACTTCCCGTTCTACGTCGCGCGGCGCTACCTCTTTTCCCGGAAAAGCCACCACGCCATCAACATCATCTCGGCCATATCCGTCATCGGCGTGGCCGTCGCCACGTTGGCCATGGTGTGCACCCTGTCCGTCTTTAACGGCTTCCGCGACCTCGTGGCCGGGCTTTTCACCTCGTTCGACCCCCAGCTCGAAGTCGCGACGGCCACGGGCATCCCCGTGAAAGCCGACGACCCCGCCCTGGCCGCCGTCCGCGGCGATTCGGACGTAGCACTCGTGACAGAGTGCATGGAAGACCAGGCACTCGCCCTCTATCGCGGGCGGCAGGCCGTGGTGACGCTCAAAGGCGTGGACGACAACTTCGTGCACTGTACCGACCTCGGGGACATCCTTTACGGCGAGGGCGACTTCGTGCTGCACGCCGCCGACCTCAGCTACGCCGTCCCGGGTATCGGACTGGCCATGCAACTGGGCTGCGGCTACGACTTCGAAGGCTCCATCACCGTATGCGCGCCCCGCAAGGGGGAGCGGGTCAACATGGCCAACCCGTCCGGAAGTTTCAACACCGACGAGCTTTACTCTTCCGGGCTGGTCTTTTCCGTGCGGCAGCGCAAATATGACGAAGCCCTCCTGCTCTGCCCCATTGACCTGGCGCGACGGCTCTTCGACCGACCCGGCGAAATCACCTCTCTCGAACTCAAACTGGTCGCCGGAGCTGACGTGTCCGCCGTGAAAGCCCGCCTGCAAAGCCAGCTCGGCGACCGCTTCGTCGTGAAAGACCGCTACGACCAACAGGAAGACGTGTTCCGCATCATGAACATAGAAAAGGTTATTGCCTACATCTTCCTTACTTTCATCCTCCTCGTTGCCTGTTTCAACATCATCGGCTCCATTTCGATGCTCATTCTTGACAAAAAAGACGACATCGGCACGCTGCGCCACCTCGGTGCGGACGACCGCCTCATCGGGCGCATCTTCCTTTTCGAGGGCTGGCTCATCTCGACCCTGGGAGCCCTCATCGGCATCGTTCTCGGCCTGGCCTTGTGCCTGGCACAGGAACACTACGGCTGGCTGCGGCTCGGGAGCTCGTCGGGCAGCTTCATCATCGACGCTTATCCCGTCAGCGTGCATGCCCTCGACGTGATAGCCATCTTCCTGACCGTCGCCCTCGTCAGCATCGTCGCCATCTGGCTTCCTATCCGCCGCCTCACTCGCCGTATGCTCTGACAACGCAGCAAGGAACTCCCCCGGCGTGCGTGAAAATCCACCTTTCTTCAACAATTACGTCCGGTCAAGGTTCATCCCAACCCTGACGCGGAACGTTTTTCCGTAGGCTACCGGACACGGGCATACCGATAAAGAATACGGGTCGGCGACCGCGAAACATGCGGGCGATGCCGCGGTCATGAAGTCGCCGGATAGTTCGCACGGGTCGCCGACTTGTTCCGCCTATCCGGCGACCCGTTTTGCGGAGTCGCCGTCACAGTTCCACAGGACGCGAAGGATGTTGCTTTTCTCCTGACAGCCATGCGGGAAAAAGTCGGAAAAAAGATTTACCTTTGCGCTAAGATACACGTATCGCGTATGCGAAACATAAGGAAAGCAGCTTTCATTGCGGCCTTGGCCGGTTTGTCCCTGCTGTTTCCGGCGGTCGCGTCAGGCCAGGGGATGACCCTTCCGGTCGACACGGCGGTGCGGATAGGGCATCTGGCCAACGGGCTGACCTATTACATCCGCCATAACGCCCTTCCCGAAGGACGGGCCAGCTTTTACATCGCCCAGAAAGTGGGGTCGGTGCAGGAGGAGGAAGAACAGCGCGGCCTGGCGCACTTCCTCGAACACATGTGCTTCAACGGCACGGAACACTTTCCCGGCAACTCCCTTGTCCGTTATTGCGAAAGCATCGGCGTGAAGTTCGGAGTGAACCTCAATGCCTACACCTCCACCGACGAAACGGTCTACAACATCGACGACGTGCCCGTGGGGCGACAGTCGACGGTCGACTCCTGCCTGCTCATCCTGCGCGACTGGGCCGGTTCGCTCACCCTCGACCCGCAGGAAATCGACAAGGAACGCGGGGTCATCCGCGAGGAGTGGCGGCTCAGCTCGTCGGCGCAGCAGCGCATCTACGAGCGCAACCTCGAAACCCTCTACCCCGGCTCGCGCTACGGGAGGCGTATGCCCATCGGCCTGATGTCGGTCATCGACAACTTCATGCCTGACACGTTGCGCGCTTACTACGAAACGTGGTACCGCCCTGACTTGCAGGGTATCATCGTCGTGGGGGACATCGACCCCGACCGCGTTGAGGAGACCATCGTGCGCCTGTTCAGTTCGCTCGAAGTGCCCGCCGGAGCGCCCGAGCGCGCGGCCTATCCCGTCCCCGACAACGACACGCCCATCTATGTCGTCGACAAGGACAAGGAAATCCGCCAGCCCGTCATCGACACCTACTTCAAGGGCGAGGCGTACCCCGACTCCCTCAAAAGCTCCGTCGCCTACGCCGGCATGCAGTTCCTTGCGCAAGCCGTGTGCGGCATGATGAACGCCCGTCTCGACGAGGCCAGCCTGCAACCCGACTGCCCGTTCATCGCCGCCGCCCTGCGCTACGGCGACTTCCTGCTGGCCAAGACGAAAGGTGCGGCAGAACTGGTGGTGCTCCCTAAGGCCGGACGCGACGCGGAGGCTCTCCAAGCCGCGATAGAGGAACTGCTGCGCGCCCGCCAGCACGGCTTCACCGCCACGGAGTATGACCGGATGAGGGAAGAGCTGATGAGCCAGGTCGAGGAGCTCTACCTGAACCGCACGAAGCAGCGGAACAATTTCTATATCGGTCAATACGTAGACCATTTCCTTGACAACGAACCCATTCCGTCGGTGGCGGACTTCTACACCCTGCTGAAACGGCTCACGCCCGTGCTGCCCGCCGAAGCGGCCAACGAACTGCTCGCACGGCTCGTGGCCAGCACCGACACGAACTTCGTACTCATCGCGTCCTATCCCGATGCCGAGGATGTCGACATACCGACGGCCGACGCGCTCCGGGAAGCCGTCGAGGCCGCCTCGGAAACCCTGCTCACGGCTTACGTGGACAACGTGAACACGGCACCGCTCGTCCCCTCGCTCCCCGCTCCCGGGAAAATCGTCAGCGAAGAGGCCGCTCCCCATGGCTATACCTGCTGGACGCTCTCTAACGGCGCGCGCGTCTTCTTCCGCCAAACGGATTTCAACGACAGCCAAGTGCTCATGCGGGCCGTCAGTGCGGGAGGAGCGTCTAAGGTTTCCGACGACGAGCTCGCCGACCTGAAATTCTTCCCGGAGGCGATGTCGGCCACGGGTCTCGGCGCGTTCACCTCGACGGAGCTGACCAAGAAACTCGCGGGGAAACAGGCATCAGTCCATCCCTTTATCGAAAACCATTATGAGAACCTCGTCGGCGAATCGACCCCCAAGGATTTACGGACACTCTTCGAGTTGACTTACCTCCGCTTCCAGGAACCCGCCGACGACCCCGAGGGCTTCCAGAGTGCCTTGTCCTTCATCCGCCCACAGCTGGAAAACGCCGAGAAAGTGCCGCAACAGGCATGGAGTGACAGTATCACCGCCACCCTCTTCGCCCACAATCCGCGCCGAATGCGACTCACTGCCAGCCAGCTCGACGCTGTGAGCTACGAAGGGGTGAAACGTATCTACCGCGAGCGTTTCGCTTCGGCGGGCGACTTCGACTTCATCTTCACGGGGGCTTTCTCCATCGATTCGCTCCGAACCTTTACGGAGCAGTACCTTGCCGCCTTGCCCGGACAGGGCGAGCGTGAAAACTGGGTCGACCTCAAAATCAACCCCGTCACCGGCGTACACGACAACCAGTTCACCCGTGAGATGGAAACGCCGCAGGCTTTCATCGGGCAGTTCTGGACAGGAAAGGCTCCGCTTACCTTGAAGAACGAAATCGTCAGTCAGACGCTCGGTCAGGTGCTGACGGCGCGCTATCTCGAAACCATACGCGAGGATGGCGGCATGGCATACACCGTGCAGGCCGAGGGAAGCGTGCAACGCTCGGGTGAGGACATCTACTCCCTTTCCATCGTCTGCCCCATCCGCCCCGAGGGAACCGATTCGGCTCTCCTGCTCATCAGGCAGGCCATTGAAGACATCGCCCGCGACGGCGTGACAGACGAGGAGCTTGACCGTGTAAAGAAATACGAACTTAAAGTCTACGATGACCGTCAACGGCAAAACGGGTACTGGCAAGGAGCCATCCTCTCGGCCATCAAGTGGAACTACGACCCCGTCAGCGACTTCAAGTCCACCGTCGAGTCCGTCACCTCGGCCGACGTGCAGGCATTCGTCCGCGACTTCGTGCTCAAACAAGGCAATTGCGTAACCGTCACCATGCTTCCGGCCGAACAATAAGGCGACCCGGTTCTGCTCACGTCGGTTCATCACCATCAATCTGTAACAGTCCTATTTTATGAAACGTTTTCTATCCTTTCTGACGCTGTGGACGGTAATCACCGTCCTCCCCCTGTGCGCCCAGCTGCACGACCCAGTCCACTTCTCGGTCAGCTACGAGCGGGTGTCACCCACGGAAATAGACATAGTGTTCACAGGAACCATAGAACCCGGCTGGCACGTTTACTCCACAGGGCTGGGCAATGGCGGCCCCACGTCGGCCACGTTCGACATTGACCGGGCCGAGGGTGTCGAGTTGGCGGGCAGCCTCACCGCCGGGGCTGGGGAGCTGCAAAAGCACGACGCCATCTTCGACATGCCGGTACGTTATTTCGAGGACGAATGCAAGTTCGTGCAGCGTGTCCGGCTGACGGCTTCCACGTATGCCTTGACAGGCTACCTCACCTACGGTGCCTGCGACGACCAGAACTGCCTGCCGCCCACCCACGTCGACGCTGCCTTCGACGGGACAGACGGTCCGTCGGCCGCCCCGGCCAGTCCCGCATCCCAGCCACCAACGGCCAAGAATACTCCCGCCGAACCTGCGGCCACGCCTGCCCCGCCGGTTGACAACGCCGCCCCCGCCACTCCGGCGCAGCCTGCTCCCGACGTGGACAATGCTCCCGCCGCAGAACCTGCGACCGCCCCAGCCGGTACGGTCACAGCATCACCGTCCTGGCAACCGGTCATTGACGAACTGCGTGCCTTTGACGGCGATGCGGCCTCGTCGGCCGGACGCTCCCTCTGGATAGTTTTCCTGCTCGGGTTCGCCGGTGGTCTGGTGGCTCTCTTCACTCCTTGCGTGTGGCCTATCATCCCGATGACCGTGAGCTTCTTCCTGAAACGCTCATCCAGCCGGAAGCGCGGCATCCGCGACGCCATGACCTACGGCGCAGCCATTGTGGTCATCTACGTCGCCCTCGGTGTCATCATCACGTCGCTTTTCGGTGCCAGTGCCCTGAACGACCTCTCGACCAACGCGGTATTCAACATCCTGTTCTTCCTGATGCTTGTGGTGTTCGCCGCGAGCTTCCTGGGTGGTTTCGAAATCACCCTGCCCTCTTCTTGGAGCGACAAGGTCGACAGCAAGGCCGAGGCGACGACCGGCCTGCTGAGCATCTTCCTCATGGCGTTCACCCTCTCGCTCGTGTCGTTCTCCTGCACGGGTCCCATTATCGGTTTCCTCCTCGTCGAGGTCGGCACGTCGGGTAATATCCTCTCCCCCACCATCGGGATGCTCGGTTTCGCCATCGCGCTGGCTCTTCCCTTCACCCTCTTCGCGCTCTTCCCCACCTGGCTGAAAAGCGCGCCGAAGAGCGGGGGCTGGATGAACGTCATCAAGGTGACGCTGGGCTTCCTCGAACTGGCGTTTGCCTTGAAGTTCCTTTCGGTGGCCGACCTCGCCTACGGCTGGCACCTGCTCGACCGCGAGACATTCCTCGCCCTGTGGATCGTGATTTTTGCCCTCTTGGGGTTCTACCTGTTGGGCAAGTTGAAATTCCCCCACGACGATGACACGACACACACCAGCGTGCCGCGTTTCTTCCTCGGCCTCATCTCGCTGGCTTTCGCCGTCTACATGGTGCCGGGGCTTTGGGGAGCACCGCTCAAAGCCGTGAGCGCCTTCGCGCCGCCCATGTCGACACAAGACTTCAACCTTGACCGCCAGTCCGACGTAGAAGCCCAGTTCGACGACTACGATGCCGGCATGGCCTACGCCGCCAGTGTGGGCAAGCCCGTGCTCATCGACTTCACGGGACACGGCTGCGTGAACTGCCGCAAGATGGAACTGGCCGTTTGGCGCGACCCGTCCGTGGCGCGGCTCATCAAGGAAAAGTATGTCCTCATCTCCCTCTATGTCGACGACAAGACACGCCTCCCCGAGCCCATCGTGGTTGAGGAAAACGGACAGCGCGTCACGCTGCGCACCATCGGCGACAAGTGGAGCTACCTGCAACGCACGAAGTTCGGTGCCAACGCACAGCCGTTCTATGTCCTGCTCGACAACGACGGGCGGCCGCTCCAAGGTGCCTACTCCTACGACGAGAACGTGCAAAAGTACGTCGACTTCCTCGAACGCGGTCTCGACACTTACGCCCGCCGTTAGAGGCGAGGCCGACGCACTCCGGTGATATTCCATCGGGGCGGCAGCCGTACACGGTTGCCGCCCCGTTTTTGTTCCCCGCCAGTTCGTCCGGACAAGTCGCCGACCTGTCTTTCCTATCCGGCGACCCGTCGGAACAAGTCGGCGACCCGTCACGACGGACAGCCGACCCGT
>CAZYHW010000015.1:0-27210 GCA_964647405.1 uncultured Prevotellamassilia sp.
CAGGCAGGGCATCGCCTCCGGGCGGCTCTGTTCCGGCATCATGCTCCTCCCTTGATGATAAAGTGAAATAACGATGAAGATACGCGAGTTAGCCCTTCTGTTTCTACTAGTCGCCGGTTCGTCGCAACTAGTCGCCGACAAGTCCACACCAGTGGAGCAACAGTATTTATGCGTCGCCACCCCGGGTTTGTTCGAGGCCTCCAAGGACTTCACCCTCGACCTGTCGAACCTGCGGCCGGGCGACTGGTGCTATCCCCTGGCCAATGGGAGGGCGCAGAAAGTCGACGCGCAGGACCTCCTGCTTACGGCTACGCCGGGCGACACCGTGCGCGCCATGTTCGACGGCCTCGTGCGGATGTCGCGTTACCTGGGCAGGCGGCGGAACACCGTGGTCGTGCGTCATGAGAACGGGCTGGAAACGGTGTATTCCCTGCTGGACGAGACAGTCGTCGTGCCCGGCCAGCGCGTCGGCGTGGGACAGGCACTTGGCGTCGTCGGCGTGGAGCGTAACCGGGGACTTTGCCGCTTCGGCATAATGGTCAATGGTTTTCCCGTAGACGTGGAGACGCTGGTCGACGCTCCCCACCGCCGTGTCCGGCGACAGGAATACCTCTTCACCGACAGGGGGCTTTCTGTCGAGATGACCGCTTTCGGCGAAAGCGAGGAAGACCTGGCCGCCTACGGGGGCGGCGGGACGGATTCCGACCCCGCCGATGACGACGTGATAGACGTTTCGTCGGAGTTTACTTCTTATGAAAAGCGTGTCGTGAGCGCACCGACCGAGGGGCTGTTCGACAAGTCGGATGCCATCACGGTGAACCTTTACAAGTATCAGGACGGCGACTGGTGCTTCCCCTTGCCGAACGCAAAGGTCATCAGTCCTTTCGGAGGGAAGCGCCGCCATGCCGGGATAGACCTCAAAACAAAGCCTGACGACGAGATTCTTGCCGCATTCCCCGGGCGTGTCCGCTTCTCGGGCACTTATTACGGCTACGGCAAGGTTGTCGTCGTGCGTCACGCCAACGGCATGGAGACGCTGTACAGCCACAATTCCAAGAACCTTGTCCAGGCGGGCGACTGGGTCGAGGCGGGGCAAGCCATCGCCTTGACGGGGCGCACGGGACGCGCCACGACGGAACACCTTCACTTCGAGGTGCGCATCAACGGCAAGGCATACGACCCCACGCGCTTTTTCGATTTCCAGAACCGCTGCCTGAAAAAAGTGCAGGTAGTGGCACACAAATCGGGCAAGGTGACGACCACCACCGTCGACCCGTCGGGCACCACGTGAGGCCGGCGCGGGCATAACGGAAACTGCCCGCGCCGCACTGGTAGCTGTGTGCGGGCGGGCAGGTCGCCGGATAGTGGTTGGTGTCTTACCGTTTGTGGCGGTTGGCGCGCCGCTGGCGGATTTCGGCCTTCTTCTTGGCCGCCCCCGAGCCGTGCAGGCCGGTGACGTAAGCCTTTTTCTTCGCCTTTGTCTTTACTTTCGGCTGCGTGTTCGCCGTCTTGGGCATCGCCTTGAACACGATGCCTTCGCTGATAGCCTTTTCGATTTCTTCGTCGTTAGCCTTCTGCATACGCGGAGCGGTTTCCGGGTCAATGGTGGAAGAGACGGATGCCCGTGAAAGCCATGGCGATGCCGTACTTGTCGCAGGTGGCGATGACGTGGTCGTCGCGCACGGAACCGCCGGCCTGTGCCACGTAGGCCACGCCGCTCTTGTGGGCGCGCTCGATGTTGTCGCCGAAGGGGAAGAAAGCGTCCGAACCGAGGGCAACGCCCTGGTTGAGAGCCACCCAGGCCTGCTTCTCCTCGCGGGTGAGCACTTCGGGCTTCTCGGTGAAGAACTTCTGCCATTCGCCGTCGGAGAGGACATCCATGTAGTCGTCCGAGATGTACAGGTCAATGGTGTTGTCGCGGTCGGCGCGCCGAATCTTCTCCACCCAGGGCAGCGACATCACCTTGGGATGCTGGCGCAGCCACCAGATGTCGGCCTTGTTGCCAGCCAGTCGCGTGCAGTGGATACGGCTCTGCTGCCCCGCGCCGATACCGATGGCCTGGCCGTCCTTGACGTAGCAGACGGAGTTGCTCTGGGTGTATTTGAGGGTGATGAGAGCGATGCGGAGGTCACGCTTCGCCTCTTCGGTGAACGTCTTGTTGCGGGTGGGGATGTTGTCAAAGAGGTCGTCGCCGGTGAGGTCGATTTCGTTCCGTCCCTGTTCGAAGGTGATGCCGTAGACCTGCTTGTGCTCGACGGGCGCGGGGCGATAGTCCGGGTCGATGCGCAGGATGTTGTACGTCCCCTTACGTTTCTCGCGCAGGATGGCGAGCGCCTCGTCCGTGTAGCCCGGGGCGATGATGCCGTCGCTCACTTCGCGCTTGATGAGCAGGGCGGTAGCCTTGTCGCACGTGTCGCTCAGGGCGATGAAGTCGCCGTAGGACGACATGCGGTCGGCTCCCCGGGCGCGGGCATAGGCCGACGCGATGGGCGTGAGGGGTTCGGCGATGTCGTCGACGAAATAAATCTTGCGCAGGGTGTCGTCCAGAGGAAGCCCCACGGCTGCCCCGGCCGGCGAGACGTGCTTGAACGATGTGGCGGCGGCGAGCCCGGTGGCGGCTTTCAGCTCGCGGACGAGCTGCCACCCGTTGAGGGCATCGAGGAAGTTGATGTATCCGGGTCGGCCGTTCAGCACTTCGACGGGGAGCTCGCCCTCGTCCATGTAGATACGCGCCGGCTTCTGGTTGGGATTGCAGCCGTACTTCAAAGCTAACTCTTTCATCTTTCTTATGTTTATGTTCTTGATTGCGGTTTGTGCGTGCGGACGGCCTGTCCGGCGGGGAATGGGCGCGCACACGCCACAAAGATACGATTTTCGGGCTGTTCCGCCTCCCGGCGTGGCTGGTTTTCCGCAGGGATGCCGGTGGGGGATTTGTGATTCGGTGGGCGGACGGCTTGCCGATGCCGCCGGGATGACGGGTCGGCCTCCCGGTGTCGCGAGGTCGGCGACCCGTCGCGACGGGTCGGCTGACTGTTTCACCGGGTCGCCGGAGCGAAATCCGGCACAGCCGGGCAGACAGTCCGCCCCCGGCGGGGAGGAACGCTTACGAGCTTTGGGGCAGCCGCTTGGGGGCGGTGGTCATGGCCGTGAAGAGGTAGACCAGCCCCACGGTGAACGCCAGGTTGAGCATCATGTCGAACAGGTAGTAGATGCCCAGTGTGAAGTCCGTCACGTTGCCCGCCAGCGTGGCGTAGACGTAGGTCATGAATCCCGCGAAGATGAGGCCCTTGGGCAGGCGGGCGGGCAGGCGGAACATCCCGTACGACGTGACCAGCCCGGCGATGTAGGCGAAGATGATTCCCCACCACCCGAAGAGGGTGTAGCTGAGGATGGGCATACGGGAGTTAGGCCCCGTGTCGGCTCCGGCCAGGTAGGGGCGCGTGATTTCGGTGAGTTGCAGGCCAATCGACTGGGCCACGTCGTCGTAGGGGATGACGTGCATCGAGGTGAGCAGGCCGGAGAAGAGATATTGGATGCTGTTCCCGACCTCGAGCGACTGGTAAACGTCGTTGGGATAGGCATAGAAGTAGCAGTCGCCCGAGGCCACGAAGCGGGTGACCAGTGCAATCGCTGCGTCGCCGAGCCCCTCGCCGCCCCACTGCCTCACCTGGAAGTAGAGGATGAACAACGCCGCCACGACGCCGACCCCGAGGTAGAGGATGATGCGGCGGCTCGTGTGCGGACGCTCGCGGAGGAAGAAGAACTTGTAGCCGAAGAAAGCGTAGAGCAGGGTGAGGATTTCGGACTTGCTGCCCGAGAAAACCAGAAAGACGACCACGACGGCTATGCTGCCGTAGCAGAACGCGCGGTGCGTCTTCTGCCGGAGCATGTGGAAGATGTAGAACGGGACGAAAAAGGAGAAGAAGTTGTTGAAACGCTGCAAGATGCCGAAGCCCCCCGAGCCGGAGTAGACGGACAGGCGGCTCTTGTCCATGAAGATGGGGATGCCGAACATGGCGTAGGAGAGGAGGGTGAAGGCTACGTAGAGCGCGAAGCAGACAAGGAAGAAGTAGAAGGCGTAGTGTTCCTCGTTGGCCACGCCCACGTCCGACGTGACGCTGCGTTTCCTGGCGAACGTGATGAGCCCCAGCCAGAACACGCCTTCGGACAGGAGGAAATAGACGAACATCTCCGTCGACGCGTAGCCCGTCACCCAGAGGAACGGCGGGATGGCGTTGGCCAGCATGGCAAAGACGCAGGCGATGCGGAGCGGGTCGTACCAGCTGAGGGTGTAGCGCAGGAGGACGGGCAGCAGGGCGAGCGTGGAGAGGCTGAGGAACAGCAGGTACCACGGCCAGTTGAGTGCCAGGTGGATGAGGAACTGGTCGATTTCCATAAGGCTCAGCGGACGAAGAGGAAGCGCCTGTCGCGGTGCTGGATGGCAAACTTGACGGAATAAACGTCCATGTAGACGAAGCAGAGCCAGTAGGCCCAGAGGGCGCGCTTGCGCATGGCCGTGAGGAACGAGCGGCGCATCTCGCGGAAGCGGCCGACCTTCCTCTCGAACGGCTCGTCGTAACCGTAGAAGTCCAGCTTATGCCGGAGGTCATAGTCCATGACACAGCAGTAGGGGGCGTGCTTGCGGAATTTCCACATGAAGTCACAGTCCGTGCAGTAGAAGTGGTAGTCCGTGTCGTAGCCCGGGAAGCCGTGGAGCAGGTAGCGGCCGGAGATGACCATTCCGCTGTTGATGGCCATCGCCCGGCGGGTGGGGAGGAGTCCCGGGCGGCAACGTTTCAGGTAGCTCCCCTTGAAGAGCGTCATGCGCGAGGGGCTCACCAGTTGCTGCCCGGAGAATATGCGCGGCAGGAAGAGGTCGATGTCGGGATGGCTCCGGATGCTCCTTTCCGCCTCGGCGAAGAATGCGCTGTCGAAGACGGAGTCGTGGTCGAGCAGGACGAGGTACTCATTCTGGCGGAGCTCCCGTATGGTCTGGTTATAGATGGACGACAGGTACTCGTTCTTCCCGTTGTGCCGGTAGACGTAGGGGATGCCGGAAAGCATCCGGTCGAGCCTGTCCCTGTCCGTGCTGTCGTAGGCCGCCGGACTGTTGTCGCGGATGATGACCCGGACGTGCCCCTTGGCCTCCTTGCAGCGCGACAGCGACAAGAGCGTGTCCGACTGTCCGGGAGACAGCTTGTAGATGACGACGAGGACTAAGAATTCAACTGTGTCCATCTCGATTTCAGACCTTGTAGTTTGAAGTAGCCCCATGACAGGCACTGCACGAGGCGGCCGTTGTTGTCGCGCACCACCCGGAACAGCTCCTCCGCGCCGCTGGACTGGTTCGAGATGCCGTCCGTGGCATGGAAAGCCACGGTGTCTTCGAGCAGGACGGCTTTCACCTTGTCGTGGTAGAGCCGGAGGTTGAGGTCGTAGTCCGCAAAGATTTTGTAGCTGAGGTTGTACGGCCTGGCTTGGAGGACTTCCCGTTTGTAGAAGCAGCCCTGGTGCGGGAGCGTGTTGCGCAGGAGGAGGCCTTTCCCCCAACGGGGGCGCAGGATGTCCGCTTCCGTCTTCACGCAGGCGCAGTAGAGGGCGGCATCCTCCCCGCCTTGCCCGAGGCATTGGGGGATGGACAAGAGCCTGTCGCCGGCGTTGATGTTGATTACGTAGTCCCCGTGGGCGAAGGCGAGAGCCTTGTTCATCGCGTCGTAAATCCCGCGGTCGCTGCCGCTCGACCAGTGGTCGATGTGCGGGGCATACCGCTTGATGATGTCCAGTGTCCCGTCCGTGCTGCCCCCATCCAGGACGATGTGTTCCAGACGGCTTGTCTTCAAGTCGGCGATGCTCCGGAGCGTAGCCTCTATTTCAGAAGCCGCGTTGCGAACTACCGTAATCACTGAGACCAATGGGCGAACCTCCGGCACGGCTTGTCCTTTTAGGCTTCCGTCTCCGGAAGATTCGCGGCGGCTTCCTGCTTGCCAACGGTGTGCTTGATTTCCTTGTACAGGAAGATGCAGGACATGATGACCGTGGTGAAGAAAAGGGCGAAGAACACGATTTGTGTCCGTTTGGGGCCGGCCGGACGCAGCGGCACGACCGAACTTTGGATGACCGTGAAGGCCGGGATGCGTTCCTGGAGCTTGGCCTGTGCTATCTGCTGCTGTTGAGCCACCTGGCTGTAAACGTTGTAGGCCAGCTGCATCTCGTTTTCCAACCGCTCCGTCGTGATTCTGTAACTGCTGAGGACGAGCTCCTGGTTCGCGTCCTCGAATTCCGCGTACCTCCGCTGGGCGTCCAGATACTTCTCCTTGGCCTCGTCATACAGGCCGTTGATGTACTCCAAGTCGCCCCGGGCTTTCGTCGTGCGGTATCGGATGATGTATTCTTGGAGCTTCGCCATGATGGAGTCGGCCAGCTGTGCGGAGACCACCGGGTCCTGCGCTTGTGCGGACAGGGAAATCATGCCTGTCTTCTTGTTTATGAGGCAGGTGATGTTCTCCATTATGTTCTTGACGACGGCGGTCTGGTCCTTGGTGAGGTAGTTGGGGTTGATGACCGTCGGCTCTTTCTTCTTTTTCTTGGGGAAGATGTCGATTGCCCACCACGGCTTCTTCTGCCCCTTGGTCAGGTAGTCGTAGTAACTGGTGGGCGCGCTGTCTGTCGGCTGGACTGTGATGTCGAAGAGGTCGAGGATGAAGGTCGTGGAGTTAAAGATGTCGGGATAGATTTCCGGGTTGATGGCATCTTCGCTCGTGCTCCCGGTGCTGATGCCGGCTATCGACGCGACCGACCGCAGGCTGCTGGGGATGGAAAGCCCGCCGCTCGACGAGGTTTCGGGGATGATTTGTACCTCTGTCTTGTAGTACCGGGGCAGGCTGTACGCATAGATGACGCTGACGACGAACACGATGGAGAGGACGACGATGTATTGCTTCTTCCTCCGTTTGAGAATCGTGTCGATGAGCTGCTTCACGTTGATTTCCCTGTCCATGGCGAAGTCTCTTCCTTGCTGGTTTGGCTAATTGCTTATTAGTACTGTCGCGATGACGGTGGCCAGCGAAACGGCCGTGCTACCCAGTCCTACGATTTGCGAGAGCGAAGCCGTGTTCCGCTTGGGCTTGGAGGGCACGAGTATTTCGCATCCGGGCTGGATGTCTTCGGCTTTCTTCACCTGCGTGACCGTTCCGTTCATGTGTACGGCGAACACCTGGCTCTTCTTTGCCCGTTGGCCGTATCCGCCGGCCTGGTTGATGTAGTAGCTCAGCTTGGCTCCGGGGATGTAGGAAACGGTGTTGGGATACATGACTGCGCCGTTTATCGACACCGTGTTCGTGAACTGCGGGACAATCAGGCGGTCGCCTTCTTCGAGGACGATGTCCCACTCGTCGCTCCCGGGGTTCTCCAATGCCTTGTCGAGGTTGATACCGATGCTTCGTGTGTCGCCCAGCATCAGGTCTTCGCGGAGGCTGTCGGTCGGGATACGGTTGTCGGTGCTTTCCTGCTTCATCAGGCGCAGCAGGCTTTGCTCGCGCTTTTGCTTTTCTTCCGTGCTTATCTTGCGTTCCAACCGTGCGCCTTTCGCGTAGGCCTCCGGGGTGAGGCCGCCTGCCGAGGCAATCACGTCGCTCAACCGCTGGGTCTTCCTGTCCAGCGTGTAGGTGCCGGGGAACATCACTTCGCCCTCAATCTCGATATGCTGTTGCTCGCTGTATCCCGGGCTCCTCCGCACATAAACCTCGTCGAACGGTTCGAGGACAAAGCCCGGCTCGCCTTCCACGACGAAGCCGTCTTTCAGGGCGAACGAGTAGGTGCGGGCCAGCATGTTGTCGCTGCTTGTCGAGCGGCTGTCCCGGATACGCCGTGATATGTCGACTTTCACCGTGGAGGCTGCGTCGGTCAGTCCGCCGGCTTGCAGGACGAAGTCCTCGATGGTCGTGTTGTGTGCAAACTCGTAGATGCCGGGATACATGACCTCACCGTAGATGGTGAGCGTCTTCTCCTTCTGTGCGTCTTCCAGCGAGGGAACGAACAGGACATCCTCGTTGCGGAGCGGGATGTCGGAGGCTGTCCCGTTCAGGATGTCGTCGACGTTGATGGACAGCACTTCCAGTGAGCGGTCGGCCTTGCGCCGGTGCATCACCGCCCGGGCGGTAAAGGCTTCCTCGGTGACTCCGCCGACGAGGTTAAGCAGCTGCCGGACGGTGCTGACCTTGCCGTCCATCTGGTACATGCCAGGCCGCCGCACGGCTCCTTTCACCTCGACCATGTTCTTGAAGCGTTGGAGGACGGAGTCGACTGCGATGGAGTCGCCGTCGGCCAGATGGAACGTTCCCCTTTCGAACTCGTCGATGTTGTATATCGAGAACTCGCCTCCCTCCTTGCGGATGAGGCGCACGATGTCCTGGTAGGCGTCGCCCGTGAAGCCGCCGCTGTATTTCAGGAGGGTCGACACGCTCTCGTCGTGCCTCATCTCGTAGAACATCGGGCGCTTGACTTTTCCGGTGATGTTCACGAGGCAGTCATACGGCCCGACGATGATGACGTCGTTCGCGGCCAGCCGGATGTTGCCGTTCAGTTTCCCGTTGAGGATGTAGTCGTAGATGTCGACGGAGGTTATGAGCTTGTTGTCGCGATAGACCTTGATGTCCCTCATCGTACCGATTTCGTTCGGGCCGCCCGCCATGTAGAGGGCGTGGAACACGGTGGCGAAGGCCGAGAGGGTATAGGTGCCGGGTGCGGTGACTTCGCCCATGACGTTCACCGTGATGGTGCGGGTCTGTCCGACGGACAGCCTGATGTCCGAGCTGGTGAAGCGTTGCCCCAGCGTAGCCTTGATGCGCGTGTTCGCCTCGCTCACGGTGAGCCCGCTGACGTGGATGGGGCCGAAGCCCTCGATGTCGATGGTTCCTTCGGGCGAGATGGTGCCGTTGTACGTCTTTTGCGAAGCTCCCCACACGTCGACGTAGACCTCGTCGCCCGGGCCCAGCTGGTAGTCCTCGGGGGTGGCGATGTTCATGTTGGGCTCGAAGGAGAGATACTTCTGGTTGAAGATGTTGCGGCCGAACACTTTCTTCGTCTCGTCCTTCTCACTCATGATGTCGTTGAAGAGCTGGGTGGAGTCGGGCAGGACGAAGTAGAGCTCGTCCAGGTAGTCGTCCTCTTTCCGCTGTTGGAGCAGCCTTTTCCGCCGCTCGCTCATCAGGCTCTGCTCCTCTTTCTCCTCGATGACGCGCCGCCGGTAGTTCTCCGCGTTGTCTATCTGGTCGTCCTTCTGGTCGCCGTTGTTCTTCCTGATTCTGCTTTCCGTGGTGTTCTTACCGGTGATGTCCTTGGTGCCGAGCAGGCTGCCGCTGTTCTCCTTCTCATACTTTTCCCTGATTCGCCTGATTTGCTGGATGTCGACACCGCGCTGCATGAGCTTGCTCACGATTTGCTGCTGCGACGTTCCTTTGGCATTCTCTTCGATGACGAACTGCATGATCTGTTCGTCAGTCATGGTAGACTGGGCATACGTATGTACGCAAAAGGTGCATGCCATGAGGAAAAAGAGGATGCACCGCCTTGTCAAGTGGATCATCAGAATTTCTTCCCGTTAATGATAGAAAAAGCAGTTTTTACGAGTATGACGAAGTCGCCCCAGAGGGTACGTGTCTGCAAGTAGTGCAGGTCCATGTTCAGGCGTTCGAGCATCTTCTCCATCGTGTCGGTGTAGCCGTTGTAGAGGGTGGCCTCCGAGGTGACGCCCGGCTTCATCTTGAAGATGTGGATGTAGCGGGGGTCGCGCTTCATTATCTGGTTGATGAAGAATTGCCGCTCAGGCCGCGGGCCGACCATGGACATGTCGCCGATGAACACGTTCCACAGCTGCGGCAGCTCGTCCAGGTGGTGTTCGCGGAGGAACTTCCCCGTCTTCGTCAGCCGGTCGTCCTCCTTGCAGGCCAGCTGCGGCCCCTTGACCTCCGCATCGATGTGCATGGTCCTGAACTTGTAAATGAAAAAGGGCTCACCGTTGTAGCCGATGCGCTCCTGCTTGAAAATCACTGAACCTTTCTCCCTCCGTTTCAGGATGATGAACACGGCCAAGAATACGGGGGAACAGACAATCAGGCCGATAAAGGATGTGAGGATGTCGAAAACCCGTTTTATTCCCCGTTGCACGGTGTTCATCGAGTCCACCATCTCTCCTGTGGCTTGGTATCTCCGGTTCATTGACATATATAGCATAAAATGTACGCTTCTGTTTTGAACAGATTTTTGTCGCCAGTTGGACGTGTTATAACTATCATATTTATTATAACTGCTGGCATTTGATTTTATTGCAAAGGTAAAGCGTTTTTTTTAGTCCTGCAAGTTATGTCTGTCAATTCTTTCATTGTCACCCGTTCGCCAGTGGCCTTGCGGCAGGGTGTGTTCCGCCGGAGCAGCCCGCCGTGTCCGTCCGCTGTCCGGCTGATGGCGGTGCCCGACCCGGCTATCTGTCGCGACGGGTCGCCGGACAGGAAAACCGAACCGGCGACCCGTCGCCGGCCTCCTGGCGGGGTGGGTGGAAGCACGCCGGCGGAGGAAAAATGGCGGGGCTTTTTGGCCGTCCGGAAATTATTCCTTATCTTTGCCGTTCCGGGAGAACCGGATTCGACGGGCCAGACTGGATTTGACAGCAGGCCGGAAGAGTATGTAAGCATGCAGTGCGTCGTTAGTTTGCACTTGAATCTCAGCTATCGACAATTTATCTGGCGAAAACAACTACGCTCTCGCTGCCTAACCGAAGTACAGTAGGTTGGCTTCATCCCCTCACAAGGTGGGGGGACGGGACATCACTCAAAAGCTCTTTTCCCGAAGCGTTTTGGTAAAGTGGTGCAGGAAAATCGGGGATAGTTCCGAGCGGCCCCGCGCAAGGGATGAAATCAAAGGGGATAAGGCATGGGTAAGTGGCTCCGGTCGGGCTCATGCTCGAAAATGAAAACGGAGATAAGCATGTAGAAAGCATATTGTTTCCCTGTTTGGACGAGGGTTCGACTCCCTCCTGGTCCACGGACAGAGACAATGACGCGAAAGCCAGCGGGACGGACGGCCGATGACCATCCGTCCCGCTGGCTTTTGCGTTGTGCCTGTCGCCCGGCCGCAGGGTGCGGGTCAGGGCGTGTCGTGCGGGATGCCCGTGAACTGGAAGAGCTTCGGGAACAGCCTGTACGCCGGGTAGAAGAAGGGGGGACGCAGCCCGTTGACCCGGAAAGCCCGCTTGCACTGCCCGATGCCCCTGAAAATGGGGAATATGCTCTTGGTCGTCGCCCCTCCGATACGCATCTTGACGAGCACTGCCTCTATCAGTTTTGTCCTAATCTGGCAGCATTCGAAAAGGCGCAGCATCAGCTCGAAGTCGGCCGACAGGGGGAAGCGCAGGTCGTAGAGGCCGTATTTCTCGTAGACTTCCCGCCGTGTGTAGAAAGTGGGGTGGGCGGGATGCCAGCCGTGGAAGAACGCGCGGGGGGTGTATTCCTTGCTTTTCCAGTAGCGGATGATTTTGTCCGTGTCGTGGTTGTCCACGTAGTAGAGGTTGCCGTAAACCGCGTCGAGGGCAGGGTCGGCCTGGAACTGCTGCACGATGAGCGAGATGGCATCCGGGCGGGCAAGGAAGTCGTCGGAGTTGAGGATGCCCACGATGTCGCCCGTGGCCATCTTGATGCCCTTGTTCATCGCGTCGTAGATGCCCTTGTCCGGTTCGGATATGAACTTGGCGATGTGCGGGCGATACTGCTTGATGATGTCGCAGGTACGGTCGGTGCTCTTCCCGTCCACGATGATGTACTCGATGTTCCCGTAATCCTGCGCGACGACGCTGTCGATGGTGTCGGCCAGCGTGGCCTCGCTGTTGTAGGTCACTGTGATGATGGATACTTTTATGGACTTCTGGGAAACCGGCATCGTGTGTGGCTTTTTTTAGAATTTGCGGAAGAGGATACGTGCGAAATCGGACCTGAGCTGCATCCTGTTGTCGTCGAGCGCCTCGACCTGGAACTGCGCCTGGTTCCCGTCGATGCCCGTATCGCGGAGGGCGGAGAAGGTGCTGTCTTCGATGAGTATGTCCTCGCTGCGCAGGTGGACGTACATGCTCGTTATCCATAGCTGGTCGCCCTCGTGGGAGAAGCGGCACAGCGTCTCGTTTGATTGGTTATTCGTGATGCCGGTGATGCTGAGGAGTTTCAGCTGCACGGCCCAGAATATCTTTCTGTCCTTCATGGCGACGATGGAGTCATATTCGCCGTCGTGGCAGAACTGCACCTCCGTCACTTGCCAGTAGCCGTCGAGGTCGCCGTTCTCGGGGAGCTTGTCGCAGGCGGATAGCCACACGCACAGCCACAGGGCGGCGAGCGCGGCGGCAGCGTTACGGATTGTCTTTATCGGGTGAGCCATCCTTTCTTGCTGATTGTTACTTGTGCCCCGGTGTTCGTGCCGGTCTGTTCCCCGCGGTCAAGCCCGAAAGCCAGTTTGGCGCTCCACCCGCGCGTGTCCAGCCTGCCCAGGTGCTTCGGGCTGTATGCCACCTCGCAGAGGAAAGAGTTTCCGTATTTTATCTCGTCGTAGGGCGTACTGTATGTGCCCCAGTTGGACGTGTAGGTGTACAGGATGCGGTAGGCAATCTCGTCGGTCGGCGAGCCGCAGATGCCGAAGTGGTGGGCGATGAAGCGGTTGTTCGTTATCGAAAGCGAGCCGTCGTTGTTGTAGAGCGGCGACATGAAGAGCGGGTTGCCGATGGCTTGCCCCCAGTGCGTCCAGCTGGTGTACAGGCCGTGGCCGTAGTAGCTGTCGCGCGCACTGATTTGGTCGGGGATGGCTGCCGTGTGGTCGTGGTATATCGGTCCGCTTTGGTCTTTCGTCCCGATGTGTTCGTAGACAAGGGTGCTGACGACGGGGTTCTCCGGCAGTTCCAGCTCTACGCCCCACAGCGCGTCCTTCCAGCCGTATTGGAAGAAGAGTTGCGAGTGATCCTCAAAGAAGTGGTCGTAGTAGGCTCTCACCTTGAAGCCTTTGAGTTTATAGCTGAGGCTGAAAAGCCAGCTGCCCAGGGTGTTGCCCGCCGCGTTGGCATACTCGCCGTCCGTCGGGTCGCTCCCCCCGGCATAAAGAGCCTTGATGAAGTCCTTGAAGCTGTGGCTCATGTACAAGTGATTGCCCTCGCCGTAGTAGTTGTAGATGGTTCCGCCGAACTGGCTGGCCATCTCGATTCCTCCTTCGAGCACCAGGGGAAACTTGTCTTCGTTTCCGAACCGGAGGAATCCCGACTTGCTGTGGTAGAGAACGTGCTTGGCATACTTCCCGCCGGACGTGACGTAACTCTCCTTCCAAGAGCCGTCGGTGAAGAGGCCGTAGCCGATGTGTCCCCGGAGACCCACCCAGTTGGATTTGCCGGTGAGGCTGATGTATTCGGGGATTTCGATGCGCACCTCCGGGATGGGGCGTGCGTTGATGCCGAGCGTTTGGCTGCCCGAGCTGAGCTGTGCGTTTTTCAGGTTGGCGGGGCGTTCCTTGCTGCCGACCGCCAGGCGCACCTTCTTATATTGTACTTCCGCGTAGAGTTGTTGTATGACGAAGCTGCTTGTGAAGTTGTATGCCACGGCCACGTCTGCGCCGTAGCCGAACCGCCAGTTGTATGCCGAGTCGGCTTCGGTTTCCCGGAACGCTCCCAGGCGCAGGTAGCCGTTGTCGCCGGTGACGCTCGACAGACCGTATCTGTTCGCGTTGAGCCACAGCGGCGACTGTCCGTCGGCGAAGGAAACCTGTCCCTCTATGCCGTAGGCCACGTGGTCGCCCAGCGATTGGAGGCGTTGCGACACCGTGGTCTGCGCATGGCATCCGCACGCACAGGCCACGGCAATCGTGAACAAGCCTCGCAGGCGGGGCGCGCCGGGGCGGTTATTTGGCATAGCTGACGGCGCGTGTCTCACGTATGACGGTGATTTTGACCTGCCCGGGGTAGGTCATCTCGTCTTGTATCCTCTTGGCGATGTCACGGCTCAGCCCTTCGGTCTGTTTGTCGTCTATCTTGTCGGCTCCGACGATTACGCGCAACTCACGGCCCGCCTGTATGGCATACGTCTTCGTCACTCCGGGGTAACTCATGGCGATGTTTTCCAGGTCGTTCAGCCGTTTGATGTAGGCTTCCACTATTTCCCTGCGGGCTCCCGGCCGTGCTCCGCTGATGGCGTCGCACACTTGTACGATGGGGGCGAGCAGCGTGGTCATCTCCATCTCGTCATGGTGTGCGCCGATGGCGTTGCAGATGTCGGGCTTCTCCTTATACTTCTCCGCCAACTTGGCTCCGTAGAGGGCGTGCGGCAGTTCGGGTTCCTCGTCGGGCACCTTGCCGATGTCGTGCAGCAGGCCGGCGCGTTTGGCTTTCTTGGGATTCAGTCCGAGCTCGGAAGCCATGACGGCGCACAGGTTGGCCGTTTCGCGGGCATGTTGCAGAAGGTTTTGCCCGTAGGAGGAGCGGTATTTCATCTTCCCTATGATGCGTATCAGCTCCGGATGCAGGCCGTGCACGCCCAGGTCTATGGCCGTGCGCTTCCCTGTTTCCACCACTTCTTCCTCCACCTGTTTCTTCACCTTGGCCACCACTTCCTCGATGCGGGCAGGGTGGATGCGGCCGTCGGTTATCAGTTGGTGGAGAGCCAGCCGGCAAATCTCGCGGCGCACGGGGTCGAAGGCCGAGATGACGATGGCTTCGGGCGTGTCGTCGACTATGATTTCGACACCGGTCGCCGCTTCCAACGCCCGGATGTTCCGGCCTTCCCGGCCGATGATGCGTCCCTTCACCTCGTCGTTGTCGATGTGGAAAACGGTGACGCTGTTCTCGATGGCCGTCTCGGTGGCCACGCGCTGGATGCTTTGGATGACGATTCTCTTGGCTTCCTTGTTGGCGGTCATCTTGGCGTCGTCCATTATCTCGTTGATGTAGCTTTGCGCCTCGCTCTTGGCTTCGTCTTTCAGCGAATCCACCAGGCGTTTCTTGGCCTCTTCGGCCGAGAGTCCGCTCAGCTCTTCGAGCTTGTCGCGCTCTTGCAGGCGCATGCGCTCCAAGTCTTCCTCGCGGGCGGCCAGTGCCTGTTGCTGGTTGTCGAGCTTTTCCTGCGCCTTGTCCAGCTCCGTTTTCCTGCGGGCAAGTTCTTCCTGGCGTTGGTTCAGGCCTATCTCGCGCTGCTTGATTTTGTTCTCGGCTTGGGCGATTTTCTGGTTGCGCTGCTGGACTTCCTTTTCGAGTTCGGCTTTCTTGTTGAGGAAAGTCTCCTTGACTTCCAGCAGTTTCTTCTCTTTTATGACTTCGGCTTCCTTGTCGGCCTCGTCCATCTTGCTTTTATATTTTCCGGTCAGTACGTAGCGGAAGAGGGAAAAGCCGATGGCTCCCCCGATTATCAGTCCGGCGATGGTGAAGCCGACGAGTGTGATTGCGGATATGGTGTATAGCATATTTGAAATTAAGTTATGGGTTAATGATTAGTCGGAACGCCGCTCCGTGGACGCTCTCCCGGCAGCCGCGGCAGGCCGTGCTCCTGCGCGTGGTCGCCGTCCGGGAGAAGCCGTCGGCGTTCATATGGCCTTTTTCAAGGCCGTGTCCGTCTCTTCGAGGAGTTCTTTCACCGTGTCGGCGTATGCACCGTTACGGCTTTCCTCCTCGACCATTCTGGCGTAGCCATGGATTAACGCAAGGGCGATGGACATGTTAGGACCCTTGTGGTAGGTTTTCTCGAAATAGTCGATAAAATGATTGGCCAGGTGTGCCGCTCTCCGGTATAGCCCCTCCTTGTCCCAGGGAATGGTGAAAGGGAGTCCTTTCTGGTCGGCTATGTCTATCTTGATGGTTATTTTGTCCTGTATGCTTCCGTTTTCCATGTCGTTCGTTGTTTATACGCTCATCATGGCGATGCATTTGCTGATTTCCCTCGACAGGCGCGAAAGTTTCGCTTTCGCCATTTCCACGTCGCCTCCGCTGACGCCGATCAGCCTTGCCGTTTTGAGGTTGTCGTACTCGCGTTGCAGTTTTTCCAACTGCGCGTCTTTTTCGTCGATGGCGGCTTTGAGCCGGTCCCGCTCTTCGATGAGCGCGCCGTGTTGCTGGATGAGCAGCCTTACTTTCGCGCTGAGTTGTTGAAGAATGGCTTTGTCGTCTCCTGCCATGGCCGCGTATCTTAATTTGCAAAGGTAGTCTTTTTCCCCACTACTCCCCAACGGGTGTCGCTATTTTTCTTCCGTGTCCGCCGGCTTGGGCTCTTTCTTGGCCAGCAGGACGATGCGGTAGACGTATTCGGTCATCCACGCTTCGCTGTAACCGAGGGCGTGCTGGTAGTGGCGGATGGAGATGCAGGTCTTCCGCACGCCCTCGTCCTTCCACGTATGTTTGGTGAGGATTTCGTGTATGGTCTTCGCGGTCATGGTGCGCAGGGCGTTCTTGAAGAAGCCGGGCAGGCGGAACTTCCACTTCATCAGGTTGCCCATGAGCATCATCAGTTCCTGCGAGAAGGCCTGGAACTGTATCAGGTAGGTACGTACCTCGTTCATGTTCCGGCAATGGTGCTTGATGCTCGCGTCTATTTCCTTGAAGAACGCCTCCGGCAGGCCGTAGATCTCCATCAGCATTTTCTTGCAGCGGTTTTTCTCGCCGATGCCCAGTTTGTTGTTGACCGTGGGCACGTGGAGCGTTTGTTTGAATACGCGCAAGTCGGGCAGCGAGCTTAGGTTCGTGATGCCGGTCTGGGCGGCCATGATGGCCTGGTAGTAGACGCGGATGAGGGTCATGAAATCTTCTATCCCGCCTACGCGCCACCCGGTATCGGCTGCACTTCCCTTTTTGCGAAAAAGTTTGGAAAGTATGTTCATGTCTTGTTCTGAATGGTGCGTTTTGCGTACAAAGTTACGCTTTTTGCGGCACATATAATAGGTTAGGGTTGCGCTTTTTGTCGCAACCCCTGCGGCTCGGCCGGCGGGGGGATGGGGCGTTGTCGGCCGGTGGCGTTTCCGTGGCGGACGGGTCGCCGGATGGGCGCGCCTGTCCGGCTGTCCGTTTTGACGGGTCGCCGACCCGTGGCGGACGGTCGGGGGGAGAGCGTCCCGTCGTCCTGCGGCGGGCGGGGCGGCGGGGTCAGGAGTGAAGAAGACGGGTGTAGAGTTCCTCGATTTTCCGGCAGGTGTTGTCCCAGGTGAAGCGTTGGGCGTTCCGGATGCCGTCGGCGACCAGCTGGTCGCGCAGAGCCGAATCTTCGAGCAGCGAGAGTTTCTGGCCGATGGCTTCCGGGGTGGGGTCGTCCAGCAGCAGCGACGTGTTGCCGATGACCTCCGGGATGGAGGATGACTTGACGGCAATGACGGGGCAGCCGGCTTTCTGCGCTTCGAGCACGGGAATGCCGAATCCCTCATAGAACGAGGGATAGATCAGGCAGTAGGCGTTGTTGTAGAGTTCGTTGAGCCGCCTGTTCGACGTGTGTCCCGCGTAGCAGTAGCGGCCGGGCATGTTCGCTTCGAGCAGTTCCTTTTCGCCCGGGGTGAGCATGCTGCCGATGATGACGAGCTTCAGGGACGTGTCGCGCAGCGCCTTGACCATCGGGACGAAGTTCTTGTAATTGGCGCGGCTGCCCACGAACAAGGCATAGCTCTGCCGCTCGAAGGGGAGGTCGACCGGCTGCTGGGTGGATGGGAGCACGCGGTAGTCGTCCGACACCCCGTTGTAAATCACGCTTACTTTCGCCGGGTCGATGTCGGGCAGGAAGTGCAACAGGTCGCGCTTCGTGTGTTCCGAGACGCAGATGATGTGCTGCGAGTGGCGGATGGCGTGGTATTTCTGGTAACAGTGCACATTCCGCTTCATCCCGTGGTAAAAGTGCTCGTAGGTGAAGTCGTGGACAGTGGTGACGTTGATGGCGCGGCGGTTCAGGCAGGTCCTGTAATAGGAGGAATGGAAAATGAATTCTCCGCGTTCCGGGACGAGGGGGTTGGAATATCGTTGGACGGACAGGAAACGGTAGTGTTTCCGCAGTATGAGGTCGTCAGGGATGTGGAGCTTCCGCCGGTGTATGTTCTGCTCCGCGTGGTTGTATTCCAGGAACCGTAGTTCCTTGTCCTGCCCGTCGGACAGCAGGTGCTTGATCAGTTCGAACCAGACCGTGGAGATGCCGCCTGACTTTTGCAGTGAAAATACGATGTTGTCGAAATATATCTTTTTTTGCCCCATGAGCGGCACCTTGTTGTATGGCTGTTGTCTTTACTTATTATAAAAAGTGTGCGCAAAGGTAATAAAAAACATGTTCCCCATGGCACAATGGTGTCTAATCCTTGCTCAAAACAGGCCGCCCCCGCCGTGTAATGCCCGATTGCCGATGCGACAAGGTGTGGCGAACCATCTTTCCGGCGTGTCCTGCGCCGCCTGCTGCGGGACAGCCCCGCTCCGCGCTTCCCGCTCCCCGCCCGCTGTGGCGGCCGGTTCGCCACGGGGGAGGGATTCCCTCCCCGGGAAGCCGCGCGGGGTCGCCGACTTGATGCCACGGGTCGCCGACCCGTCGCGACTATCCGGCGACCCGTCGCGACGGACAGCCGACCCGGCTCCGCAGGTGTTGAGCCTCGCCGTGTTCCGACCGGAAAATGCCGCATTCCTGCCCGGACTTTACAGGCCGATAGCGTCGTGACGTGGGGCGGCACGGAGGCGGGTACGGCTTGTTCCCTCCCGGTTCGGCCTGTGAGAAAAAGACAACATCTTTTATGACTTATAACCGAAATGCAGTATCTTTGCCCGTGAATTGTTAAAGGCCATTTTATGGATTTGATTTACCTGGTAGTCCTCGGATTCCTCTTTGTCCTTGCCGTAATCGACCTTTCGGTGGGAGTTGCCAACGACGCAGTAAACTTTCTCAGCCCCGCAGTCGGCGCACGTGCCGCCAAGTTCCGCACCATCCTCGTGGTGGCGGCGGTGGGCATCCTTGTCGGTGCGTCGACCAGCAGCGGGATGATGGACATCGCCCGTCACGGCATCCTCAATCCCTCGATGTACAGTTTTGAGCAGGTCATGTGCATTTTCCTCTCCGTGGCCGCCACGGACGTGATACTGCTCGACATCTTCAACATGCTGGGAATGCCGACTTCCACGACGGTTTCCATGGTCTTCGGCCTGTTGGGAGGTAGCACGGCACTGGCCATGGTGAAACTCATAGGGGGCGGCTACACTTTCGCCCAGCTTATCAACACCGACAAAGCTCTTTCGGTGATTCTGGGTATCTTCCTGTCGGTGGCCATCGCCTTCGTGTTCGGTTTCATCGTGATGTGGATTGCCCGTATCGTCTTTACGTTCAATTATAAACGCCACATGCGGTGGAGCATCGCCCTGTTCGGCGGTCTGTCCATTACTTCCATCGTCTATTTCCTGCTCGTCAGTGGCCTGGGCACAGCCCGCTTCATGACCCCCGAGGTGAGGATGTGGATTTCAAGTAACCAGACGGCCATCCTGATCGGCTGTTTCGTCATCTTCACGGTGCTGGTCGAAATCCTGCATCTGCTGCGGGTCAACATCTTCAAGGTGATTGTGCTTTTCGGAACGTTTGCCCTGGCGATGGCCTTCGCCGGGAATGACCTGGTTAACTTCATCGGTGTGCCCTTGGCCGGACTCGAATCCTACCAGGACTACGCCGCTTCGGGCGCGGGCAGCCCCGCGACCCACATGATGGGTGCCCTGTGGCTCCCGTCGACGACGAGCACGTGGTTCCTCGTCGGGGCGGGCATCGTCATGATGATAGCGATTTTCCGGTCGAAGAAGGCGCGCAAGGTAATCGACACCTCGGTCAACCTGGCGCGGCAGGACGAAGGCGACGAGGTGTTCAGCTCGTCGCGGATAGCCCGCCGGATGGTGCGCAACGTGCTTTCGACCAACTCACACCTGAGCAAATATGTCCCGCGACGCTTCAAGGGCTGGGTGAACGGCCGTTTCAACACCGAGGAAGCCGTCCTGGCCGACGGTGTGGCCTTCGACTTGGTTCGTGCGTCGGTCAACCTCGTTCTGGCCGGCCTGCTGATTGTCGTCGGCACGTCGTTGCAGTTGCCCCTGTCCACCACCTACGTGGCCTTCATGGTCGCCATGGGTTCGTCGCTGGCCGACCGGGCGTGGGGACGTGAGACCGCCGTCTACCGCATCACCGGCGTGATCACCGTAATCGGCGGATGGTTCATCACGGCCGGCGCGGCGTTCATCGTGAGCTTCGGACTGACCATGCTGAACTACTTCGGCGGCTTCATCGCCATGGCGTGCGTCATGGCACTGGTCGTCTTCGCGTTAATCAACAGCAACCGCAAGTTCAAGAAGAAGCAGGAGGAAGAGAAGGTGGACACCCTCTTCCGCGAAATGGTGAGGTGTCACGACAAACAGAAGTCCTGGCAGCTGCTCGTGGAGCACGTCCGCGAGAACCAGGCCAGCATGGTGCTTATCGCCAAGGAGCAGTACGGCCACATCATCGACGGACTGATTGGCGAGAACATCCGTGAGCTGCGCCACGCCGTCGATTCCGTCGAGGATGAAAAGGCGAAATGGAAGCGTTACCGGCGGAAGGAAATCATCGGGATGCGCAAGATTGACTACTTGCAGGCTGTCGAGAAAAACACGTGGTTCCACCTGGGATGCAACAGCTGCACACAACTCATCTATTGCTTGAAACGTATGCTCGAGCCCTGCGTGGAGCATGTCGACAATAACTTCACGCCGCTCCCGAAGGCCTATGTGGAGGAGCTGCGTCCTGTGAGCGATGCCATCATGGAGCTTTTCGGACAGGCGGCCGACATGATTCGCACGGGCGACTTCTCTTCGGCTGACCATATCCTGGTCGAGGGGAACGCCCTCAAAAGCCGCCTCTCCCGGATAAGGGAGAACCAGCAGGACCGCATACAGCGCGAGGACAGCAACATCAAGGTAGACTTGCTTTATTTGAGCACCTTGCAGGAGTCGCAAGAGCTGATCAGTGCCGTGCGTCACCTCCTGCGTGCCAGCCGCCGCTTCCAGTCCTGACGGGGTCGCCGTCCCGTTCCGCCGGTCAGCCCTTCCGTGAAAAGCAGTCGCCGTCCACGACGACGGGGACGGCGACTTGGTTGATGGCGCGGCGTTACGGGTGGATGCGGTGCGCGGTCAGAACGGCCACCACCTCCTTTTGTTCCTCTCCACCGGCATCCTTTCGAGCAGGTAGTCGGCATAGGTTTTCCTGTTCATGATGATGTCGTAGATGATGCCCCAGTCGGGCAGCCCTCCGACGTTCCTGTCGTCAATGAACACGTGAGCCTTTATTTTCCGGCTATAATGCCTGTTGGTCTCCTTGTCGTCTTCTTCAAAGTCCTTGTTGACGGCGTAGAATCTCACGCCCCTTTGCCGGCACCACTCGACGGCCTCGTCGAGCCGGTCGCCCTCACGCACGGTCCACAGGATGAGTTTGTGGTTGTTCTCGATGAGCTTGCGCAGCGTGGCGGTGGCGAAGGGGATTTCCTTGCCTATTTCGGGATAACGGTCTTCGACGATCGTTCCGTCGAAGTCAACAGCTATTATCATGGTCTGGCGACAAGTTAAGCGGATGAGCGGTTACTGGATGATTTTCTTGCCGTTGCGGATGATGATTCGGCCGGCCTGTCGTGTCGGGTCGGCGATGCGTCGCCCGTCGAGGCCGTAGCAGGCGGACGGTGTCCGCGATGCCGTTGTCGTCTGTATGGCTGTCGCCTGCGCATGGACAAGGCGTATCGACAGGCCGCTGTTCCCGTCCGTCAGGTAGGCGCGGAAAGGCGGCAGGTAGCTGGTGGCATCTGCGTAGACGAACTCCGCGCCCGTCTCTTCGAGCAGGTAGCACGGCGCTGTCAGGTCGCCTACGGTCAAGTCCGCATAGTTTGCCCTCAGCAGGGTCGACTCGTCGGCGTTGCGCGTGTCCACGGTGACGTTCCCGGCGGTCAGGGTCAGCGTGGTGCTGTCCGCTCCCGTCCCGTCGGGAATGAAGATGACCGGGACGTTGGCCGCGAGGCTGCGTGTCTGTGCGCATTGTATGGCGTTGCCCTCGAGCGACTGGCAAGTCTCGAATACGAAGCCCTCGGGGAGCAGCTGGATGTCGAAGGGCAGGCACAGCGTTTCCCAGCCGCCGTCGGCATGGAGGCTGCGCGTGTAGCTGATGCCCTGTTCCGCCGTGAAGGAGCGCGGGGTGTAGAACGGCATCCGGTCGGTCAGCTCGATGGCGCGCAGGGCGGCGTTCCCCTCTTCACCCACGGCGACGACCATCTCCCAGCTGTCGGGGACGTATTGGCTTTCTTCGCTGCGCACGTAGACGAGCATATTGGGATTTTCCACCGTCAGCGCGCCGGCTTCACGGGGCAGGGAGATGCCCGTCATGTCCACGGCGGTCAGTCCGTCGGTGGGCAGTGACGCGAGCTGCCGTGCGCTCCATGCGCCCTGCAACGTGGCGACCCCTTCGTCCGACGTGTCCGCCGAGGGCTCGGGGCCGACGGGTTTGAACAACATCGTGGCGAAGCTGCTGCTGCCGAACGCTTCCGCCGTGCACAGCCTGGCCGCCAGTTTGCCGTCCGTCTCCTCTGCGCAGAGCACCAAGGCCGTCCCGTCGTCCTGCATGGCCATGAGGCGGCCGCTCTCCACGTACCAGCGCGTGGCGGTCGCCGTCGTGTCGGTCGTCGTCGCCAGCTGCCCGCCGGTGGTGCAGAGCCATTCGCCCCCGTCGGTGAGCAGGCGGAACGTGTCGGTGTCCGCGTAGTGCGCCGTCAGCCGCGTGAAATCCCCGTCGGGCGCGAGCGTGTCGCTGGCCAGGTAGAAGCCCGCCGCGTCGGCCAGGGAGTCCGTCCCCGTCGCCATCGCCCAGAAACTGCCTCCCTTGACGACACCCAGCCCCGCCGTCGCGCCGTCGTCGGGACGCTGAGCCTGCACGGCATCGTACTTGTAGATGAGCAGGAGCGTCCTGTCGTCGGTACTGCGGTAGCGGCCGAAATAGTGCGTGCCCGACCTGTCCCTCACGCCCGTCCGTGCGTCCGGGTCGTCGGCCGCCGTGAGGGTAAACGTGCCGTCCCCCATGTCCTCCAACAGCCATTCGGCCGCCGTAGTTCCCAGCTGGAAGTCATTGCTGCCGTCGGGGGCGAGGTAGTTGCCGCCTCCCTGTATGGTCCATCCCGTCCCGCTCTGTTCCATGAGCCAGGGCAGGTCGTCCCGCGTCACGTTGAACGCCTCTTCCGCCGTGCCCGCCCGCGCCGTCGTCAGTTTCCCCGACACTTGCGAGGAGAACGATTGCCGCATGAAGTAGAGCGTGCTGTCGTCTTGGGCACCGATGGCATAGTAGCCGCCGTCCTCCATTTCGGAGAGGGAGTAGATGCGCACGAAGCGTGCCGGCAGTTCCGGCGCGTCGGCCGCGTGTGCCGTGGCACACAGGAGCAGGGTCGTGAGGAGCAGGAGTTTGCGCATGGTTCTATCCTTTTTGTTCGGCCTCGTCGGCCAGTCTCATCAAGTATTGGCCATACCCGTTCTTGCGCATCGGCATGGCTGTTTCCCGCAGGCGGGCGGGCGTTATCCAGCCCTGCTCCAAGGCGATTCCTTCCAGGCAGGCCACTTTCAGCCCCGTGCGTTTCTCGATGACCTCGATAAAGGTCGACGCTTCGCTCAGGCTGTCGTGCGTCCCCGTGTCGAGCCAGGCGAATCCCCGCCCGAGGGTCTGCACTTTCAGCTCGCCGTCTGCGAGGAAGCGCTGGTTGACCGAGGTGATTTCCAGCTCACCCCGTTCGGACGGCCGTATGCCCTTGGCCACCTCCACCACCCGGTTGGGATAGAAGTACAGCCCCACCACGGCGTAGTTCGACTTCGGGCGGGCGGGCTTCTCCTCTATGCTGACGCAGTTGCCGTCGGCGTCATATTCCACCACGCCGTAGCGTTCCGGGTCGTTGACGCGGTAGCCGAACACGGTGGCCTTGCCCCGCTCCTCAGCGTCGGCCACCGCCTGTGTCAGCATGTTGCCCAGTCCGTTCCCGTGGAAAATGTTGTCGCCGAGCACGAGGCATACGCTGTCGTCGCCGATGAAGTCCTCGCCGATGAGGAACGCCTGCGCCAGTCCGTCGGGCGAGGGCTGCTCGGCGTAGGAGAAATTGACCCCGTAGTCCGACCCGTCGCCCAGCAGCCGGCGGAATCCCGGCAGGTCCTGGGGGGTGGAGATGATGAGTATGTCGCGGATGCCCGCCAGCATCAGCACCGAGATGGGGTAGTAGACCATCGGTTTGTCGAAGATGGGGAGGAGTTGCTTGCTGACGCCTTTCGTGATGGGGTAGAGGCGCGTGCCGCTACCGCCGGCCAGGACGATGCCTTTCATGGTGTGCTGTTTTGAAATGGTTATACTATGGCAAAGATAGGGAAAAAAACGGATGGTGCGCATCGCGGGGCGGAGAAAGCGGTTTTCCACGCCCTGTCGCGGGGTGGGCGGTACTGTCCCGTCCGTACGGGTCGGCGACCCGGACGGACTATCCGGCTGACAGGCGTGACGGGTCGCCGACCCGGTGGCGGGCAGGTGGCGGCCGTTTGGGAAGAACGGCAAAAAAGCGTATCTTTGTCCGCATAAAGGAAAGAAACAGCATAGACATTCTGTTATGAAATACGGCTTTGTGAAGGTCGCGGCGGCCGTGCCGACCGTCCGGGTGGCCGATTGCAAGTACAACACGGAGCAGGTCGAGAACCTCATGGCGCGCGCCGAAGGCATGGGCGTCGAGGTGATGGTCTTCCCGGAGTTGTGCCTGACGGCCTATACCTGTCAGGACTTGTTCCACCAGCAGCTCCTGCTCGAGGAGGCCGAGGCGTCCCTCCTGAAACTGATGGATTTCAGCCACTCGCTCAACGTGGTGGCCATTGTGGGCGCGCCGCTCTCGCTCGATGGGACGCTCTACAACTGCGCCGTCGTGTTCCATCGCGGGAAAGTCGTCGGGGTCGTCCCGAAGACCTACCTGCCCGCCTATAACGAGTTCTACGAGCCACGGTGGTTCGACTCCGCGGCGGGACTTCCCGACTCGGTGCTGCACTTCTGCGGGCAGAGCGTGCCGATGTCCGCCCGCCTGCTTTTCGACACCGGACGCTTCGTCTTCGGCATAGAGGTGTGCGAGGACCTTTGGGCACCCGTCCCGCCCAGCTCGCTCCAAGCCCTGCGGGGTGCGGAAGTCATCTTCAACCTCAGCGCGTGCGACGAGGTCGTCGGCAAGACGGCCTATGTCCGCCGCCTGGTCGAGGGGCAGAGCGCCCGTTGCCTGTCGGGCTACGTCTATGCCGGTTCGGGCTATGGCGAGAGTACGCAGGACATCGTGTTCCCCGGCCGCGCCTATGTGGCCGAGAACGGGCGCGTGCTGGCCGAGGGACAACGCTTCCTGCTCGACGACCAGCTCGTGGTCAGTGAGATAGACGTGGAATGCCTGCGCCACGACCGCCGCCACAACACGACGTTCGCCGCGTCGCGCAAGGCGTTGGCCGGTGCGCCCGCTTTCCGCGTGATAGAACTGGACCCCGTCAGCATTCCGGAGGAGCGGCAGCAAGGGCTGGGGCGGAAAATCAATCCCCTGCCCTTCGTGCCCGCAGGCGAAGAGCTGGACCGCCGCTGCGAAGAGATACTCTGCATACAGGCCGCCGGACTGGCGCAGCGCGTGGAGCATACGAAGGCCAAGACCGTCGTGCTCGGCATCAGCGGCGGGCTCGACTCGACGCTGGCTCTGCTGGTGTGCGTGTATGCGTTCGACAGGCTGGGGCGCGACCGGCGGGACATCGTGGGCGTGACCATGCCCGGCTTCGGCACGACGGGGCGCACGTATGCCAACGCGGTGGCCCTGATGCGCAGCCTCGGCGTGACGATGCGCGAAATCAGCATCAAGGCGGCCTGCGAACAGCATTTCCATGACTTGGGACACGACCTCGCGACGCACGATGTCACCTACGAGAACGGGCAGGCGCGCGAGCGGACACAGATATTAATGGACGTGGCCAACCAGATGGGCGGCTTCGTCGTCGGGACAGGCGACCTGAGCGAACTGGCGCTGGGATGGGCCACCTACAACGGCGACCACATGAGCATGTACGGCGTCAACGTGTCCGTACCCAAGACGCTGGTCCGCCACCTGGTGTCCTGGGTGGCCGAGCATGAGGCCGACGAGGACAGCCGAGCCACGCTGCTCGACATCATCGACACCCCCATCAGTCCCGAACTGGTGCCCGCCGACGAGGAGGGGAACATCACGCAACGCACGGAGGACTTGGTCGGCCCTTACGAGCTGCACGACTTCTTCCTCTACTATTTCCTGCGCTACGGTTTCCGTCCCGCCAAGATTTTCTACCTCGCCTGCTGCGCGTTCAGGGGGAAATATGACGACGAAACCGTGAAGAGTTGGCTGAAAACCTTTTTCCGTCGCTTTTTCAGCCAGCAATTCAAGCGCAGTTGCCTCCCCGACGGCCCCAAGGTGGGCAGTTGTTCGCTGAGTCCGCGCGGCGACTGGCGCATGCCGAGCGACGCGTCGGCCGCGGCCTGGCTCGAAGAGTGTGAAAACCTATGAAGTGGATGCGTATGAAGCGAATCATGTTCTCTCTCCTGCTGCTCGTCCTGTCGGGAGCGGCGGCGTGGGCGGCCGACAAGGATACGGACGACTTCTTCGTCCGTGCGGAGTGCCGCAGTTCCGAAGTCACGCTGGGCGACAGCTGCATGGTGGTCTTCCGGTTGTATTCCGCTTATCCCGTGCAGAGCGTCGGGAAGTTCGAAGCGCCCAAGGTCAAGGGCTGCCGGGTGCGCGAGGTGTCGGTTCGGCACGTCCAGCGGCGCGTCCGTGTCCAGAACAAGGTGTACTACGCCGTCGACTGGGTGGGATATGTCCTTGTGCCCGAACGTGAGGGCGAGTTCGAAGTGCCGTCGTGCAAGTTCGAGGCCGTTCTCCGCCGGGGCGTACAGGGCAGCGACCCCTTCTCGCGTTTCTGGGGGCGCGTGGAACGTTACGAAACGCTGGAACGTTCCGCCAAGAGCGCGACGCTGACCATCAAGGCCACAAAAAAACCTCCGCGGTCGACGGAGGAGATGTTGAAGTCGGGCGGGCAGGTGATGTAGTCGGCTGCCCCTCGGTTGTGTATGGGAGGCGCGTGTCACGCCTCGGGAGCGGCGTGCCGCTCTTCCCACGTTTCCGCGATTTCTTTCCTTTTCCCGG
>CAZYHW010000016.1:0-5649 GCA_964647405.1 uncultured Prevotellamassilia sp.
GCGTCTGCCTTACAAGCAGAGGGTCGGGGGTTCGAATCCCTCAGCGCCCACTCCCCGCAAGACGATACCGGACAAGCTCCGGGCGCTTAGCTCAGCTGGTTCAGAGCGTCTGCCTTACAAGCAGAGGGTCGGGGGTTCGAATCCCTCAGCGCCCACTCCCACATCCCCACATTTTTATCACAACCATTCCACGACGAAGGACGGAACTTTCGTTGGGAATGTTGCGTTTCCGTTGTGCCTGCCCGCCCCTGCGATGAAAGCACGCGGCATCCGGTGTGCAGGCATCCGGACGAAATCAGGAACGCACCACCGGCAGACATCATAAATTGATTACCTTTGTCACCAGAAACGACAGGCAAAGTTATTCAGCGGCTTATGTATTACGTATCTAAACGGATGGAAATCGCTATGGCGCACCATCTTACTACAAGCTACGACACACGTTGCCACCAACTGCACGGGCACAATGCCGTCGTCACGGTCTATTGCTGCGCCGAGCGACTGAACGAGGACGGGATGGTGGTCGATTTCAAGAAAGTCAAGGACATCGTGGCCGGAAAGCTCGACCATACTTATGTGAACGACGTGGTGGATTTCAACCCGACGGCCGAAAATCTGGCACGCTGGATATGCGAGCAAGTACCCCGCTGCTATAAAGTGCGATTCCAGGAAAGCGACGGCAACGTGGCCGTCTACGTCAAAGAGGGGTACGAACAGGCAGCCCTCTGAGCAGGATGTACCGCATCAACGAGACGTTCTATTCGCTTCAAGGCGAAGGCTTCCATGTCGGGAAAGCGAGCTTTTTCATCCGCTTCTCGGGGTGTAACCTGGCTTGTACGTTTTGCGACACCGACCACCGCCCCTTCACGTGGCGGAGCCTCGACAGCCTTCTCGACGAGGCCGCCCGGTGTCCGGCAAGCCATGTCGTGCTGACCGGGGGCGAGCCCACGCTCTCGGCCGATGCCGCCCTCATCGAAGGACTGCACCGGCTGGGAAAATTCGTAGCCATCGAGACCAACGGGACACACGAGCCGCCCGAAGGAACGGACTGGGTGACACTCTCGCCCAAGGACGGCATGGCCGCGGGAGCCAGGACGAAGCTGACACGGTGCGACGAGCTGAAAGTGGTATACCGCGGGCAAGACCTTGCCGCCTATGCGCACATCGAGGCCGGGCACCGCTTCCTGCAACCTTGCGACACCGGAAATCCCGAAACCGACAAACGACTGAGAGACGAAGCCATAGCCCTCTGCCTCAAATACCCCCAATGGCGTTTGTCGCTGCAAACGCACAAACTGACCGGCATCCGATGAAACGGCACAAGACAGGCCTTTTCTTCACCAAAGGAGAAGAACGCGTCAATGCCATTTCGCACGGCTGCGGATTGGCTTTTGGCGTAATTGCGGGCTGGGTACTGCTCCGCGATGCCTATGCCAGTGGTAACGGCCATGCCATCCTGGGTGTCTGGCTCTATCTTGCGGGCATGTTGTCGTCCTATCTCACGTCCACCCTCTACCACAGCCTGCGCCATCACAGCACCTGGCGTCCCCGGCTGCGGCAGTTGGACCACGCCGCAATCGGCTGGCACATCGCCGGCAGCTATTCGCCCCTCACACTCATCGGCCTCTACGGACACGGAGCCTGGGGAACGGGACTTTTCGCCTTTGTGTGGGTATGCGCCGCCGTCATCACGCTGGTCAGTTTCCGACAGATGGAAGTGCACAGCCACCTCGAAACAGTCTGCTTCCTCTCGATGGGACTGTCCATATTGGTCGCGTTCAAGGAACTCCTTGCCGCCGTCCCGGCCGTCGTGGTGGGCTGGATTGTCGCCGAGGGAGTGTGCTTTGTCGTCGGGGCGGCGTTCTATTCCATCCGTCGGGTTCGTTATATGCACTCCGTCTTCCACCTTTTCGTACTTGGCGGGACGGTCTGCCACGTTCTCGCCGTGTGGCATCTTCTGGACAAAATGTAAAGGAGGCACTCCCCGCCCCTTTGCGGTTAACTGGAAAAAAGCTACTTTTGCAGCGTTTATTGGAAAAAAGCGAACTCCGTCATGAATATATCCTTTAACTGGTTAAAAGAGTACGTCGATTTCGACCTGTCTGTCGATGAAATCGCCAGTGCGCTGACCTCCATCGGACTGGAAGTCGGCGGTGTGGAAGAAGTCCAGTCCGTGAAAGGCGGTTTGGAGGGCTTGGTGGTCGGCGAAGTACTGACGTGCGCCCCCCATCCCGACTCGGACCACATGCACGTGTGCACGGTCGACCTCGGCGACGGTACGCCGCAACAAATCGTCTGCGGTGCACCCAACGTGGCCGCTGGGCAGAAAGTAATCGTCGCCACGATAGGCACGAAACTGTACGACGGAGACCAATGCTTCACCATCAAGAAATCGAAACTCCGCGGGGTGGAAAGCTACGGGATGATTTGCGCCGAGGATGAGATAGGTGTCGGCACGAGCCACGACGGCATAATCGTCCTTCCGGCTGACACGCCGACGGGAATGCCTGCAAAGGAGTACTATCACGTCGAAAGCGACTATGTCATCGAGATTGACATCACGCCGAACCGCGCCGACGCATGTTCGCACTACGGCGTGGCACGCGACCTGTACGCCTGGCTCAAACGCAACGGCCATCCCACCCACCTGCACCGCCCCGACGTGGACAGCTTCGCCGTAGATAACAACGAACTCCCCATCAAGGTGGAAATAGAAAACGCCGAAGCATGCCCCCATTACTGCATTGTCAGCCTGACCGGCTGCCACGTGACGGAAAGTCCGGAATGGTTGCAGACGAAGCTGCGCACGGTCGGCGTTCGTCCCATCAACAACATCGTAGACATAACGAACTACATCATGTTCGCCTATGGCCAGCCTCTCCACTGCTTTGACGCAGACATGATAAAAGGCGGCCAGATTATCGTCAAAACCCTCCCCGAAGGCACGCCGTTCGTCACACTTGACGGCGTGGAGCACAAGTTGGGACCGCAAGACTTGGCCATCTGCAACGTCGCCGAGCCGATGGGCATAGCCGGCATCTTCGGAGGCAAGGGGTCGGGCACGTATGAGACGACAACCAATGTGGTACTCGAAAGTGCCTATTTCCATCCCACATGGATACGCAAGAGTGCCCGCCATCACGGACTGAACACCGATGCCAGCTTCCGCTTCGAGCGGGGCATCGACCCGAATATCCAGATTTACGCCCTGAAAGAAGCGGCACTCATGGCCAAAGAACTTGCCGGGGCGAAAATATCGATGGATATAGTGGAAGTGGGTTACAAGGAGGCCGCTCCGTTTGTCGTCAACCTTGACTATAAATACGTGAACGACCTCGTTGGAGCCAGTCTGCCCCACGAAACGGTCAAGGAGATTGTCACGAGCCTCGAAATGAGGATTACCAATGAGACAGAAACCGGTCTGACACTCGAAGTCCCCCCCTACCGCGTCGACGTAAAGCGTCCGTGCGACGTAGTGGAGGAAATCCTCCGCATATACGGGTATAATAATGTGGAAATACCGACTTCCGTCAAATCCTGCCTGGCGATTAAGAACGACACCGACCGTTCCAACCAATTGGAGAATACGGTAGCCGAACAGCTCATCGGCTGCGGGTTCAACGAAATCCTTAACAACTCACTGACGAAAGCCTCATACTATGACGGCCTCGCCGGATTCCCGTCCGAACGGCTCGTCAGGTTGATGAATCCGCTTAGTTCGGATCTCAACGTGATGCGACAGACCTTACTGTTCGGCGGTTTGGAATGCATCCGACATAACTCCAACAGGAAAATCAGCAACCTGCGTTTCTTCGAGTTCGGTAACTGTTATCGTTTCCAGGCTGAGCAGAAAACGAGCGACCGAATCCTTTCCGGCTATTCCGAGGACTATCACCTCGGCTTATGGCTCACGGGAAAACGTGTGGAGGGTTCGTGGGCTCATGCCGACGAGGAGAGCAGCATCTATGAACTGAAAGCATACGTAACTAACGTACTGCAACGAGCAGGCATCAACATGAAGAGTCTCGTACTGCAAACCGGTACGAACGACATCTATTCCAGCTCGCTGACAGCCAGTGACCGTGACGGGCATCTCCTCTTTGAATTGGGCATCGTCAGCCGCAAGGTTCTTTCAATCTTCGACCTGAACCGACCAGTCTACTATGCCGACATCAATTGGACGCGCCTGGCAAAACTGGCCAAGCACTCGCACATCACGTTCGCCGAGGTGGCGAAATACCCAGCCGTGAGCCGCGACCTGGCCCTGCTCATCGACAAACGCATAGAGTTCGCGGAAATAGAGAAAGTGGCTCTCGACACCGAAAAGAAGCTCCTCAAAAAAGTGGAACTATTCGATGTCTACGAGGGGAAGAATCTCGAAGAAGGGAAAAAGAGCTACGCGGTCAACTTCGTCCTTCAAGATGAAAACAAGACCTTGACCGACAAACAAATAGACAAGACGATGCACAACATCGTCCGGAACTTGGAAAACAAACTCGGCGCGAAACTCCGGTAAGCCGGCCGGATATTACTAACTACGGAACAAAATCACATAAAATACAGCTTAAACCAATGGGAAGAGCATTTGAATATAGGAAAGCAGCCAAGCTGAAACGCTGGGGGCACATGGCCAAGACGTTCACGAAACTGGGGAAACAAATCGCTATTGCCGTCAAGGCCGGAGGCCCGGAACCGGAAAACAACCCGACACTCCGCTCCATCATTGCCACGTGCAAACGCGAGAACATGCCCAAGGACAACATCGAACGGGCTATCAAGAACGCAATGGGCAAGGACCAGAGCGACTACAAGAGCATGACGTATGAAGGATATGGCCCACACGGCATTGCCATTTTCGTCGACACGTTGACGGACAACCCTACCCGCACCGTCGGCGACGTAAGGTCTGTATTCAACAAGTTCGGCGGAAACCTCGGAACGATGGGTTCGCTCGCTTTCCTCTTTGACCACAAGTGCCTCTTCACTTTCAAAAAGCCCAGTGACCTTGACATGGAGGAACTCATCCTCGATTTGATAGACTACAACGTCGAGGACGAATACGATTTCGACGAGGAGGAAGGGACTGTCACTATTTACGGCGACCCCAAAAGCTATGCCTTGATTCAGAAACACCTTGAAGAAAAAGGCTTTGAGGATGTCGGCGGAGAGTTCACCTACGTACCGAACGACCTGAAAGACGTCACGCCCGAACAGCGCGCCACCATCGACAAAATGGTAGAGCGTTTGGAAGAATTTGACGACGTTCAGACTGTTTACACGAACATGAAGCCGGAAGAGGCCTGACACCCGTTCCGAATTCAAGCATAAACCCATAGCCGGATTCCCGACTATGGGTTTTCTTTTGCCTTATAGACAAGGCTTCAAGCGAACCTGGTCATTGTAATCCGTGCATCAGAACGACTATGACTGGGATTGGTACGCCAAGAAAGGTTACTCTTTCATTCATAAGCCGGGGAAGAATAATCTTCCTCCCCTTCCTGCGTAGAAAGGGGCATATCGTCAAGGACGAAAGGATACGCAGGAAATCCGCAGGTCGGTCGCGCGTAACGGATTTCCTGTTAAACTTGCCTTGAAGTATTCAAAGAATTATGTGTAAGCAAGTTATTACTCGCCATAATCCTTTTTCGT
>CAZYHW010000016.1:5749-7809 GCA_964647405.1 uncultured Prevotellamassilia sp.
CGGAGTGCCCGGAGCAGCTCCTCATGCAATTCACTTTTACGCTCGACGATTTGCTGCCGCATTCTCTCATCGTCGAGCACATCATAAAGCGTATAGAAATAGCGATAAGTGCGTGTCGCCATGTCGTATGTCATGCTGTCCAACGCACAGCCGTCCCCCTGTTCCTGCGGGCAGCGCTTTTCCGTATATTCACGGGCTTCCCGTGCACAACGCTCGTCAAAACTTTCCTGACATGAGAAGAAAACCGCCGCCGAGAGCAACAGGCATATAGGATAAAAACGTAAACTCTTCATACTGTGCGAAGTTACACTTTCCTTTGTATTACGGCAAATAAATGCGACAGAATATATCAGAGCGAAGAAACACAAGGCGTACAGCCCCGTCAGGAACTGTACGCCTTCTTTCTTCAACCACTGCGTCGCCCACTGGTTCGCCTGTCTTGCTCTTCGGCGGGACAAGGACGCAGAATGTCCCTCTTCCGTAACTGTACGTTCTCCCGAACAGGGACGAGCGTGTTTTTATTTGAGTATCTCCAATTTCCGGAACACCTTGACCAGCCGCTCCACAGCCAAGTCCACCTGTTCCTTGGTATGGGTGGCCATGAGGGCAAAGCGAACCAACGTGTCCTGCGGCGCACATGCCGGCGGAATGACCGGATTGATGAACACGCCTTCCTCGAAGGCCATCTTCGTCACCATGAAGGTCTTTTCCGTGTCCCTCACGTACAGCGGTATGATGGGCGATTGCGTGTCGCCTATCTCGAAACCGTTCTTGCGGAAGCAGTCCAAGGCATAATTGGTCACGTCCCAGAGGGCTTGGATGCGTTCGGGCTCCTGCTGAATGATGTGGAGGGCTTCCATGGCAGCCGCCGTGGCAGCCGGGGTGTTCGATGCACTGAATATATAGGTACGTGCGTTATGGCGGAGCCAGTTGATGATGGACTTGTCCGCAGCGACGAACCCTCCTATCGAGGCGAGCGATTTGCTGAACGTGCCCATGATGATGTCCACTTCGTCCGTCAGGCCGAAGTAGTCGCACACGCCACGCCCGTTCTTACCGAACACGCCCAAGCCGTGTGCCTCGTCCACCATGACGGTGGCGTTGTATTTGTTTTTAAGGCGGATGATTTCCGGCAGGTTGGCCAGATCGCCTTCCATCGAGAACACGCCGTCCACGACAATCAGCTTCACGGAGGCAGGGTCGCACTTTTGCAACTGACGCTCCAAGTCCTCCATGTCGTTGTGCTTGTATTTCAAGCTGGTGGAGAACGACAAGCGCCGTCCGTCGATGATGGAGGCATGGTCGCGGTCGTCACAAATGATGTAGTCGTCGCGTCCGGTCAGACAGGCTATGACACCCGAATTGACCGTGAAGCCCGTGGAGAAACACAGAGCCTCGTCCTTACCGACAAATTCCGCCAATTCCTTTTCGAGCTGCACGTGCAGGTCAAGCGTCCCGTTCAGAAAACGCGAGCCTGCGCAACCCGAACCGTATTTGCGCATGGCCCGAACGCCTGCTTCTATGACACGCTCATCCCCCGTGAGCCCCGTATAAGCATTCGAGCCGAACATCAGCACGTGATGTCCCTCCATGTCCACTTCCGTACCCTGCTTGCCCTCTATCTCCCTGAAATAGGGATATATTCCCTGTTCCATATATTGCTGGGGCAGAGTGTACGCCGATAGTCTGTCTTGTAATATACCCATAATCGAATCAACATGAAAGCATTTAACTTTCTGATGTTTATAAATGGTTTATTCTAAAAACCGTGCAAAGATAATCAATTTACAATTAGCAGTACTCGTTTACACTTATCTTTTTAACGACATACCTGATAGTCATCCGTTTAGACGTGATGCTTCCCCGGGGTTTCCGAGCCGCTATTCCGCAATGAGGGTGACCGTTCCGCCCATCACGACCGCCCCGACGCGACCTGTGGCACGCCCAAACGGAAGGGCCTGCGGCGAGAGCATGGAGACGGGTCGGCTGACAGGAAAAACGGTCAGCCGGACAGGATGAACAGGTCGGCGACTTGTTTTGCCCATCCGGCGACCTGCCCC
>CAZYHW010000016.1:7909-26698 GCA_964647405.1 uncultured Prevotellamassilia sp.
CCTGCCCCGGCGGGACAAGCACGACTACGGCGCGAAAGCGGACGACGGCACGCACGCCCCTGCTCCCGCCCATGGCTTTATGCCGACTTAGTGGTCTGAAATTCAAGAATACTTCGTATTTTTGCCCATATAATAGATATCTGTACGCAATTTCACGTTTTCAGAAGCCATGAAAGCATTAGCCATACTCCTGTGCGGCGCGGGACTTAGCCTCGGGGCAGCGGCACAGGAGGTTTACGTAGACGATTTCGGGGTAGAGGTGCCCGGCGCGAAGCATAGCGTTTCGACACGTTCCTTTTGGAGCAACTGGTTCGTGTCGGCCGGCGTGACGAACAACGCCTTCTATTCGTCCCAAGAGGAAAGTGCCATCCCCGGCAACCCGTTCCGGAAAGAGCGGAACACTTTCGGTTTTGAACTCACGCTGGGCAAATGGTTCACGCCCGGCATCGGGCTCCGCACGCAGTTCGACGGGCTGTGGGGGAAAGCTCCCACGTGGCGCAACGTCACCGAGAAGAACCACTACATGAGCATCCACGAGGATGTCCTCTTCAACCTTTCCAACCTGCTCTACGGCTACAACGAGCGAAGGGTATGGAATTTCATCCCGCACGTCGGTATCGGCTTCGCCCGTAACTTTTCGGCGAACAACAATAACGTGACGTACAACCTGGGCGTGCAGAACACGTGGCGGGTCGGCCACGGCCTGTCGGTGTTCGCCGACGTGTCGGCCATGTTCGTCCCCGGCGAGTTCGACGGCAGTCAACAACAGATGAACCCGAAAGCGTTCCGTATGCGCCACTGGGACAAGACGCTCTCCCTCTCCGTCGGCGTGACCTATGCGTTAGGCAAGAAGAAAGGATGGGACAAGTCGCCCAACATCGACGCACTCCTTGCGATGGACCGCGAACAGCTCGACGCGCTCGAAATGTCGCTCGAAGAACAACAGCAGGAGAACATGCGCCTTGCCGCCCTGCTCGAAGAGCGACAGGACGGCACGCCCGCTGACGGCGCGGCGGACACCGCAGCCCTCCCTGCCGACGGGGAAAGCGTAACCGGCGACTCCGCCCGCACGGTGCCGGCCACGGCTTTCGCCCAACTGTCCGTCTTCTTCGACCTCGGCTCGGTGGAGTTTTCCTCCGGCAAAGAGATGGTAAACCTCAAAGCCATAGCCGAATATGCCAAGGAGAACGGTCTGGGCATCGTCCTGACAGGATATGCCGACACGCGGAGCGGCTCGCCGGAAGCAAACCTCGAAATCAGCCAAAGGCGGGCACAGTCCGTGGCCGACGCATTGGTGAAGATGGGTGTAGACGCGGAATCCATCCGTATCGTGGCGGGCGGCGGTGTCGACCTGCTCAGCCCCTATTCCTATAACAGGCGCGTCGTCATCACGTTTGAATAGTGACGCAGCGACTGCGGAAACCTTTGCCGCACAGCGAGATACCGTCAGCACATGGCCGCCAACGTCATGAGCAAAGCCGGAGGACTGTGCACGGCGAGCTTCCCGTCTTTCCAAGTCCGTCATCTGCGGAAACGAACCGGCTGACCGTTTCACCTATCCGGCTGATAGGCGGAACGGTCAGCCGGATAGATTACACGGTCAATACTGACAGGAATCCCCGCCACTGACAAGCGGCGAAACCGCGTGCTGCATTGTTGCCCGCTTCCAGCGTCCCCATAACGACCGACCGCCATACAAGCGGCCCGACTGCCCGTTTCATGATGTTTTCCTCCCCTATCCGTAAGGCAGATAGTATTATTTATCCGTCTGATATTAAGACAGAAATAGCCATAAGCTAAACCATAACTTACAAAAGCATACGCAAGCATTTGATTCATACAGTCAATATGCCGATTTTGCTTCTCGCATAGGCTGTCGCCCCCGCATTCCAGACAGAACCGGCAGGGAGGCAAAAAAGCGGCGGTACTTATTGCCCCGCTGGTAAAAAAAGGCGAAATTTGCACGGCTTTTGAACAAAAGCCGTCCGTCTGACACACAAAGAACAACGAACTTGATTTCCATCGAAGGACTTGCCGTAGAATTCAGCTCCCGCCCCCTGTTCAGCGATGTGAGCTTTGTCATCAACAAAAAAGACCGCATCGCCCTCGTCGGGAAGAACGGAGCGGGAAAATCGACCCTGCTGAAAATCCTTGCCGGACAACAATCGCCCACACGCGGAACGGTGGCCATGCAGAAAGGCATCACCGTCGGCTACCTGCCCCAGGTGATGGTCATCAGCGACGAGCGCACCGTGGCCGAGGAGACGGAACGCGCCTTCGACCACATCCGGGCGGTGCAGGACGACATGACGCGCATCAGTGACGAGCTGGCAGGACGCACAGACTACGACAGCGCGGACTACATGGCACTGGCCGGACGGCTGGCCCAGCTGAGCGAACAATTCCAGACGATGGGCGGGACGAACTACCGGGCCGAGATGGAGCGGACACTCACGGGACTGGGATTCACGCAGGCCGACCTCAACCGACCGACAAGCGAGTTCTCCGGCGGATGGCGGATGCGCATCGAGCTGGCCAAGATTCTGCTCCGGAAACCCGACGTACTGCTCCTCGACGAACCGACCAACCACCTCGACATCGACTCTATCGGATGGCTCGAACAGTTCCTGGCCCGCAGTTCGGGGGCTGTGGTTCTCGTCAGCCACGACCGCGCTTTCATCAACAACGTGACCAACCGCACCATCGAGATATCCTGCGGCCGCATCACGGACTACCGCGTGAGATATGACGACTACGTTCACCTGCGTGCCGAAAGGCGCGAACAGCAAATCCGTGCCTACGAAAACCAGCAGAAGGAAATAGCCGACATCAAGGACTTCATCGAACGCTTCCGCTACAAACCGACGAAAGCGTCGCAGGTGCAGAGCCGCATCAAGCAGCTGGAAAAAATCGTCCCCATCGAGATAGACGAAGTGGATACGTCATCGCTGCGGCTGAAATTCCCACCCTGCCTGCGTTCGGGCGACTTCCCGCTCATCTGCGAGGAACTGCGCAAGGACTACGGCGCACACTGCGTCTTCCACGACGTGACGCTCACCATACGTCGCGGAGAAAAGGTGGCTTTCGTCGGGAAAAACGGCGAAGGCAAGTCCACCCTTGTGAAGTGCATCATGGGGCAGATTCCCTTCGAGGGGAAACTGCGGGTGGGACACAACGCACAAATCGGCTATTACGCACAAAACCAAGCCCAGCTGCTCGACGGCGAACTCACCGTGTTCGACACCATCGACCGGGTGGCGACGGGAGATGTCCGGTTGAAGATACGCGACATCCTCGGGGCGTTCATGTTCGGCGGCGAGGCATCCGAGAAAAAAGTACAGGTGCTGTCAGGCGGCGAACGCAGCCGACTCGCCATGATCAAGCTGCTCCTCGAACCGGTCAACTTCCTCATCCTCGACGAGCCGACCAACCACCTCGACATGCGCACCAAGGACGTGTTGAAAAATGCCATACGTGAGTTCGACGGCACGGTCATCATCGTGAGCCACGACAGGGACTTCCTCGACGGTCTGGTCACAAAAGTCTACGAATTCGGCGGCGGTCTTGTGCGCGAGCATATCGGCGGCATCTATGACTACCTCCGGACACGGCAAATCCAGTCGCTCGACCAACTCGGCCGCCCTGCGCCCTCCGACGAAAGGCGGAAAGCCGACCCGGCGAGCAGCCCAGCCGCCACGGCAGGGAAACAAGACTACGAACAACGGAAGGAACAGCAACGCAAGTTGCGCAAGTTGGAAAAAGCCTTGGCCGACACGGAAGCGCGCATAGCCCTCCTTGAAAACGACATCGCCACCATCGAGCAACAGCTGGGGACACCCGACAATGCCACCGCCGACCTGCCCATCCGTTACGCCGAACTCAAACAGCAGCTCGACGTGGCCATGGACGAATGGGAGCGTGCCGGAGAAGAGCTCGACGCTTTCAAGGCACAGATCTGACCCTTTGTGAAGACTCTCACACTATCAGACATATATAATACGATATAGGAGATTCTACCATGCACATCAAACAAATCCTACCACTGGCCGCACTCTTCGCCACTGGCGCAATCGCCCAAACGGGAGTGGACAAGGCCTACATGAATCCCGAAGCCAAACCGGGTACTGACTTTTTTGAATATGCCAACGGGGGATGGAACACCGCCCACCCGCTCACGGCTGAATACTCCCGGTACGGAGCGATGGACGATTTGGCCGAGAACAACCGCAAACAGCTCCGCAGCCTCATCGAAGACATCGCCCGGCAAACCAATGCTCCCGGTTCGCTCGAACAGAAGATAGGCGACCTCTACAACCTCGCCATGGACAGCGTACGTCGGAACGATGAGGGTTGGCAGCCCGTGCGTCGCGACTACGAAGCCATCGCCACGGCACAATCGAAAGCCGACCTGTTCCGCACAACCGTCCGTTTGGCACGCCAAGGCGTTCCCTTGATGGTAGATATTTGGGTTGACGCAGACCTGAAAGACAGCCGCATGAACCTTGTCTACGTGTCACAAGGCGGTCTGTCGCTTGGTCAGCGTGACTACTACGTCGACAGTGACAGCACCACGCTCTCCATACGGAACGCGTACCTGAATTATATCCAGCGGCTCTTTGAGCTGACGGGCGAAAACAGCGATGAAGCCGCGCAGAAAGCCGCCACGGTGCTCCGCATGGAGACTACCATCGCGCAGCCGTCGTACAGTGCCACGCAGCAACGTGACCCGGAAGCCAACTATCACAAGATGACCTATGCCCAACTGCTCGAAGACTACGCAGAAACCGATTGGGAAACACTATTCGCCACATTGGGTTTCCCTCACTTCGAGTCAGTCAGCGTGAGCCAGCCCGAACCGATCAAGGCCGCCGGGAAGCTCTGGCAGGAAAGCTCACTCGACGACCTGAAAGCCTATGCCGCGTTCAAACTCCTCGATGCGGCGGCAAGTTCTCTCGACGACGAGTTCCGCAAAACCGCTTTCGACTTTTACGGACGCACACTGAGCGGACGGCAAGAGGAGAGCCCCGCATGGAAACGCGCCGTGGCCAGCGTTGAACGCGTCCTGGGTGAAGCCGTGGGGCGGTTGTATGTTGCCAAATACTTCCCGGCCTCGTCAAAGGAGCGGATGCTCAAACTGGTGGGCAACCTGCAAACGGCACTCGGCCAACGTATCGATGCGCAGGACTGGATGAGCGACGAGACAAAGCAGAAAGCCCACGAGAAACTCGCCACGTTCCACGTCAAGGTGGGCTATCCCGACACATGGCGCGACTACTCCGCGCTGGTTGTCGACACCGCCTCCTATTGGACCAACCTCTGCCGCGCTGCGTCGTTCGAGTTGGATTACCTCATAGAGAAGAAAGTGAACAAACCCGTCGACCGCGACGAATGGGCCATGACCCCGCAGACGGTCAATGCCTACTACAACCCCACGACCAACGAGATATGTTTCCCGGCGGGCATCCTGCAACCACCCTTCTTTGACTCGCGCGCCGACGACGCCATGAACTACGGAGCCATCGGCGTTGTCATCGGCCACGAGATGACCCACGGCTTCGACGACCAGGGACGACAGTTCGACAAAGACGGCAACTTGCGCGACTGGTGGACATCCGAGGATGCAGAACGCTTCAAGGACAAAGCCAAGGTGATGGCCGACTTTTTCAGCGGCATCACCGTACTGCCGGGACTGCAAGCAAACGGTGAGTTGACGCTCGGCGAGAACCTGGCCGACCACGGAGGGCTCAAAGTGGCGTACCAGGCTTTCAAGAACGCCACCCAAGGGAAAGATGACGGCGTGGACGACGGGTTCACTCCCGAACAACGCTTCTTCATCTCCTATGCCAACGTATGGGCGGGCAACATTCGCGACGAGCAAATACGTGTTTACACCAAGAGCGACCCCCACTCGATAGGCCGCTGGCGCGTCAACGGTGCTCTGCCGCACATTGACGAGTGGTACACGGCTTTCGGTATCACGGCACAAGACCCTCTCTTCGTGCCGGAAAGCGAGCGCGTGGATATTTGGTAAGGAGAGAAACGCCATGCCCCTGATACTGCCACACGGGCTTCCCGCCGCCGACGTGCTTTTCGCCGAGGGAACTCCCTCACATGCCGCCGCGCCGCAAGGTGTGCGCCCGCTCCGCGTGCTGTTGCTCAACCTGATGCCCCAGAAAGAGCGGACGGAGCTCGACTTCGCCCGAATGTTCTGCACGGCCACTGCATGGGTCGACCTCGTTCCGGTGAAGATACGCGGGCAACGCTATAAGACGACGCCACAAGCCCACATGGACCGTTTCTATACCGACATCGACGTTTTCGAAGAAGCCGGTGCCGACGGGCTCATCGTCACGGGAGCCCCCGTGGAGCATCTTCCGTTCGAACAGGTGCGCTACTGGCCGCAGCTCTGCCACATCATGGACTGGGCCGTCCGCCATGTCCGGTCGACGCTCTACGTCTGCTGGGGAGCGCAAGCCGCCCTTTACCACCGGTACGGCATACAGAAACATTCCCTCCCGGAGAAGATGTTCGGCATATTCCCGCAAGACATCCTCAATCCGGCTGAACCGCTCTTCGAGGGGCTCACCTCGCCCTTTGCCATGCCTCACAGCCGGCACACCGAGGTACGCCAAAGCGACTTCCCTACGACTGGCGGTTTGCGGGTCGTAGCCACATCAGCCGAGTCGGGGCTCGGTGTGGCGGTGGACGACGAGGGGCGTACCGTCTACGATGTCGGACACCTCGAATACGAGCCTCTCACGCTCGAAGGGGAGTGGCGGCGCGACCAGGCAAAGGGACTGCCCATCCGGATGCCCCGCCACTACTATCGCGACGACAATCCGGAGCAAGGGGTCGTCTACTCGTGGGGCGAAGCAGCACGACGCTTCTATGCCAACTGGTTAAATCATTATGTAGCCGCCGGAAAGTCGTGACGCCATACCGATAAGCCACACCCACATGGCGAGCCAGGATAACCAGGCGGCGAACCATTGGATTTCAAACAAGCACAAAAATTCCGCGCTGCGGGAACTTGCATTTACAGTTCCCGCAGCGCGGATTCGTTTAAGGCATTAGGCGAAGTGGGAAAGCCTCGTGGTCGGAGGCGAAAAGCCGGGCAATCCGGCCAAAAGCCGTTCAGGCAAGGCTGTCCATGACTTGGCGGATGGCACGTACCTCATCGACCGAAGTCACCGCCCGGGCATATTCATCCGTCGGCAGACCCATCGACACGCCCGGCTGCCTGTATCTCATGAGGCTGGCGACCGTCCGGCGTGCCGAGGCATGCAGTTCGTCCGCCCCGCTTTCGGACAGGATACGCGCGGCATTGGAGGCTTTCACCCCGCATCCCGGCATGACCGCGAGCCTCCCGGCGGCCAGCGTCACCAGCCGGGACAACAGCGGGAGGCCGTCGGCAGCCGTCGCCGCCTGTCCCGAGGTGAGCAGACGGTCGCAACCGCAGTCGATAAGGGTTTCCAAGGCTTTTTCCGGGTCGCGGCATAGGTCGAAAGCGCGGTGGAACGTGACGCTCCGCCCCTGCGCCGCTTCTATCCAGCGACCCAGTTGCCCCGTGTCGATGTCCCCGTCCGCCGTGAGGCTGCCCACGACCACCCCGTCGGCTCCCGCGTCGACGGCCCGGCGCACGTCGTCCTCCATGAAGGCGGCCTCCTCGTCCGTATAGAGGAAGTCGCCGCCACGGGGACGTATGAGCACATGCACTTTCACGCCACCTGCACGACAGGCCGCGCGTATCAGTCCGATGGACGGCGTGACCCCGCCCTCCCCCAGGCCGGAACAGAGTTCCACCCGGTCGGCACCGCCTGCCCGTGCGGCCAGGAAGCTGTCCCAGTCGCCGACGCAGATTTCCAAAGTACGTTTCCGCATGGTCATTGGGTGATGAGTTCAATCACATAGTCAGGGTCGGGCTTCACCCCGGTGAGGTCGAGGATGATGCCCGCCTTGCAACGCTCGAAGTCCACGGGCTTGCGGCTGGTGAACTCCACTGCCCGCTTCACCTTGACGTTCAGCGGGAGGAGAAGCGGGGATTCCTGTGCTTCCAGCACATGGACGAAGAGCGTGTCGCCGCGCCGCGTCGTGGCTCCCCACTCCTGCACGGGGATGTCGCCCGCCTCGGTGGCGCGTATGGTCGTTCCGTAGGTGCGCATCCACTCACCCAGTGCTTGCAGCCGGTCGAGAGCCGTCTGCGGCAGGTGTCCGTCGGGCTGCGGGCCTATGTTCAGCAGGAGGTTCGCCCCTTTTCCCGCCGCACGGACAAGGTAGTCAACCAACACGTCGGCCGACTTGTAGTTCTGGTCGGTTATCTTGTAGCCCCACATGCCGTTCATCGTTTCGCAGGTTTCCAGCGGCAGGCGGCTGATGGCCTGTCCGGAAAGTCCGGCCTTGTTTTCGCCCGGCAGGTCGCGCTCGAAGATTTGGATGTCCTCGCCCGGGCGGGGCTCTTCGTGGTGGTTGTTGCCTATGAGGCAGGCCGGCTGCAAACGGTGGATGAGGGCATATTGTTCGTCAAGCTGCCAGTCGAAGGGGGTGGCATCCTGGTCGTGGTCCCATACGCCATCGAACCAAATGGCTCCGATGGGGCCGTACTGGGTGAGGAGCTCGGTCAGCTGGGCGTTCATGAAAGCGTAATAGGCCGGCCAGTCCGTCATGCCCGTAGGCCGGTGCGTCCCACGCCCCGTGCGTCCCAGCGGATACTCCGGGCGCGACCAGTCGAGGTGGGAGTAATAAAGGTGGAGGCGAATGCCGTGGCGTTGGCAGGCATCGGCCAGCTCTTTCAGCACGTCGCGCCCGAAAGGCGTGGCATCGACGATGTTGAAGTCCGACTGCCCGGTGTGGAACATCGAGAAGCTGTCGTGGTGGCGCGTGGTGAAGCAGACGTAGCCCGCCCCGGCATCCTTGATGGCCTTGACCCACTCGTCGGCATCGAAGGCCGCCGGATAGAACGCCCCCGCAGCCTTGGCATACTCACGATAGTCGAGGTTGGCATTGTGCATGTACCATTCGCCCTGCCCGAACAGGCTGTAAATTCCCCAATGGAGGAAGATGCCGAAACGGCTGTCGGAGAAGGCTTTGCGCGAAGCGAGGTTCTCCTCGGTCGGCACGTATGCCGTCCGGGTGGAGTCCGCGGCATTCGCCACGCCCGCAAGGAGGAAAAAGGCCAACAGGCCAAGCAGTTTGTTTTTCATACTTTTGGTTTTATGGGTTTAGGGGCAAATTTACACTAAAAACGCAAACATTCCGCCTTTTCGCCGTCCTGCTTTTCCACGAAAAGGGACTTGCCTTTCCCGTCTTATGCTGGCAAATCATCGGGAGGGGCAAGCGTCGGCCACGCCATACTACTCGCTTTGTCAGGTCGGCGACCCGTTCCGCTTAGTCGCCGACTTGTTCCGCCTATCCGGCGACTTGTTGAAACGAACCGGCGACTTGATGGAAGCAGTGGCTGGGGAGGGGATGATTCCTTGGCCGACCGTTTTCGGTCAGGCCGGGATGACGAAAATCAGCGGTTCATCCATTCGGGGAAAGTGACTGCGCGGTAACGCCGTCCCCACCGGCGGCGCAGCGTGTCGTAGTCCGCCAACTCATTGTAGCGTAACGACTTGTTACGCCAGGGGCGCACGAGTTTCCTGTCGGCGGGATAAGTGAGCCCATAAAGCTCATACTCCGAAAAGCCCGACGGTTCGTCCGGCGGGAGACTGCCGAGGATGGCACGGTCCCACCGTTCGCCCAGGCGGACTTCTATCTGCTCTTTCAGGGTGTCGAGGCGGGTGCGGCTGAACAGCATTTTGTGGCTGACATAAGAGAGCCTGTCGACCTGCGTGCTCCCCGTGAGCCGCGTCACCGCCGCATAGTAAGGAGCGTGGCACTCCCGGCTGCCGTAGAACACCGTCCGGCCGCAGGCGGTCAGGAACGTGTGGGGCCGCAACAGGATGTGGTCGGCATCGATGACGAGATAGTGTTCATGGTTGCCCACCGTGCCCGACAATTTGAGCAACTGCTGGAAAATCCATCCGCTTCGGTCGGTGCCTCCGGGGCGATAGCCGATGTCGGCGGGGCCATAGCCGAGCACCGTCCGCTCATCGACGAACGTGAGTCCCTGCCGGCGGCAAAAGTCGGTGATGGCAGCCTCGGGCGAAGCCACGACGTTAATCGTACCGACGGGATGGTTCAGGCAGTTGCGGATTCCCTCCACACAGAGGGGCAGCACGGGGAGGTCCTTGGCTACGACGGGAATGACGACATCGACAGGCTCGGTGGCGGGCGGTGGTAGTGGCCGCTCGGTCAGGCAGGCCAGCAGATAAAGTCGTTTGCGGCGTTTTGCGTTCATTATCAGCGTCATAATCTTATCCATGTGGGGGGGGCTATGTCCGGCGATTCGCTGCCCCTGAGCCACTGCCGGGGCGCGACAACGCAGCTTCCGGGACGGCTGTCCAGCCATGCGCCCCACCAGCTGAACGAGCTGTTGGCCACGACATGGTGACGGCACAGGGACATGAGGCACATGTCCTGCCAACTGTCGAGACCGCTGTTCCAGTCGACGACAGAGAAATGCGCGGGAAAGCGACGGCGGCACCAGTCGGCATCGTCCGAGAATACCCACACCCGTAGCCCGCGCCCTGTCAGGGAAGCCAAGCGTTCCAATGCCCGGTCGTAATAGTCCGGGTCGACGGCTGCGGATAAGTCGGTCGGTGTCCCGTCGGCCCGGATGTAGTCGCCACGGCGCACATGGAGCGACACGCTGTCCTCCGTGCCGCGCAGCGTTTCCGCCAAACGGAGGCTCTGCCGGTTGAGGCGGCTCTCGTCGAAGCGATAGAGGCGACGCACCTCGTCGGCCACGTCGGCAAAGAAACGCTCGCTCTGCCAGTAACCCGTGAAGCGCGTCGCGGCGTTCCGCTTCCGCAGAGACGCGGCATTGGCTCCATAGTCCGACAGTCCCCGCTCCCTGTATTTGAAGGGGAAAAGTATATGGCGCACGACCTCTCCGGCCAGCGGGATGGAAGAAACAGCGTCGAGCCGCTGCTCGGCCGGCGAGAGGGCGATGCCGAAAACGCGCCCGAGTTCGTAACCGTTATGTTCGGCATAACGGCGTAGCTTACCAAAATAAGGAAACACCCGCGCACCGCGACGGCGCAGGTGGAGAAGAAAGGCATATTGGAACATCTGGTTGCCCAGTCCGCCGGAAAGGGTGACGAGTTGCAGCGGCCTCATGGCTTGGCGGCGTAACGCTCCATCATGTCGGCCAGCTGTGTCCACACGTCGGCCTCGGGGATGAGGTTGAAACGCTCGGCATAGCCAAGACCTTCCTGCTGCTCCGGCGCGAGGTAGTCATCGGGCGAAAGGCCGCGCTGACTGTCGCACGCGCCGGGCAGCCAGAACCACTTCGGCACACCGGGCGGGAAGAGCGCAAGCGAGGGCACGCCCAATGCCTGGGCGATGTGGCGCGGCCCGCCCTCATTGCCAAAGAAGAGGTCGGCGTTGGCGGTCAACGCGCACAGCTCGCGCAAGCCGTGCGCCTGCACATCGAGTTTCACATTGCCCGGGGCATCCACCAGGTCGCACACCTCGCGTGCGGCGGCGGCTTCGGCATCGCCCGAATAGTTGAAAACGAGCTGCGCCCCATACTGGTCGACGAGCCGACGGAGCACGCGAGCCATGCGGTCGTAGGGCCACACCTTGTGAGCCAGGCGAGCCGTGACGGCACACAGCACGACCGGACGGGTGAAGTCGACACCTGCCTGTTCCAGACGGCTACGGAACGCCGCCCGCTCGGCATCCGTCACGACGAGCCGGAAATTCGGATTCATCACCAGCCGACCCTCGCGTGCCAGCGGGGTCATGAGGTTCAGGTTCGTCCCTACCCGGTCGGCTCCCGGGGGATTGTCGAGGCGGTAGTTGTGCACCCAGGCGTTGTAAGACTTACGCCGCCCGATGCGGTAGGGTGTCCGCAGCGAGAACAAGGCGAAAGGGAGTGTCTTGGGGGTGGAACGCATGTCGAGGATGGCATCGTAATGCGTCTCGTGGACGACCTGCCACACCTTTCGCAGATAGGCGCAGCCGTGGAGCTCCGTCTCGGAGAAGGGAATCACCTTGTCGATGTCGGGATGGCCGTCATAGAGCGGCGCGATGCCTGCGTTGAGGATGAAGTGGACTTTCGCTTCCGGGAAACTCTCCTTCAAGCTGCGGCACAAGGCCGTGGCAAGGACGGAATCGCCGACGCGGCGGAAACGGATAACTAATATGTTGCGTAGCATAGGGATAAAGGTATCGTGAGAGGGGAACAAGTCAGAGCGATTGCAGCAGTTCGACCACGCGACTGACGACGGAATCGGGCGGGATGAGCGTCAGGCAGGCATAATCGCCGCGACGGCAAGGGCGGCCGCCGAACACGGAGCAGGGACGGCACAAGAGGTCGACCTGGACGGCATACTTCGTGTCCTGCCCGTAGCCGAGGAATCCCAGGAAAGGGTGAGTGGCTCCCCAGATGGAGACAACGGGGACGGCCACCAGGGAAGCCAGGTGCATGTTGGCGGAATCCATCGACACCATTACGTCGAGGCGTGACATCAGAGCCAGTTCGCCGCCTAATCCGCCCAGTCGGCCGGAGGTGAAAAGGAGTTTTGGGAAACGCGCCTCCCACTTCTCGCGCCACGGGGAGGCTTCCGCATCGCCGGAAAAGACGAACAGGCGCGCGTCGGGGTAGAACGCAGACAACTTACCGACGACCTCCTCCATCATGTCGGGCGGATAGGTCTTCCCGCGATGGGCAGAGAAAGGGGCTATCCCTATCCACGTTTCGCGAGATGCCTTTTCCGGTACGCCGCATCCCGGCGGCAACGGCGGCTCCTGCCCTTTTGGGAAAAGCGAACGGAAGTCGGGAGTGACCGGGAAGCCGAGCCGTGCCAGCACGCGGCAGTAGCGTTCGACCGAGGTGGGCAACTGCACGAAAGCATTCGGGACATGACGCACCAGCCTCCGCTTGGCGAAACGTCCCTTGCGTATCACGGCCGTCGGGAAGCCCGACAGGCGGAACAAAAGCCGAAGGTAGTGCGTGCGGAGCACACCGTGGAAATCGGCCAAGGCATCCACGCCACTGGCAGTAAGCTCGTCGAACATCCGCCTCAGGCCTTCAATCCCCACGTAGTCGGACTCGAGGTCAACGCCACGGAACGCGACATTGGCGGGCATATAGGCGAAAAGGGGGGCAGCCGTCGGGCGCGAAAGCACCGTCACTTTCAACGTGGGGTAACGGCGAGCCAACGTGTCGACCACCGGGACAGTCATTGCCACATCGCCCAACGCGGAAAAACGAACGACGAGCAAATGGCGGATGGACCTGTGCGGGATGGCCGGCATGTCGGGATGCGGAAAATCGTCGGGCACTACTTGCCCGCTCCGTAAAGGACTGGATTGGTCGACGGGTCGTTATACATCTTCATCTGCCGATACACTTTCATGTACTTGCGACCGGCGGCGATGTCGGCAAGGAGTTGGTCAAGCGCGGTCGACAAGTCGACTTGCTGTTCGAGCAGGACAGCGAGCTTGCGGCGGCATAGGTCACGATGTTCGGCCGTGGCATCGGCACGATCCGTCTGCTCGCACATGTGATAGACTTTCAGGGCAAGAATACTCAGCCTGTCCACCGCCCAAGCCGGCGTTTCGGTGTTCAGCGTGGCCTCGGGGAGCGGCTTGACATCCTTATAGGTTTCAAGGAAATAGCTGTCGATTTGCTCAACGATGTCCGTGCGGTCTTGGTTGCTCTTGTCGATGCGCCGTTTCAGGGTGAGGGCTTCCGCAGGGTCGATATCCGGGTCGCGGATAAGGTCTTCCAGATGCCACTGGACGGTATCTATCCAACATTTCTGGTATAGCAGAGCTTCTATCGTCCCCACCGCGTAAGGATTGGAAAGCGGGGAATCAACATTGTCCGTCGAATGGTAATCGGTGATGGCACGCCTGAAAATAGGCCGGCACAATTCTGTAAATGTCATGGTGTTTTTGGTAAAATCACACATAGTTCTTTCGCACGCAAAATTAATGTTTCTTTTCAATACTGGCAAATCATGGAGAACCTACAAGACAAGAAGCGACCGGGCAAGCTGCCTTGCACATCAGAAGCAGCCGACCACGCCGAACGGCCTGACGGATTGAAATAAACGTGGGCAACACAGAAACTCCCGGATACGGAATAAGGGAAAATCATTTGGCTCTCCGGGTGGCTCTCACTATCTTTGCGCCGGATTTAACCCTATCTACGTTTTTTTAAGCATACTGATTTATGAACACAGCCGAACTGTTCGTTTGGATTCTCAACCATCTGGACTATTGGGTAGTTACGTTCTTCATGATGGTCGAGAGTTCGTTCATCCCGTTCCCGTCGGAAGTAATCGTTCCTCCTGCCGCATGGAAAGCCATGGGCGACGAAGGAATGCACGTCTTCCTTGTCGTTGTCTTTGCCACTGTCGGCGCAGACCTTGGCGCACTGGTCAACTATTATCTTGCGCGGTGGCTGGGACGCCCCATTATTTACCGCTTTGCCAACAGCCGGATTGGCCACATGTGCCTGCTCGACGAGGAGAAAGTGCGCCATGCCGAAGAATACTTCAACCAACACGGCGCGGTATCCACGTTCGTCGGCCGCCTTGTCCCGGGCATCCGCCAGCTTATCTCCCTGCCCGCCGGACTGGCCCGCATGAAGATGGGGCCTTTCCTGCTCTACACGACGCTCGGAGCGGGATGCTGGAACATTGTGCTGGCTCTCATCGGAGTCTTTATCTACAAAACGACAAATGTGAAGACGACAGAGGATGTCTATGAACTGGCCACGGAATACAGTCACGAGATTGGCTACATCCTCATCGGCTTGGTCATCTTCGTCGTGGCGTTCCTCATCTACAAGGCAAGGAAATAGTTTCCACAGATACACTTTCCTCACTTATCCATCCCCCGCCCGTCCCCGTCACAAGGCCGCAGCGGGGGATTTCTATTGCTCACAGGAAATACAGGCAAAGACCAGACGCATCGCCGGACGGACACAGGAACGACGGCGACAGAACCCGAGAAACATCCAAGCACTCCGGGCAAATCCATCCGCCGACAAGAGGAAACAATCCGGCTGACAGGAAAGACAAGTCGGCTGATAGGAAAAACGAACCGGCTGACAGGAAGAGCCGGTCAGCCAATGGCATCTCCGCACAGCCGAAACAGAATCAGGCCGACTTTACAGGCAATCATGCGCCGCCCATGCGGGAATATGCAATCGACATCCTACACCGTAAAGATGGCGAGGCAGGAAAAAAGACGGCATCCCGCGTCATGTCAGTACGCGGGATGCCGTATGAAAATGGATTAATGGAAGAAGTATCAGGCTTCCTTGGAATCCTCGGCCTCCATTTGGGAATCGACGGCCTCTATCTTCTGACGGAGAACCTCCAATTCGTTTTTCAGACGCTCAATCTTTTTGTTGATTCCGTCGACAAGCGAGTTCCCGGACTTGGACTTGGCGTTAAGGAACGTCAGGTTGTTCTCGTAAGTCTGTATTTCCGCTTTCTTCGCCTCGTATGAACTGAACAAGCGGTTGCGTTCGTGTGTCAATGCGTCGCCTTCCTTGTCGCCCACGTTGCGACGGAATTTCTCCACCTGCCTGCGGCCTGCGTTCATGTGGAGCAGGTCGAACAACTTGTCGACGATCTCGCGGTATTCCTTGTATATCTTGTCCTTCTGACGGAACGGGACATGGCCTATCGTCCCCCACTCGTCCATCAAGGCGCGCACCTCTTCGCGCGAAGCACTGTCCGGCGCGTCGAGCATGGCTTTCAGCTTGTCGATGACCGTGCGCTTCTGTTCGAGGTTGGCCATCTCTTCCTCGCGTTGGCTCGACGTGGCCGCCGCCTTCTTCTCAAAGAAATAGTTGCACGCCTCGCTGAACCGCTTCCAGACGACCACGGATGCCTTGTGGGACACCGGGCCGATGGCTTTCCAGTCTTTCTGCAACTGGATGAAGCGACTGGTTGTCGCCTGCCAGTCCGTGTTGTCCTTCATGGCCTCGGCCTTTTCGCACAACGCCGTCTTGGCTGCCAAGTTAGCCGAGTAGGTTTCACGCAAATGCTTGAAGTGCTCGGACTTGGCATGGAAGAACTGATCGCAAGCCGTCCGGAAACGCTCGAATATACGGGCATTTTCCTTCTTCGGTGTAAACCCGATTCCGCGCCACTGCGTCTGCAATTCCAGAATCTGCTTGGTGGTTTTATCCCAATCGGAAGCCGTCTGCAATTTTCCGGCGATGAGTTGTTCCACTTGCTCGCAGAGTTGCGTCTTCTTGACGAGGTTTTCTTCTTCCTGGGCTTTGAGCCGTTCGAAGTGGGCTTGGTGACGTTTGTTCACGACGGTCGAAGCCGCCTTGAAGCGAGCCCATATTTCTTCGCGCAGTTCCTTGGCCACGGGACCGGTTTCACGGAACTCCTGGTGCAGTTTCTGCAATTGGTGGAAGGCGGACACCACATCGTCCACGTCGGCCAGTTTTTCCGCGGCCTCACAGAGACGGGTCTTAATCTCTAAGTTTTTCTTGAAGTCGTAGGCACGGAATTCATGGTTCAGCCGCAGTTGGTCATAGAACTGCTCCACGTTGTGCTGGTAGTTCTTCCAGAGTTCCGAAGCCTGCTCCGACGGAACGTTCTTCAACTCTTTCCATTCCGCTTGGAGCTGTTTGAATTCGTTATAAGCCTTGTCGGCACTGTCGGGAGTAGCAGCCATCTCCTTGATTCGCTCGATGATGGCCAGCTTGCGCTCCATGTTTGACTGTTTCTCGCGTTCCTGTTCGGCCAGCAACTGCGCCCGGCGTTCCTTGACGGTGGTCATGAGGCTTTTGAAACGCTCCTCGTCCGTGTCGGCAGGGGGAGTGAATGTCTCTTCCGCCCCACCGTCTGCAAGGAAAGCCTCGCGGGCAGCTGCCACTTCGGCATTACGCAACTTGTAATAGGCTTGCTTCAGATTTTCCAGCTCGCCGCGTTCTATATCTTCCCCTTTTTCAACCACGGTCTCCAACCGCGCGATTACTTCGGCCTTTGACCGGTAAGACGGTGCTTGCTTCGGTTTTTCAGGCTCGACCGTTTCTGTGTCCGTCCCGCCGTTAGTCGGAGTTTCTTCCGGCTGGGCAGAATCGGCATCAGCCTGCACGGCCTCCTCTGCCGGGGATTCCGAACCTGCTTCCGGCTGCACGGCTTCCTCGGCGGGAGATGGGGTCTCCACGTCCGGCTGACCGGCTTCCTCGACCGGGGACTCCGTGTCGGCATCAGCCTGCACGTCCGTCCCTGTTTCAGGCTCAATGCCGTTGGGCGCAGTGTTCTCCACCTTTTCTTCCTTTTCAGGAGCCTGTACGTCGTGCTCCGTCCTTACTTCTTCTGACATACGTTTTTTCTATCGTTCGGTGTTTATGGACTACAAATGAAGAAAATTTCTGCGGGATAGCCAAAAGTAGCACCTACTTTTTGCGATGAATAGCACTCAAAGCCAAGTTTTTCGCCTAAACAGGACAGAAACCAGACCGCTCAGTATGACGGAAAACGCCATCACGACGGGGAATCCCCACCACTTGCTTTCCATGCCGCTTATCAGGTTCATGCCGAACCAGCTCGCGATAAGCGTCGGCACCATCAGTATGATCGACAACGACGTCATCCGCTTCATGACCCCGCTCATGTTGTTGTTGATGATGCTGGCGTAGGTCTCCATCGTCGAATCAAGGATTTGCGTGTAGATGTTCGTCGTCTCGCGTGCCTGGCTCATCTCGATGTTGACATCCTCAATCAAGTCCGCGTCGAGCGCGTCGACGGGCAGTTTGAATTTGAGCTTTGACAGGAGTGTCTCGTTGCCCCGGATGGACGTGATGAAGTAGGTCAGGCTGTCCTGGAGGCGCGACAGGCCAATCAGGTCCTGGTTGTCGATTTTCTTGTCAAGATTACGCTTGGCGTCGTCGATGAGGATAGAAATCTGTTTCAGCCGTTTCAAGTACCAGACAGCCGACGAGAGGAACAGGCGGAACACGAGGTCGACCGAGTCGGTGAATCCCTGGTTACGCTTCTGCTGATAGGACACGAAGTCTATCATCATGTTCGTCTCGAAATTGCAGACGGTCACGCAGACATCCTTGTTGAGGACGATGCCCAGGGGAATCGTCGTGTGCGGGGTATGCGAGCGGACTTCCTTGACGTAGGGGATGCGCAGGATAATCAGCACCCACCCCTCGTCATACTCATAACGGGAGCGCTCGTCCTTGTCTCGGATGTCGTCGAGGAAGTAAGTCGGGATTTTGAGTTCGTCGAACAGGAAACGTTCGTCGTCTTGCGTGGGGCAAGTCACTTGGGTCCAGCAGTTGGGTTCCCAGTTTTCAATCGTGCGCAGTGTGTGTGTGATGTTCCAATAGGTTCGCATGGGCTGTGTCTCCTTTCACGGTTAATCGCGCCGTGAGGAGTGCCGTTGCCCATCCTCACGCCGCTCGCCTTGTCGTTTCCGCGTAATAGTCGTCCATTATTCAATAAACTCGTGACGGCGGCAAAATTACGACTTTTTCGCAAAAGCGGCAAAACCTCCACTTCTTTTTTAACGGACAAGTCGCCGGTTAGTTTTTCCTGTCGGTGTCCCCGTTCGAACAGGTCGCCGACTTGTTCCGTTCCAGTCGCCGTCGCGTGGCGACACATTTAATATTTAATGTGACGGATGGGGAAGCCCGCGTTTAATGTAACGTGAATGTCACACCGAATGCGGGATTAAAAAGTAGGGGAT
>CAZYHW010000017.1:0-6412 GCA_964647405.1 uncultured Prevotellamassilia sp.
CTGGGGAAAGACCCGTCGGAACTGCTCGCCGTAGCCCGGGAGGTCGGACTGCCAAGCTATTCCGCCGGCCAAATGGCCCGGTGGCTCTATTCGCGGCACGTCCGGACGATTGAGGAGATGACAGACTTGCCCAAGGTTGCCCGTGCCCGTCTGGCCGAAAAATACGAAGTAGGCGGCAGCGAACCTGTCAAGGCCATGCGTTCGTCCGACGGCACAATTAAATACCTGTTCCGCACGCACACGGGTGGCTATGTCGAGAGCGTTTTCATCCCCGACGGGGAACGGGCTACGCTGTGCCTCTCATCGCAAGTGGGATGCAAGATGCATTGTGCTTTCTGCATGACCGGTCGACAAGGGTTCGCAGGGCAATTGGACGTGACGGACATCCTGAACCAGATACACTCCCTCCCGGAACGCGACAAGCTGACCAACGTCGTCTTCATGGGACAGGGTGAACCTTTCGACAACATCGAACCGGTTTTGGCCAGCCTGCGCGTGTTGACAGCCAACTGGGGCTATGCGTGGAGTCCGAGACGCATCACGGTGTCCACCGTCGGAATCACGCCAGGCGTGAAACGCTTCGTCGAGGAAAGCAGTTGCCATCTGGCCATCAGCCTCCATTCTCCCTTCCCCGGCCAGCGCGCGGAACTGATGCCCGCCGAACGAGCCTTCCCCATAGAGAAGACCTTGCGGATTCTCCGGGAGTACGATTTTTGCCGACGCTCGGCGGCACGGCCTGCCCAAGGCGCACGTCAACGCCGGCTGTCATTCGAATACATCATGTTCGACGGTATCAATGATTCCCGTGAACATGCCTCCGCCCTCCTGCGCCTGTTGCGCGGATTGGAGTGCCGCGTCAACCTTATACGTTTCCACGACATCCCCGACAGCCCTTTGCGTAAGGCATCAGAGGAGTCCATGCTCCGAATGCGCGACACTTTGACCCGGCATGGCATTTTCACAACCATACGTGCCTCGCGCGGGGAGGACATCTACGCAGCCTGCGGCCTCCTCTCGACAGCCGCAAAACAAGAAACCGGACAAACGAATTAGAAAAGCCTTCAACATCATAGAGCAAGTATGGAAAAACATAAAGTAAGGGTGGGCATTCCACACGGAGATATCAACGGCATCGGCTACGAGGTGATTTTCAAAGCCTTTTCCGATGAGGGGATGTTTGAATTCTGCACCCCGATCATCTACGGCTCTCCCAAGGCAGCCTCATTCCACCGAAAAGCGATAGACCTTCCTATAACATTCAATACGGTGCGGAGCGCCTCCGAAGCAGTGGAGGGACGCTTGAACATGGTTGAGTGCATCACCGATGAAATCAAGGTGGAATTCGGGCAAGCCAGCCCCGAAAGCGGCCAGGCGGCCTTTGTCGCTCTCGAACGAGCCGTGGAGGACTACAAGGCAGGCTTAATCGATGTTCTTGTCACCGCCCCCATCAACAAGAAAAGTATCCAGAATGAAGAATTCCGCTTTGCAGGCCATACGGAATACTTTGAGAACCGTGTGGGAGAAGGCGCGAAAGCCCTGATGGTGTTGGCGAACAGCCAGGTTCGTGTGGCGTTGGCCACAACTCACCTCCCGTTGAGCGAAGTGCCCGCCCATCTCACCCGCGAACTGATTGAAGAGAAACTGAAACTGTTCCACCATTCCCTCCACATCGACTTCCGCATCTCCATTCCCCGAATAGCGGTACTGGCACTCAACCCGCATGCCGGGGACGACGGCTTATTGGGAACGGAAGAGGAGGAAATCATCCGGCCTGCTATCCAAAGTGCCAACGAAGGAGGTATTCACTGTTTCGGTCCCTATGCGGCAGACGGCTTCTTCGGTGCGGGTATGTTCCGTCACTTCGATGGAGTCCTTGCCATGTACCACGACCAAGGTTTAATTCCTTTCAAGACGCTCTCCATGGACGACGGCGTAAATTTCACCGCCGGTCTGCCGTTGGTGCGCACGTCGCCCGACCATGGGACGGCCTATGACTTGGCCGGGAAAGGCATCGCCGCTCCCGATTCGTTCCGACAAGCCGTCTACACAGCCATCGACATCTGGCGCGCACGCCGTTTCGATGAAGCCGCACGCATCAATCCCTTACAGAAACAGACGAGTGGGGAACGCCGCGACGTAGCCGAACGTAAGAAACGCAGTCAAGAGAATCCGGAATGAAGTTTGCCATTATAGCAGCCGGCGAGGGCTCTCGCTTGAACCAGGAGGGCATCGCCGTACCCAAGCCGCTGGTGCGCCTCCAAGGCGAGCCGATGATTGACCGCCTGCTCCGCATATTTGCCAAGAACGAGGCCGAAGAAGTCGTTGTCGTGGTGAATACGCTCCGACCCGAAGTAGAACGGCATTTAAGGGATTTGCAAGAACAGGAGTGGGGCGAGCGTCTGCGAATCGTCGTCCAGACCACGCCAAGTTCGCTCCACAGTTTTCATGCCCTGTCCCCGTATCTACGGGAAAGCCCTTTCTGTCTGACAACGGTGGACACCGTGTTCCGGGAAGACGAGTTCAGTCATTATCTCGACCTTTTCCGCCATTCAGAAGCCGAGGGGTTCATGGCAGTGACCGACTTCGTGGACGATGAGAAGCCTCTCTATGTCGGGACAGACCCGGAGATGAACATCACCGGCTTTTTCGACGAACCGGCAGGCTGCCGCTACGTTTCCGGAGGCATCTACTGTCTGCATCCGGATGTGCTCAGTATCCTCGACGAGTGTGTGGAGCAAGGCGTACAACGGATGCGCAACTTCCAACGCCGTCTGGTGGCCAAGGGTATTCCCCTGCGCGCTTATGCGTTCTCCCGGATTCTTGATGTCGACCATGTAGGAGATATTGAAAAAGCAGAAAAATTCCTGGCTCATGCAGAATGAACGAGTAATCGGCGTGATGCGGGCACAGCGTTACTCCCCGAATTCCGTGGAACGGGACGCGGCCATCCTGCTCGGCGTAGCCCGACAGCTTGAAAGCATGGGATTCCGCGTGTTGCTGATTCCGGAAGATGAATTCATGCCGGGGCATGCAGCCGGTGCGGTAGCCGTATTCAGCATGGCACGGAGCGCAAAGGCATTCCGCTATTTGGAGCAAATCGACTTGCCCATACTCAATCCCCCAGAGGGTGTCCGCCATGCCCGTCGCAGTGTCCTGGTGCGCCGTATGGCCGATGCGGGCATCCCGATACCACGCAGTTGGGTTATCCGAACTGACACACTCCCCGATGTCGTTTATCCTTGTTGGTTGAAGCGTAGCGATGAATGCGCACAGTCCAGTGACGATGTTATTTACGTGGCCGGACGGGACGAACTGTACCACGCTTTACGCCTTTTCCAAAGGCGTGGTATCGAGGAGGCTGTCGTAAGTGAGCATGTGGCGGGCGACATCATCAAGTTCTATGGTGTGGAAGGGACAAACTTCTTTGAGTTCTATTATCCCACCGTTGATAAAAGTTTCAGCAAGTTCGGTTTGGAACGTATCAACGGTGCGCCCCACCAGTACCCTTTCGACCATGCCGCATTCACTTCGGCTGCGGAACAGACGGCGCGCCTGCTCCATCTCCCGGTTTACGGGGGCGATTGCATCGTTGCCCCGGACGGCTCGTTCCGTATCATCGACTTCAACGACTGGCCCAGTTTCTCCTGCTGCCGCGACCGGGCTGCTGCGGCCATCGCCAGCAAACTTGCCGGGGATATCAAGCACAACCAGAACAAGCATGACACAGACAAGGACTACGTTAGAATCCACTTTCAAGTCAAGTGACACCGAGGAGTGGATTGACATATACTTCACACGCCCATTAGGGTTGATATGGGCACGGTTCTTCAACCACTTTGATATCCATCCCAATGTCGTCACCATACTGTCCATCATTCTGGGCGTATTGGCGGGAATCATGTTCTACTTTCCCGACATGACACACACGGTAATCGGGATTGTTTTGTTGGCTTGGGCGAATCTTTACGACAGTGCGGACGGACAAATGGCGCGCATGACGGGAAAAAAGACCCTCCTCGGACGTGTGCTCGACGGCTTCGCGGGCGATGTATGGTTCTTCACCATTTACTTCGCAATATGTCTCCGTCTGACTCCTGAATGGGGCGTTTATATTTGGCTGCTTGCTTTCCTGTCGGGCGTTGTCTGCCATGCCTCGCAGTGCCAGCTTGCAGATTACTACCGGAACATCCATCTTTTCTTCCTGAAAGGCAGTTCGGGCAGTGAGCTCGACTCTTCCCGCAAGATACGGGATGATTTCAAGGCTCTCACTTGGCGTGAATCCTGGTTCCACAAACTTTACCTTTTCTTCTATGGGAGCTATACGCGTGCACAGGAACGGCAAAGCCCTGCTTTCCAGAAATTTTATGCCCTCGTGCGGGAGCATTTCGGGAATGCCATCCCGCAATCCCTTCGCGACGACTTCCGCCGCGGGAGCCTACCACTGATGAAATATGCCAACATCTTGACGTTCAATACCCGGGCAATCGTACTTTATATTGTTCTGCTCGCCGGTCTTCCCTGGCTCTATTTCGTGTTCGAGATAACGATTTTGAGCATCGTTTACTTCTATATGCGTACACAGCACGAAAGCCTGTGCCGCCGCCTCACCGCCCATATTGACAGATATGAGCCCAAGACTGCGTAATTGTTTCCTGGCCTTTGGCATCGTGGCCATCGTGGTGATGGTCTACACGTTCGATGTCGATTACCCCGAACTGGTCGCGAAGCTCAAGCGAGCCGGTGCGTGGTTCCCGGCGATAGTGGGCATTTGGGCCGTCGTCTATGCGTTTAATGCCTTGGCTTTCCAACTCATCGTGAACAACGGAGTGTACGGGAGGCGGCGCTTGTCGTTTGCCAGAGCCTACAAACTGACCGTGTCGGGCTTTGCGTTCAGCTACACGACTCCGTTCGGTGCCGGGGGAGGCCCTTACCGGGTTTTGGAACTGACCCCATCCATCGGGACAAGCCGTGCCACGTCGTCGGTCGTACTCTACTCCATGATGCACATCCTTTCCCACATTTGCCTCTGGGCTTCGTCCGTCGTCCTCTTCATCTGCATTCATCATGTCGATGCTGCGCTGTGGGTGCTGTTCGCTTTATTTTTCGTCGTCTGTGGGATACTGGTCTATTTCTTCTACATCGGCTACCGCAACGGCATGGTCGTAAAGTTGTTCTCCCTACTGACGCACATCCCCCTGCTGAAACGCTGGTCTGTCCGCTTTTATGGGAAAAACGCAAAGACGTTTGCCAAGATAGACCGGCAGATAGCCGACCTCCACAGCCGCGGCCGTCGTTTCTACGGTGCGTTACTGTGCGAATACGTGGCGCGTGTGGTCAATGCGCTGGAATATTTCTTCATCCTGAACGCCATGTCGCTCGACGTGAGCTTCTTCGACAGTATCCTCGTGCTGGCATTCTCCTCCCTGTTCAGTAACCTGCTGTTTTTCCTTCCGATGCAGCTCGGCGCGCGCGAGGGAGGCTTGGCCATCATCGTCAACCGGCTGGCCATCCCCAGTGTGTTCGGCCTTTATGCCAGTCTTTTCACCCGCATCCGCGAACTGGTATGGATTGTCATCGGCGTTTCGCTCGTCAAGATTGGTAACCAAAATTGTAAGAAAAAGACATGTCATTCGAAAAGATAAAGTCACTCATTTTTGACTACGGCGGCACGCTCGACACGCGAGGCCGCCACTGGGCACGTGTGCTTTGGGAGGCATACACGGAAGTCGGCATACCCGTCAGCGAGGCCGCTTTCAGGGAAGCCTACGTGCATGGCGAGCGGACACTCGCCCGAAATCCCATCATCCAGCCCGAGGACGACTTCCGGATTGTCTTGGAGAAGAAAGTGGACATCGAGACGCGCCATCTTGTCGACAAGGCTGCCTGGCCGGTCGGCGAGGACGAACGGCTGCGGGCGGCAAAGGCCGTGGCGGACTACTGTTACGCCTATGCCCGGCGCACGACCGAGGAGTCGCGGCACGTCCTTGCTTCCTTACGTCCCTACTATGACATGGTGCTTGTCTCTAATTTTTATGGCAACATCGGTGCTGTCTTGCGCGACTTCAACTTCACGTGTTTCTCCCGCATAATCGAGTCGGCGGTTGTCGGCGTGCGCAAGCCCGACCCCGCCATCTATCGCCTCGGTGTAGCCGCCACCGGGAAACGTCCCGACGAGGTGCTTGTCGTGGGTGATTCTTATGAGAAAGACATCCTCCCCGCCCATGAAGTGGGCTGCGCCACCGCATGGCTGACGGGGGAAGGATGGAACGATGAGAAGCCAGACAGAAACATCGCCGACTGCATCCTGACGGACTTGTCCGACCTCCTGTCCTACCTGCGGCACGACTGACACATTGTCCCGATAGTTCCCCTCAATCGTGCCCCTTGGGGCACGTTCCCGATTTGTAACAAC
>CAZYHW010000017.1:6512-23420 GCA_964647405.1 uncultured Prevotellamassilia sp.
TTTTCCCCTATGGGCGGTATCAACCGGCATCATTAGAATGACGAACACGCAAAACGGCTGTGGCCTGTCGTCGATTTGCACGGTCATACAAAGCGTGCAATGTTCCAAATTCTTCCCCAACAGGCACGGCCTATACCATCCCTCTGTCTTAATCTTACGCCACTCTTACGGAAAGTATCCATATACTTTCCTAAGTACGTATCACTAAGCACGAAAAGTCTTTTTGGGAAATTTACAGCACCAATCGAAATTTATAATACACTAATAATCAAATATATAATCAAACCATTTGGAAAACTTTTCCGAAACGACAAACTTTTCCGTATGCCATAGAACATAATTAAAAAGATATGTGTAGTTTTGCAGTGCTTCTGCACGAATAACTTCCTTTACGAAATAAACAAGAATCCTTAACCAGTTCTAAAACAGTGGAAAAGAAGACTTACACGTATGAAGAGGCGTTCGAAGCGACCCTCCCCTATTTCGGTGGCGACGAACTGGCTGCCCGCGTATGGGTGAACAAGTATGCCATGAAAGACTCGTTCGGGCGCATATACGAGCAAACGCCCGCCGACATGCACTGGCGGCTGGCCCGTGAGATAGCGCGCATCGAAAAGAACTATCCGAACCCTGTCCCGGCAGAGGAACTCTTCAAGCTCTTCGACCATTTCCGCTATATTATCCCGGCAGGAAGCCCCATGACCGGTATCGGCAACGACCAGCAAATCGCGTCGCTGTCGAACTGCTTCGTCATCGGACTGGACGGCGATGCCGACTCCTACGGAGCCATCATGAAGATAGACGAGGAGCAGGTGCAGCTGATGAAACGCCGCGGCGGCGTGGGGCACGACCTCTCGCAGATGCGCCCTAAGGGCTCGCCGGTGAAAAACTCGGCACTGACATCGACAGGCCTCGTCCCGTTCATGGAACGTTACAGCAACTCCACGCGCGAAGTGGCTCAGGACGGGCGGCGTGGCGCGTTGATGCTCTCCGTAAGCATCAAGCACCCCGATGCAGAAGCCTTCATCGATGCCAAGATGACCGAGGGCAAGGTAACGGGAGCCAACGTGAGCGTGCGCATCGACGACGAGTTCATGGAAGCCGCCATCGGGGGACGCCCCTACATCCAGCAGTTCCCCATCTACAGCCCCACCCCTATGGTGAGCAAGGAAATCGATGCCCAGGCCTTGTGGCGGAAGATCGTGCACAATGCCTGGAAGTCGGCAGAACCGGGCGTACTCTTCTGGGACACCATACAGCGCGAAAGCATCCCCGACTGCTATGCCGACCTTGGCTTCCGCACCGTGTCGACCAACCCCTGCGGCGAAATCCCCCTCTGTCCCTACGACAGTTGCCGGCTCCTGGCTCTCAATCTCTACTCTTATGTGGAGCAGCCGTTCACGCCACAGGCTCGGTTCAACTTCGACCTGTTCATCCAGCACGTCCAGCTGGCCCAGCGCATCATGGACGACATCATCGACCTCGAACTCGAAAAGATTGACCTCATCCAGAAGAAGATAGCCTCCGACCCGCAGACCGACGAGGTGAAACACACGGAATACCACCTGTGGGAGAAAATACGCAAGAAGACCGGACAAGGGCGGCGCACTGGCGTGGGCATCACGGCCGAGGGTGACATGCTCGCCGCCATGGGCTTGCGCTACGGCACGGAGGAGGCTACGTCTTTTGCCGTCGAGGTGCAGCGGACGTTGGCTCTCGCGGCCTACCGCTCGTCTGTCACGATGGCTCGCGAACGCGGTGCATTCGAAATCTACGACACCGAACGGGAGAAAGACAATCCTTTCATCCAACGCATCATGGAGGCCGACCCTGAACTGTACACTGACATGGCGCGGTTCGGACGGCGCAACATCGCCTGCCTCACCATAGCCCCCACCGGTACGACCAGCCTCATGACGCAGACTACCTCGGGCATAGAACCGGTGTTCATGCCTGTCTACAAACGCCGTCGCAAGGTCAACCCCGGCGATCCCGCCGTACACGTAGACTACGTGGACGAGACGGGCGATGCTTTCGAGGAGTACATCGTCTACCACCACAAGTTCCTCACTTGGATGCAGGCACAAGGTATTGACACCAAAAAACGCTACACGCAGGACGAGATAGACCACCTCGTTGAACGTTCGCCTTACTTCAAAGCCACGGCCAACGATGTCGACTGGCTCATGAAGGTGAAAATGCAGGGAGCCATACAGAAATGGGTGGACCATAGCATCAGCGTCACGGTCAACCTGCCCGCCGATGTCGACGAAGAACTCGTCAACCGGCTCTACATCGAAGCCTGGCGTTCGGGATGCAAGGGTTGCACCATCTATCGCGACGGTTCGCGCTCCGGTGTCATGATTAGCGTGAAGAAGAAAGAGGAGAAGCCCCAACCGCCCGAATGCCAACCGCCCACAGTCGTCGAGCGGCGTCCCGAAGTACTCGAATGCGACGTGGTGCGCTTCCAGAACAACAAGGAGAAATGGGTGGCTTTCGTAGGACTGCTCGACGGGCATCCGTATGAGATATTCACCGGTTTGCAGGACGACGAAGAAGGTATCGTGCTCCCCAAGACCGTCACCTCCGGCCGCATCATCAAGAAAGTGAATGCCGACGGGACGAAACGATATGACTTCCAGTTTGAAAACAAACGCGGGTACAAGACTACGGTTGAGGGACTTTCGGAGAAGTTCAACCCTGAATACTGGAACTACGCCAAGCTCATATCGGGCGTGCTCCGCTACCGGATGCCGCTCGAACACGTTATCCGGCTCGTCGACTCCCTGCAACTCGAAAGCAAGACCATCAATACATGGAAGAACGGTGTCACCCGCGCACTGAAAAAATATGTCAGCGACGGCACAGCCGCCAAGGGACAAAAATGTCCCAACTGCGGTCAAGAAACACTCGTCTACCAGGAAGGATGCCTCATCTGCAAGAACTGCGGTTCCTCACGTTGCGGATAGGTAACTTCCATAGCCCCCTCGTCGGAACAGACATAAATAACGATAGGCCGGGAAGCAGAATACTGCTTCCCGGCCTATCGTTTTGTTACTCAAAAAGAGAAATTCTTTGCTTCTCTACCTGCCTCCTCACCGAACATTGCACTTCCCTATCGCGACCGGGATGAGGAAGAAGGAACGATATAGAAATCTCCCCCATGCCACTCCGTGAATGCCATCTCTTCCGTGAGCGGATAAGTAGCAACCGGGAACATACCGTCGAGTTCGACGACATGGTTCACGAGTACCCTGCCGTCAGGAAAGTGAATCCGATTAGCGGCAATGCGTTTCGGTTTAGTATTCATGATTTACCAGATTTCCGATGTGGACGGACACTTTGGCTATGACGGACACCGGGACGCACCGCTTTCCGCGTAGAGTCCGTCTCTTCCCCTTTCAGGCTGTCGACCGGGGCAGGCGTGGCGCGTTCTGCCGCGATTGTATCACTCTGTGAAGCCGGAACGGTTGCGGATACATCTTTCTGGGCGTGCATTCGCACAAGCGAAATATCAGTCACACGAAGGAGCTTGAACGTAGTACTCCATGTATCGGCTATGTAGATGAAGCCAGAAATCCGTTTCAAGGGCAAGTCGGTGCGAGGCGCGTCTATGCGCAACTCTCCATCACGGTTAACCGACCGGGAGGTCGTGATGACAGAGTCATTGTCCAACGTCAAGGCCAACATAGCCTGCGCTGCACGCTCTCCCGCCTTGCTTACCCAATTCGCATAGAAATGCCACATGAAGCGATCGCCTGGACGGAACGACGTATCGACCGGTATGGAAAAAGAAAAGACATTGTCGCCACTATGGGGAGTAAGAAAGCACCACGTCGGGGCAATCCAGATATTGGCAGTATCACCCTGCGAGGAGAGCGAAGTGTAACGCGAACGAGACTCATCAGCCGTAGATGCACCAACTTCCTTGACTATCCGCTTGTCAATACGTTCGTAAATATCGAACAGGCGGTCGGCGTGACGGGTGTACCACACCATGGAACTGTCGAACTGGGCTTGGTCGACCCCATACTTACGGAACACCGTTTGAACATATAAGCGATAACGGTAGGGCAAGCTGTCGGGAAACTGCCGAGCCATGGATTGGGCAAGATGGTAATCGTAGAGCAGACGTTCCATCTTTCCTGGGGGGATTACCCCGTCCGGTGTCCGTGTCTCGCACGCACAAACCGTGAGAATAATCACCCACAACCAGCCCCAGTGCTTCATCTCACCGTTTCTTAGAAGATGATTGCAGATACCTATGGTAGAATATCAACAACGCCACCGCACCACAACTGATTGCAGCATCCGCGAAGTTGAAGATAGCACTAAAAAAGACGAAATGCTCCCCACCGACAAACGGCATCCACTCTGGCCAATAGCTGTCAATCAGCGGGAAATAGAACATATCGACCACACGTCCTGTCAAGAACTGGCCATATCCGCTGCCCATCGGCACGACACTTGCTACTTCCAGCGGTGTGCTCTCGTCAAAGACCAAGCCGTAGAAGCTGTTATCGAAGATGTTTCCCGCTGCTCCCGCAACGATGAGGGACATACAGACAAGAAGTCCTATGGGATAGCGCCCACGCACTACCTTGGCCAAAAGCCAGACGAACACTCCGACGACCACGATACGGAAGACGGACAGAATCTGCGTGCTGATGAAGTCCATCCCAAAAGCCATTCCCTCGTTCTCCGTAAAGTAGATGTAGAACCAGTCGGTGACGCGGATGCGTTCGTAAAGGAACATGTGCGTTTTCACCCATAATTTGATGAGTTGGTCGCACAACAGCACTCCCGCCATTATGGCAAACGATATGCCGAGCCTGACGGCCGTAGTTCGTTTCACAAGTACTGACAGGCTCGGATTAATCCTTCCGATTCTTCATCTGCTTGGCCTCAATGCTTAGTGTCGCATGAGGTACGGCACGCAGGCGTTCTTTCGGAATCAGTTTACCCGTCACACGGCATACACCGTATGTCTTGTTTTCGATACGTACCAGCGCACTCTGCAAACCTTGGATAAACTTTTGCTGCCGCGCCGCCATTGTCGTGATTTCTTCTTTCGACTGTGTGGCAGAGCCTTCCTCCAAAACCTTATACGTCGGCGAAGTATCACCTACGTCGTTTCCTTCCTTATTCCGCAGCACGGCCATCATCTGCTCGTAGTCGTGCTTGGCGCGTTCCAGTTTTTCAAGAATCAGTTGCTTGAACTCATCCAATTCTTCGTCCGAGTAACGTGTTTTCTCTGCCATGGTATTTTATGCTATTTAAGATTGTTTTTATGGATATCAACGTTTATGGAAAAGCCTTCAAAGTCAAACGGAGTGCCCTCAACGTCATCGCCCAGCTCAATGCTGTCGGCGAGGACTTGTCCGGACACGTAATCCCCATACGCAGACAAGGCGCGCTCCACCTCTGGGTTGCGCTGCAACCTGACTTGTATATGGTCTGTTATATCAAAGCCATTCTCTTTCCGATAGGCCTGGATGCGTTTTACGATTTCGCGAGCCATACCCTCGTCTTTCAGATCCTCGTTGATGGTCAAGTCGAGTGCGACAGTGAGATTGCCGTCATTGGATACGACCCAGCCGGGTATGTCCTCGCTCACGATGTCTACATCGGTACGCTCGACCGTAACGGGAGAGCCTTCGACATTCAGCGTCACTTGACCCTCTTTCTCCAATATGGCGATTTCGTCTTGCGACAGGGCAGCCACCGACTGAGCAACACTCTTCATCAACTTGCCAAACTTCTTTCCCATGACACGGAAATTGCACTTGACCGTCTTTTCGAGCAGGCCGGTATCAACAAACTTCAATTCCCGGACATTCACCTCGTCAAGGATAAGCTGTTTTACGGACTCAATCCGCGCTTTCTGCGTCGTGTCGATGGCGGGAATGGCAAGGCATTGCAGTGGTTGCCGCACGATGATGTGTGCTTTCTTGCGCAGGGAAAGGGTCATGGATGTCACTTTCTGAGCCAATGCCATGCGTTGTTCAAGCTCACTGTCAATGAGGCTTTCATCACAAACCGGGAAGCGGGAAAGATGTACACTGTGAGAGGCATCCTGGACACCGCACAAGTCACGGTAGAGACGGTCTGCGTAGAACGGTGCAAGCGGTGCCATGAGTTGGGAAACGACCCGCAAGCTGTCGAACAAGGCTTGGTATGCGCTCAACTTGTCGTTGTCCATCGCTTTCGCCCAGAAGCGTTTACGGCTCAACCGGACGAACCAGTTCGATAGGTTGTCTATCACAAATGTCTCTATCAAACGCCCGGCACGGGTCGGCTCGTAGTCTTCATAACAAGCCGTCACTTCTTTCACAAGAGTATTCAGTTCCGAAACAATCCACCGGTCTATTTCCGGACGCTCGGCATACGGAACGGCTGGTTGTGTCCCGTCGAATCCGTCTACGTTGGCATACATGGCCAAGAACGCATACGTTTGGTATAGTTTGCCAAAGAAAGTACGTGCGACCTCCTGTACGCCTTCTTCGCTGAACTTCAAGTTGTCCCAAGGCGACGAGTTGGTCATCATGTACCAACGCAAGGGGTCACTGCCATAGCGGTCGATGGCGGCAAACGGGTCGACAGCATTTCCCAAGCGTTTGCTCATCTTGTTTCCATTCTTGTCGAGCACGAGACCGTTGCTGACAACGGCCTTGAATGCCACGTTGTCGAACACCATAGTGGCGATGGCATGCAACGTGAAGAACCAACCACGTGTTTGGTCTACCCCTTCGGCGATGAAGTCGGCGGGGAAGACTGACCGATCGTCAAGTTCATCCTTGTGTTCGAATGGATAGTGAATCTGGGCATACGGCATGGCACCCGAGTCGAACCATACGTCAATGAGGTCTGCCTCGCGCTTCATCGCCTTTCCCGTCGGCGAAACGAGTATGATGTCATCGACATAAGGCCGATGCAAGTCGATTCTATGGTAGTTATCCTCACTATAATCTCCTGGCACGAAACCTTTATCTTTCAGCGGATTCGACGGCATCAAACCGGCGGCAACGCTTTTCTCTATCTCGTCGTACAGTTCTTGAAGGCTTCCGATGCAAATCTCCTCGCCGTCGTCGTTCCGCCAAATGGGTAATGGAGTGCCCCAATAACGACTTCGGCTCAAATTCCAGTCGTTCAGGTTTTCCAACCACTTCCCGAAACGTCCCGAACCGGTCGATACGGGTTTCCAGCGTATCGTTTGGTTGAGTTCCATCATGCGTTCCTTGCATGCCGAACTCTTTATGAACCAACTGTCAAGCGGATAATACAGGACAGGCTTGTCCGTGCGCCAACAGTGGGGATAGCTGTGCACATGCTTTTCTATTTTGAACGCAAGACCTTGGCGTTTCAAATCCATGCAAAGGGAAATGTCGAGCGTTTCGTCCTTGTCGGTCAACTGTGGGTCGTATGCATTTTTCACGAAACGGCCTGCATATTCTCCATAAAGCTCCACATTGACCCGCTCCTTGACAAACGCGGGATGGAGGTCTTCTATCCGGAAGAAACGTCCGGACAGGTCGACCATGGGGCAAAGCCGCCCTTTCTTGTCCACTACCTGCAAGGGGGGAATACCTGCCTGCTTGGCCACGAAAGCGTCGTCCGCACCAAACGTAGGAGCGATGTGGACAATTCCCGTTCCGTCTTCCGTGCTCACGTAGTCGCCGAGGATTACGCGGAATGCTCCTTCGCCGGGATTGACATAGGGGAACAGTTGTTCATAGTGCATCCCTTCCAGTTCCGTGCCTTTCCACTCACCTACCACACGATAGGGAACGATTTTTTCACCTGGCTGGTAATCTTCGAGAGATGCCTCTTCCCCCTTGGGGTCAAAGTATGCGGGAACAAGAGCCTTGGCCATTACCACGCTGATCGGTGCTCCCGTATAGATATTATAGGTACGCAAGCATACGTAGTCTATCTGCGGACCGACACAAAGGGCGGTGTTCGAGGGCAGTGTCCAAGGAGTCGTCGTCCATGCAAGGAAGAACGGAGTTCCCCACCCCTCCATCTCTGGTTTAGGGTCGACAATCCGGAATTGCGCCGTCACCGTCGTGTCTTTCACGTCGCGGTAACATCCGGGCTGGTTCAGCTCGTGCGAACTGAGTCCCGTCCCTGCGGCCGGCGAATACGGCTGGATGGTATATCCTTTATATAATAAGCCCTTTTGGTAAAGTTGCTTCAACAACCACCACAACGTTTCTATGTACGAGTTCTCATACGTCACGTAAGGGTGTTCCATATCCACCCAATATCCCATCCGGCGACTGAGGTCTGCCCATTCCTGGGTGTACATCATGACGTCCTGCCGGCATTTCGCGTTGTAGTCCTCGACAGAGATGGTTTTACCGATGTTGTCCTTGGTGATGCCCAATTCCTTTTCCACTCCCAGCTCCACAGGCAGCCCGTGCGTGTCCCATCCCGCTTTCCGGCGGACATGGAATCCCTGCATGGTCTTGTAGCGGCAGAATACATCTTTTATCGTCCGGGCCATAACATGGTGGATACCTGGATGTCCATTTGCCGAAGGAGGTCCCTCGTAAAAGACAAACGAGGGGCATCCCTCACGTTCTGTCACACTTTTATGGAACAAATCGACAGCGTCCCACTCTTTCAGAACCTCCTTGTTGATGGCTGAAAGACTGAACTCACTGCGTTCGGTAAATCTTTTCGTCATATCTTGTAAAGATGCCTCTTTTCAGTAATTGCCGCAAAATTAATAAAAACCACAGAAACGGTCTACCCTGCCCCACGTTTTTCGCGAAGGCTGGCGTACAGGTTCAGATTTCCCGGAACTTGAAGTCGCGGTCACGGTGCTTCACGAACCAAGCGTGCGTCACGCCCAGATAGAGCACAAGCGACAAGGCGGTCAGCAAGAGAGCCGCGAATCCGAAATGTACCCTCGCGCAAATGGCCACACACCCCAAGGCCAGTCCCGTCTCCCACGTCAACATGTGTGTGTGCTGTGCCGTTCCCCGCTGGCAGTGGCCGGACAATTTCAGGTAGTACAGGAGGAAGCGCGATGACACCAGACCGATACCGATACCACAAACGAACAGGGGAAGATGGTACGGTATTCCGTCGGCATAGGAATAAAGGAGGATACCGGCCGCCATCAGCAACAAGCCGGCGACGATCTGCGCCCGTTCGTCGGCATGAGCCAACGCCACGTGTTCGCACCACTTCGCGACCACACAACCGGCTGCCAAGCAGACATAGCCCACAGGAGGGAGCATCTCGGCGATTAGCATTCCGCACACAGCCGCCACGGGCCACATCGTCAGGGTAAGGGGAAATGCCCGCGACAACCAGAAACGGTCGGTGGAGAAACGCCGCTGGCAGATCGGTGCCTTGAACGGCACGTTCAGTGAGACAAGCGACAGGCAGGCCAACGCAATAGGAATCAAGGAGAGCAGGCAGGCCATCAGAAGCGGCATCGTACTCGACAACCAATGTCCGAGAGCCACGCCGACGGGAAGCGAGCACCGCCGGAACCACGACAGGAGCGAATCGGCCCATGTGCGGTGCGCCGAAAGGGTGAGGTCGTTCACCAGCGTAGCCAGCGAAAGCCAAATGATGCCCGCCCCGATGCCCTGGAGCAGACGCAGGAGGACGACAACCGCCACGGAGTCCGTCGTCCCGATGGCTGCCCCACACGCGGCAGCCAATGCGGCGGAGCAGAAGAAGAGGCGTTTGCGATAGAAGTTCTCTACGAGAAATGCATTCAACGCCCCGGGAATCCACAAGCCGACGGCATAGGGCACAATCCCTATGCCGATACCCCACGCCCCCGTCTCCTCCGCAAGCAACGCCGCTGTTGCGGGAATGAAAGCCGACAGCGTGCAACCGACCAGGAAGGCGGCACATGCAATCCGAAACGCGACACTCCTGTTCCCACGCCCCGGATTGGCGGGGTCAGTAATGCTCATTCTCGTTCGGGAAACTTCCGTCCTTCACGTCGGTCACATAACGCCCAACCGCGTCGGTCATCACCTCGTTCAGGTTGGCATAACGACGGAGGAACTTGGGCTTAAAGTCCAGATTCATTCCCAACATGTCGGCAACGACGAGCACTTGTCCGTCGACACCGGCTCCGGCTCCGATACCGATGACGGGGATGTCCACCTCGCGGGCAACACGGGCGGCCAGGTCGGCGGGAATTTTCTCGACTACCAGCCCGAAGCACCCGGTCTGGGCCAGGGCATGCGCGTCGGCTACCAGTTTTTCGGCCTCTTCCTTGTCTCTGGCCCGGACGGCATACGTGCCGAACTTGTTGATGCTCTGCGGAATCAGTCCGAGGTGTCCCATCACGGGAATACCGGCATCGATGATGGCCCGGACGGTATCGACGATTTCCACACCGCCTTCCAGTTTGAGCGCATCGCAGCCGGTCTCCTGCATGATGCGGATGGCATTGCGCACACCCTCGACAGCATTCACCTGATAGGTGCCGAAAGGCATGTCACAGACGACCAAAGCTCTCTTCACACCGCGCACCACAGACTGGGCGTGGTAAATCATGTTATCGAGCGTCATCGGCACCGTCGTCTGGTAACCGGCCATCACGTTGGCCGCCGAGTCACCCACAAGGATGGCATCGACACCGGCATTGTCTACTATCCTTGCCGTTGTGTAGTCGTAAGATGTGAGCATGGCTATCTTGCGGCCTTGTTCTTTCATCTCTTTCAGACGGAGCGTAGTCACTTTACGCGTATCTTCTACCAAATATCCTGCCATTTTTCTGTCTGCTTACGAAGCCGGTTCCCCGGTTCCAATTTAACTAAACGGCTGCAAAGTTAGTGCTTTTCCGCAAATCGGGCAACCGCCACCGGACCGTGGGGAACAGGAGGGGCGGCACGGACGGCCTGTGTACGTTTTCATCTCCCCAGCAGTGCCTCGACAGCCGGGAGCGACAGGGAGGAACAATCCGGAACGACGAGGCGGCAATACGGAGCCAGTTCCCCGGGCGGCAGGGTGGTCGATATCCCGACGACGGCCATGCCCGCCGCGTGTCCCGAGCGGACACCGTTGAGCGAGTCCTCGAACACCACGCAACGCTCCGGCGAGATGCCGAGGCCACGCGCCGCATTCAGGTAAGGTTCGGGCGAGGGCTTCGAGCGGGTGGTGTCGTCGGCAGTAAACAGGCGGTCGAAACACCCCGCAAATCCCGGATGGGCGGCATACAGCCGCGACATCTTTTCACCATTCGAGCTGGTGACCACAGCGACCTGCCAACCCGCCGCACGCAGTTCGGCCACCCATTCCATGGCTCCGGGAAAAAGCGGATAACGCATCGCCCGCTCGAAATCCCGCAAGGCCGCCCCGACTTCGGCTTTCAGGAGTTCGTTGTCCCCAAAGTAAGTCGAAAAAATCTGGTGGAGCGCCTCCCCTTTCATTCGCTGTGCAAAATCATGAATGTCAGGAAAATAACGCTGTCCTATCGCCGTCCAGAATCCGGTATATTGCGCCTCGGTGTCGACCAACACACCGTCAAGGTCAAAAAGAGCGGCTCTTCCGTTTTCCATTGTCCGTTTTTGCGGCAAAGTTACGCAATTCCGCACCAAAGGAACGTCATGAAGTCCCCACAGACGCTCGGAACGGATATTTTAATCCCCTGCGAGGTTTGTGGAAATGCTTTGTCCGGCGTATCTTTGCACAACACGGAAAAACACGGCGGCTGCCACGGACTGGCCGCCGACACCTCCATCAAACCATCACGGAACTTGTGAAAATCATCTCCGAACTCGTGAAAACTATCCGGCGACCCGTCAGAACTATCCGGCGACTTGTTGAAACTAACCGGCGACCCGTCAGAACTATCCGGCGACTTGTCCGGCCGGAAGGGCTACTGCTATTCACGCCCATGCCTTCCGTGCCAAGGGACAGCCGTCACGCCCGGCGAGGCGGCGGCAGCGCATACGCCAATCCCGCCAACGGGCATGAACTGTGGCCGGAAGCCGCCTGCATGTCGCACTACCAATCCTCCCAACACCCCTGACCATGGAAGGCCGCCTCACTGTCTACAAAGCATCGGCAGGGTCGGGCAAGACGTTCACCCTCGCCACGGAATACATCGCCCTGCTGCTGGGCAACGACCCGCTGACCTATCGCCACATCCTCGCCGTGACGTTCACCAACAAGGCCACCGGCGAGATGAAGGAACGCATCCTCGGCCAACTCTACGGGATTAGCCGCTCCCTGCCCTCCTCCGAGAGTTACCTGCGCGCCGTCCGCGCCTACCTGCCGGGACTGGGCGACGACGAGATACGCCGCCGCGCCTCGAATGTCCTGCGCCGCATCGTACACGATTACGACCGGTTCAGCGTGACCACCATCGACTCGTTCCTGCCGGGGGTCATGACCCACGTGGCGCACGAACTGGGACTGCCGGCCAGCTTCCACGTGGACATCGGCGGCGACGAGCTGATAGACAAGGCCGTCGACCGGCTCATGGCGGGCTTGCAGCCCAACACGCCCGTATTCAAGAGGGTGCTGTCCTACGTCTACGAACGCATTGACGACAGCAAACGATGGGACATCACCCGAGACGTGAAACGGACGGCCAAGAACCTCATCCGCGAACAGTATTTGATACACGAGGAACGCCTCCGCGAGGTGCTGGACGACTACGGCGTGCTGGCCGGACTGCGCGAAAAACTGAGGCTGGCCGTCGCCGAGGCCAAGGATCGCGCAGTGAATGCGGCGGAACAGCTCAAAGAAATGATGGATGAGCGGGGACTGACCTTCGAGAGCTTTAAGAACGGGCGCACGCTGGGCACTTACCTCAACAAGATAGCGGACGGGGAGTTCGACAAAGAGCCCTCCAAAAGTCTGTTGGGATATATGGCCGATGCGCAAAACTGGATTAAAAGTGCCGACAGGCGGAACGGTGAACTCATCGGGGCTTGCGAGGAACTGCGCGAGGTGCTCTGCGTGACCGAAGAGATGAGGAAGAAATGCCAGGAGGCCTGCAACAATTACGAACTGACGACCGAGCACTTCAATTCGCTCGGACTGCTGGGCGACATCAGCCGCGAGCTTTCGCTCCTCAACGAGGAAGCCAACCGCTTCATGCTGGCCAAGGTGCCCATCCTGCTGTGCAGGCTCATCGGGAGCGACGACGCACCTTTCGTCTTCGAGAAAGCGGGCACGACTTACCGGCACGTCATGATTGATGAGTTCCAAGACACCTCCGTCCTCCAATGGCGCAACTTCAAAAGCCTGCTCCTCGAAAGCATGTCGGGCGCGAACTCGTGCCTCCTCGTAGGCGACGTGAAGCAAAGCATATACCGTTTCCGCAACGGGGACTGGCGCATACTCGACGGCATACGCGGGGAATTTCCCCACCACCCCGTCGAAATCCGCGAGCTGACCACCAACTACCGCAGCGCACGCCGCGTGGTGGAGTTCAACAACCGTTTCTTCCCGAAGGCGGCCCAATGCCTCGACTCGTTCTCCGACATCGACGGAGACGACCGCATCGCGCGGCTCTACGGCGACGTGAGGCAACAGTGTGCCCACGAGACGGACGCGGGATACGTCCGCGTCGGCCTGTTCTTCAAGGAGGACGGACAGGATGCCGCCCAGCTCGATGAGGAACGCCTGGAAGACTTTGAAAACCGGGTACGCGAACTCCACGCCGCCGGAATCCCCTTCTCGGACATGGCCATCCTCGTGAAGAAGAACGAAGAAGCGGCTTTTCTCGTCGAACGATTTGCGACCGACTGCCCCGACATCCCGCTCGTCTCGGACGGCGCGTTCGCGCTCGCGGCATCCGATGCCGTGCAAATGCTCATCCATGCCATGCGCTACCTGTACGACCCGTCGGATGCTATCGCCCTGGCCTACGTGGCGCGCCACCACGCCGAAGTCCCCGCCGAGTGGGCCGACTGCGTGGGCAAGCAACCCGCCGCCCTGTCGGACGTGCCGTTCACCGAACGGCGGGAAGAGCTGCTCGACCTGCCGCTCTATGAACTGCAAGAGGAACTCATCACGCTCTTCCGCCTCCACGAGCGACCGGGTCAGGCTCCCTACCTCATGGAGTTCCTCGACCGTGTATTGGAGTTCCTTGACGACAATCCGTCGGACATCGGGCGGTTCCTCGAATACTGGGACGAGACCCTCTCGGGACACTCCGTCCCCACCCCGGAGGTGAGCGGCCTCCGCGTGATGACCATCCACAAGTCAAAGGGACTGCAATTCCACACCGTACTCCTGCCCTTCTGCGACTGGTTCTTCGAGAGAGACCCGTCGGTCTATGCGAACAACAGGGAGTTGTGGTGCGAACCGAAAGAGCCGCCCTACAACGAGCTGCCCGTCGTGCCGATATCGAAAAGCCGCAAGGCGGACAACAGTATCTACAAGGCCGACTACGCCGCCGAGCACTTCCAGCAGCGCATCGAAAACCTCAACCAGCTTTACGTGGCGTTCACCCGCGCCGAACAGAACCTGCTTGTCTGGGCCAAGAGCGACACCTCCTTCCACAAGGCCAGCTCGACCATCGGGCAACTCCTCTATGCGGTGCTTTCGGAAGCCTACGGAGAGGACGTGACCGTCGTCGAAGAAGGCTCGCCCGCCGTCAGGACAGGCGCGAAAGCCCCCAAGGAAAGCGACAACCGCCTCACCCCCAGTCCGGAACCCGTCCACATCGCCTTCAACAGCTACAAGAGCCGCGTGGAGTTCAGGCAGTCCAACCGCTCGCAGGAGTTCGTCGCACAGGTCGGCGACCCGGAAAAACAAGTCGGCGACCCGTCAGAACTATCCGGCGACCCGGACGGACGGAAAGGCGACTACATCGACCAGGGCGTACTGCTGCACAACGTGTTCTCCGCCATCGGGAGCACCGATGACATCGACCGTGTGCTCGATGACTATGAGGCCGAGGGACTGCTGGACGGCCACATCCGCAAGGAAAGCCTCCGCAAGCTCATCCTGCGCGGCCTGTCCTCGCCGCAGGTGGCTTCGTGGTTCGACGGGTCGTGGCGGCTTTTCCGCGAAGCCTCCATCCTCGCACACGATGCCGACGGGCGGCTGCTCATCCGGCGACCCGACCGCGTGATGACGCGGGGCGACGAAACGGTCGTCGTGGACTTCAAGTTCGGCAGGCCACGCGACGAACATGCAGGGCAGGTGCGCGAATACCTCGGCCTGCTGGCCGCCATGGGAAGGCCGTCGCCGCGCGGTTTCCTCTGGTATGTCTACACGAACAGCGTTGTTGAAGTAAAACCCTGACCCGACCATGACCCCATTCCTTATGCTGGTCGCCCGCGACCTGCTCGACCGTTTCGGAAACGACCTTGGCAACGTGACAGTCGTATTCCCGAACAAGCGCGCCAGCCTTTTCCTGAACGATTACCTGGCCTCCGGAAGCGACGGCCCCGTATGGGCACCAACCTACCACACCATCAGCGAACTCTTCCGCGCTCTCTCGCCGCTCCGCGTGGCCGACCCTATCGAGACCGTCTGCCGCCTGCACCGCATCTACTGCGAGGAGACGCACAGCGACGACACGCTCGACTTTTTCTACGGGTGGGGCGAACGGCTGCTGGCCGACTTCGACGACGTGGACAAGAACATGGCCGACCCCGAACGCCTCTTCCGCAACCTGCGCGACATCAAGGCACTCGAAGCCGCCGGAACGCTCGACGAGGAGCAGGAGCGCGTGCTCCGCGACTTCTTCCGCGATTTCTCGTCGGAGCACAATTCGGCCATGAAACGGAAGTTCCTGGCCATGTGGGAGGCACTGCTGCCCATTTACAGGCGAATCAACGACACGATGGCCGCCGACGGACTGGCCTACGAGGGCGCGCTCTACCGCAGCGTGGCGGAAAGGCTGGCCGATGAGCCCGCCGCGCTGCCCCACGAGGGCGGCACGTATGCCTTCGTCGGCTTCAACGTGCTCGACCGGGTGGAGGAATCGCTCTTCCGCACGCTCCAACAGCAAGGGCGGGCTCTCTTCTATTGGGACTACGACGTGGCCTATACCGGCGACGACGGCCGCTTCGAGGCGGGGGTATTCCTGCGGCGCAACCTGGCGCAGTTCCCCAACGCCCTCGGCGCGGAGTTGTTCGACAACCTGCGGAAGGAGAAACAGATTGACTTCATCGCAGCCCCGACAGAGAACGCGCAGGCACGGACAGTGACCCCGTGGCTCCGCCGACACCTGACGGCCGACGAGAAGCGGACAGCCGTCGTAATGTGTAACGAACAGCTGCTCCAACCCATACTGCACGCCTTGCCGCCAGAGGTGAAGGAGGTGAACATCACGAAAGGCTTCCCACTGAACCATACGCCTGCCTTTACGCTGGTAAGCCTGTACATGGAGGAAAGGGAGAACGAAGACACGTTCGACGCACACGAATACCTCGACAGCCTGGCCGGGCGAATCAGGGCGGAAGCCGTCAGTCGCAGGAACGGGAGAAAGGGAGACGATGCCGCGGAACAGTTTCTCGAACAGCTCTATGCCGAATCCTACTTCCGCATGTACACCACCGTCAACCGCCTCCTGTCCCTGGTCGACGGCGGCCGCCTCGACGTGGGACGCGCCACGCTCTGCCGCCTGCTCAAACAGTTGCTGCGGAGCGACAGCATCCCCTTCCACGGGGAGCCGGCGGCGGGACTGCAAGTGATGGGCGTGCTCGAAACGCGCTGCCTCGACTTCGAGCATGTGCTGATGCTCTCGGTGAACGAGGGGAATCTCCCGGCTTCCTCGGCGGACAATTCCTTCATTCCCTATTTCCTGCGCCGCGCCTTCGGTCTCACGACTTCCGACCACCGCACTGCCGTTTACGCCTACTACTTCTACCGCCTCATCCAGCGTGCCAGCCACGTCACGATGGTCTACAACGATTCGGTGGGGGGGATGTCGAAAGGCGAAATGTCGCGTTTCATGACGCA
>CAZYHW010000017.1:23520-26331 GCA_964647405.1 uncultured Prevotellamassilia sp.
GGTCGCCGACTTGTCCGGACGGTCAGCCGACCCGTCCGCCATTCCCAAGCCGACCGACCTGCCCGACCGGCTGTCCAGGCTGTCGCCCTCGGCCATCAACACTTACTTGCAGTGCCAGCTGAGGTTCTACTTCCAGCACGTGGCCGGACTGAAAGAGCCACAGCCGACACCGAACGTCATCGAGCCGAACATCTTCGGCACACTCTTCCACAAGGCCGCCGAACTGGTCTACCGGGAACTGACAAGCGCGTCACCGGCCGTCACCCGCGAGCAACTCGACCGGATGACCGAAGACGGGAACCTCTCTCTCATCCGCCACATCAGGCAGGCCTACGAAGAAGAGGGCTTTGCGGAAAACATAGTCGTGACGGAGGTGGTGAGAAAATACCTCCTGAACCTGCTGAAAAACGACAAGAAGCTGACACCTTTCGAGATAAAAGGCATGGAACAGGAGAGCTATGTCCAGCTCGACGTACCCACCCCGCTGGGCAGCCGGACGCTGCGAGTCGGCGGCATCATCGACCGCATGGATGTCGTCACACTCGACGGCGTGACGACACTGCGCATCGTAGACTACAAGACAGGCGGAAAGCCTTGCCCGGCCAAGGACATGGACCAACTGGTCACGCCCGCCAAGGAGCATCCACGCTACGTCCTCCAAACATTCATCTACGCGCTGACCGTATGCGAAACGACACCCTGGCCGATAGCCCCGGCCATCTTCTTTGTGGACAAGGCTGCCCAGGAGGACTATGACCCTTACGTCGTTTTCGGTCCGGAGAAAAGCCGGCTGGCCGACTTCCGCCCGCTCGCCGACGAGTTCCGCACGGCACTGACAGGACTGCTGGCCGAACTGCTGGACACGGGGAAGCCTTTCACCGCCACGCCCTTTGACGATGCTTGCAAGAACTGCCCTTACCTCACGCTCTGCGGGCGCAATACGAACACGAAATGACCTACGAGATTTCAGAAGAACTGCACCGCCTCTGCCCGGACTACGTGGCCGCCATCATCGAAGCCGACGTGGAGAACTCCCCGACACCGGCCGCCCTGTGGAACGAGGTGGAAGACGCGACCAATGAGCTGCGCGGACGCTTGACTCCCGACACGCTGAAAACGCTAAGCCCCATAGCCGCCACGCGAACCGCCTACCGCCGATGCGGGAAAGACCCCAGCCGCTACCGTCCGTCGGGCGAGCAGCTGGTGCGCCGTGTCCTGCAAGGCAAACCGCTCTACCGCATCGACACCTTGGTCGACCTCATCAACCTGGCCTCCCTGGCGAGCGGCTACTCCATTGGCGGTTTCGACGCCGACGCTTTCGCGGGCGACACGCTCCGCCTTGGCATCGGGCGGGAGGGAGAACCTTACGAGGGAATCGGACGGGGACAGTTGAACATCGCCGACATGCCCGTCTGGCGCGACGACCGGGGCGGCGTGGGCACTCCCACGAGCGACAACGAGCGGACGAAACTCACCGCCGACACCCGCCGTCTGGTCACCATCGTCAACGGGTTCGACGGGTCGGTGGCCGGTGTCACGGCCACGGCCGAACACATCCGCGCCCTCCTGCGCCGCCACGCCCGGTCGGACGGCGGACGCTTGCTGCTCGTCGGGAAATAAAACACGGGTTCCCTCCTCGTCCGTGGGGATGCCGGAGGGAACCCGTCTCTTTAAGTCAAACCGTTTCCGTACAGGCCACACGTTTCATCAAGCCCGCCGCCTGACTTTCCGCTCGCAATAGCGGCGACACTGCCCGCAGATATCATAGCCGAGCAACGCACCGAGAATGAAGTCCTCTTCGGGTGTGAGCTGGTTGAGCGGCCGGTCGATCATCATCGACACGGCTTCGATGCACTCCTCCCGGCCGAAATAGACATTCACCCGGTCGTTGCCCACGGGTTGGAGGCGGTATCTGATGTGCTGACGCTCCAACCGCTCCACCACGAAGGGCTCATAACGCCGGTTGACCGTATAGAGCACCATCTGGCGGACACCTTTCTTGAACTCGTAGACGTGGTTGAGGAACACTTTCAAGTCGATGGGAAGCACGGTGGCAGGCATGGTGGCAAGGATTTAACTGTGTGTAACGTCGGTGTGGTTGGTGAGTGTGGAAAAAAGCCGGACGCGGAAAGGCACTTCGCCGGAAGCTCCACCTGGTCGCCGCCGACGGCAATCAAGCGCCCTTTCCCGTCCTCTGTTGTTATCCTATTTCAACTTTCAACGCCTCTGTCCACGCGGCGATGCGGTCGGCTGTCTTGTCGCTCTCGTTTACATCGTCGAGCGCAAGCCCCACGAACTGCCCGTCGCGCACGGCATCGGAATCGTCATACGTGTAATCGCTGGCCGGGACAGCCCCGACGACGCGGGCACCCGCCGACACGGCGGCATCATATATCGCGCCGAGCGCACCGCAGAACGTATCGGGATAGGACTCGCAGTCGCCACAGCCGAAGAGGGCGACAGTCTTGCCGCTGAGGTCGCTCCCGCGCAAGACCTCCACGCCGTCGTACCAGTCGTCCTGTAAGTCACCGGCTCCCCAGGTGGAGCTACCCAGCAAAAGAACGTCGTAACCGGCGATGCTGTCGGCCGACATGTCCGACACCGCGTGCGTGTCGTCCGGCGTAACGCCGAGCTTCTCGGCTATTTGTCCTGCGATAGTTTCGGTCGTCCCCGTCGTGGAGCCGTAGTAAATGCCAATCTTTTTCATCTGTCTCTTGGTATTATGGTTTTTGGTCGGTGCAAAATTACGAGGGCACGGCCTTTTCCGGAATACCCAAAAGAGATGATTTCCCCGTCATCTGAAATGGTGAT
>CAZYHW010000018.1:0-26300 GCA_964647405.1 uncultured Prevotellamassilia sp.
TGTCGTGTGATAGCCCCGTCCTAACAGGACGGGGCTATCGCGTTTTACCTGTATGCTTGTAGATAAAAGCATGTCTCTGCCGTAAGATTTGCATCAGACAACGATGCTGTTGTCGCGGTCTGTTTTGAGCCATGAAGCCCGTCATTTAAGAGACCAGTTCCGTTGCCAGGATGGGTGCGGAGACAGTTCCGCAATGTGCGTTTGCTTCTCCCATGGCCTTGACGCTTTTCGTGGAGGATTGTTGAGGCCTCCCTCTTCCGGGAATTTCTCCCGGTGAAGTCTGTCTGTGCTTCCGGCATCTTTTCTTTACCGCACCGCAAGGACTGTCGTGCGGATAAAAAACACACGTCGCTTGTGCGTTTCCACGAGGGCATTGTTGCTCGTTACAAGTCGCCGGTTAGTTTTAACGAGTCGCCGTCTGGTTGTCACTAATACGCCGATAGAATTTCTGTGTCGCCTGTGCGGGAAGCCTTGTCGTATTGTTGCGGAGTACGGCAGCCGTTCTGCATCGCCTGTTCCACTGTCACGACGGCCATTTCCCCAAGATGGGAAACTGTGTTCGGAGGGAGTTTTATCAGTCGATGTCCAGCGTTTGCGGGAAAAAGGCAGAAACACCGTCAAGATGGCGTGTGTGGAACGTGGGGCATATCGAATCCACGTCAGAATCGTCATAAAAGTTTGCCGCCCGCAGTGCCTCGATTTCGGGACACTGCGGACGGCAAGTCTGTTCCTCCGATGGGGAGGTGTGAGAAGGTCACTGTCAGATGACGCGGCGCAGACGCTCTACGAAGTCGTCTGCCTCTGCCTTTGTGAGCGACAAGGGAGGCAACAGGCGCAGGGTATTTGTCCCCGCTGCGCCGGTGAATACATGCTCCTCGTGGATGAGGCGTTTGCGCATCTCCTTGATGTCGTAATCGAATTCCAGTCCTATCATGAGCCCCTTGCCACGCAGTTCCCGGAGACCGGGGAGCGAGGCGAGTTCTTGCATGAGGTGTGCGCCCACTTCGGCGGCGTTTTCCACGAGGTGTTCACCCTCGATGACATCGAGCACGGCCAATGCGGCGGCGCAGGCCAGGTGGTTGCCGCCGAACGTCGTGCCGAGTTGGCCATAGACCGGTTTGAATTGCGGAGCGATGAGCACGGCACCCATAGGGAAGCCGTTGGCAATGCCCTTGGCACAGGTGATGAGGTCGGGTCTGATGCCCGCGTATTGATGGGCGAAGAAGCGTCCCGAGCGTCCGTAACCGCACTGGATTTCGTCGCAGATGAGCAGCGTGCCCGTCTCGGTGCAGGCCTCGCGCAGCCCTTGGAGGAATTCGGGCGTAGCCAGATGGATGCCGCCCACGCCTTGGATACATTCGATGATGACGGCAGCCACGTCGCCCTTTGACAGCTCCGCGCGGAATGCGTCGAGGTCGTTCAGCGGCAGGAATGTCGTGTGGCCGTTCGCATTGATGGGAGCCGTGATTTTAGGATTGTCCGTCACTTCGACGGCGAGCGACGTGCGCCCATGGAAAGCATGGCAGGCTGCCAGCACACGAGTCCGTCCGGTGTGGAACGAAGCCAACTTCAATGCGTTCTCATTGGCCTCGGCTCCCGAATTGATGAGGAAGAGCTGGTAGTCGTCATATCCTGAAACAACGCCCAGACGTTCGGCCAGCTTACGTTGCAGGCTGTTTATCACCGAGTTGGAGTAGAAGCCCAGTGTGGCGGCCTGTCGGCTGACTGCCTCGACGTAGTGGGGGTGGCAGTGGCCGATGCTGATGACGGCATGGCCGCCGTAGAGGTCGAGGTATTCTTGCCCTTGTGCGTCCCACACGTGGCAGCCCTTGCCCCGGACGATGTCGATGTCGAAGAGGGGATAAACGTCGTAAAGTTTCATTTCTTTCTTAGTATGTTTTTCCGTGGAGGTCAGAACGCGAGGCTTTTCAACCGTAGCCCCGTGGTTTCGTCGAGGCCGAACATGAGGTTCATGTTCTCGACGGCTTGTCCCGATGCCCCTTTGAGCAGGTTGTCGATGGTGGCCGTGACAAGGATTTTGCGTCCGTGAACCTCCGTGTGTACGAGGGCTTTGTTCGTGTTGACCACCTGCTTCATGTCGATGGCTCGTGTCGAGTAGTGTGTGAACGGCGCGTCGGCGTAGAAGTCGGTGTAGAGTTGCCCGATGGCCTCGTCGTCAGGCAGTTCGCCGTCGGGATTGACGGGAACGACAGCCGTCATGAAGATGCCGCGCGGGAAGTCGCCGCGCCATGGGATGAAGTCGAGCGCGGCGGCGAAGCCGGGTTGCAATTCGCCGAGGCTTTGGCGTATCTCGGCTATGTGCTGGTGTGTGAACGCCTTGTAGACGCTCATGTTGCCCGACCGCCAGGAGAAGTGCGTCGTGGCCGACGGTTTCACGCCCGCCCCCGTGGAGCCGGTGACGGCGTTCACGGTGATGTCCTCCGTGAGCATTCCCGCATGGGCTAATGGCAGGAGGGCAAGTTGGATGCAGGTGGCGAAGCAGCCGGGATTGGCCACGTGGCGCGCCTCGCGGATGGCGGCGCGGTGTATCTCCGGCAACCCGTAAACGTAGTCGTTGCCCGGTGCAGCCAGTCGGAAATCCTGTGCCAGGTCAACGATTTTCACGTGTTCGGGTATGGGATGCTCGGCCAGGAATTGTGTGCTCTTTCCATGCCCGAAGCAGAAGAACACGACATCCACCTCGTCGAGCGGCAGGCGGTCGGTGAAACGCATGTCCGTTTCGCCCGCAAGTCCGGCGTGCACGTCGCTGAGGAGGTTGCCGGCGTTGCTCTCGCTGTTGACAAACGCGATTTCGGCTGCCGGGTGGTTCAGTAGGATGCGGATGAGTTCGCCGGCCGTGTAGCCGGCTCCGCCGATGATGCCTGTCTTTATCATTTCTTTATGGTGAGTGTTTGGGCGTGTGTCCGTCCCCGCCCGGACAAGGAGGGGACGGACACATTGCCGTGACTACTCTTCTATCTTTTGTGCCTCGTCGGGATGGTTGGCGTAGAACACACGCAGCGGAGTGGAGAGCACCTTGATGAAGCCCTTGGCGTCTTCTGCCGTCCATCCTTTCTGCGTTTCGCCGTACTCGCCGAACTTCGTCTTGACAAGGTCGTCGGGGCTGTCTACACCCACGGTCGAGAAGCCGAGCGGGCGCAGGGCGAGGATGACCGTGCCGTTGACGTGGCGTTGCGAGCTTTCGAGCATGGCCTCGATGTCGCGCATCACGGGTTCCATGTACTGGCTCTCGTGGAGGAACATGCCGTACCAGTTGGCCACCTGGTCTTTCCAGTACTGTTGCCACTTGCTGAGCGTGTATTTTTCGAGGAATCTGTGCGCGCCGATGATGAGGGCGGGTGCGGCGGCCTCGAAGCCCACACGTCCCTTGATGCCGATGATGGTGTCGCCCACGTGCATGTCGCGTCCGATACCGTAGGCCGCGCCAATCTCCTCGACGGCCTGTATGGCGGCGATGGGGTCGTCGTATTCCTTACCGTTGACGGCGGACAGTTGTCCCTGCTTGAAGGTCAGACGGAGTTCTTCCGTGCCGGTGCGGACGACGGGTTTCAGGTAGGCCTCGTCGGGCAGTCCCTGCCGGCTGTCGAGTATTTCGCCACCGCAGATACTTGTGCCCCAGATACCGACGTTGTAGGAGTATTTCAGTTTAGTGAAGTCCGCCTTGAAGCCGTGCTGGTTCAGGTAGTCCACTTCTTCCTGGCGCGAGAGGTTGCGGTCGCGCGTCAGGGTGATGATTTCCACGCCCGGTGCCATGACCATGAACGTCATGTCGAAGCGCACCTGGTCGTTTCCCGCTCCCGTCGAGCCGTGGGCGATGGCCTCCGCGCCGATTTCCTTGGCGTAGCGTGCGATGGCCATGCCTTGGAAAATGCGTTCCGAGGAGACGGATATGGGGTAGACGTTGTTGCGCAGCACGTTGCCGTAAATCATGTAGCGCAGGCTCTTCTCGTAATATTCGTGGGTAACGTCAAGCGTCACGTATGACTTTGCGCCCAGCTTGTAGGCGTTCTCTTCGTTCGTGCGGAGTTGTTCGGCGCTGAATCCGCCGGTGTTGGCACATGCGGCGTAGACCTCGTAGCCTTTTTCCTTGGCCAGGTACATCACGGTGTAGCTCGTGTCGAGCCCGCCGCTGAATGCCACTACTACTTTCTTTGCCATTATTCTATGGAGTTAGGGTTGAAATTATTCGGTGGGGTTAACGGGGATCCTTCCGGGCGGCCTCCTGGATCATCTTCACGATGTCCTCGGGCAGCTGTACGGGCAGGGGATCGTTGGGATGCCGGGCAGGGTCGTAGAGCATACCCGTGCAGATGCAATACTTGCGCTTGGTGCGTACCAGCACGTCGTAGTTGACACAGCAGGGGTGGTCGGGCGTGCCGCATCCTTTCCAGTATTCATCGTCCTGCGTGAGTTCCGAGAAAGGCACGGGCACGTAGCCCAGCATCGTGTTGATACGCATCACCGGTCCGCTGCTCGTCAGGCCGAATATCTTGGCTTGGGGCCAGCGCAGGCGGCTCAACGTGAACGCCACCTTTTTGATGCGCGTGGCCAGGTGGTGTCCGCGGAACTTGGGCACCACGATGAGGCCCGAGTTGGCCACGTAGTGCTTGTTCTCCCAGCTTTCGATGTAGCAGAAGCCGGCGAATTCCTCTCCGTGCAGGGCGATGACGGCCTTGCGCTCCTTCATCTTTGTGGCGACATACTCATGCGTGCGCGAAGCGATGCCCGAGCCGCGCACCTTGGCGGCTTCGGTGATGGTGGTCAGTATGGTGTCGACATACTTCTCGTGCGAGGCATCGGCCACGAGGACTTCGATGCCATCGTCATATTCTTCCATTTTCGTTTACTCTCGTTTTTATTGTGGTATGTTGGTCTGTGTGTTTCCTTCGTCAAAGCATGACGGATTTCACGGCGGGGAACAGTTCGCCGAGCCCGTCGACAAGCACCTGCCGCAATGTGCCCTCGGCCATGACTATCAGTATGGTGTCGTCGCCTGCCAGCGTTCCCACCACTCCCGGCAGGTTGCGGGCGTCGATTTCCGAGGCCATCCCGGCGGCGTATCCCGGCCTTGTGTGCATCACCGCCAGGTTGCCCGAGAACGCCAGCGACACGAAGCCCGCCGGGCGCAGGTAGTTGGGCACGGTGCGCGGCGAGTCGGTGCGTTGGTAGAGCGGGTTGTCGGGCAGGATGTAGGCATAGCCCTCCTCCGTCGACATCTTGACGGCCTTCAAGCGGCGCAGGTCGCGCGACAGGGTGGCTTGCGTCACCTGAAAACCGTGGCGGGCCAGTTCGTCCAGGATTTCGTTTTGCCCACCCATGCGCAGGGTGGTCAGGATGTAGCGTAAGGTCTCAATGCGGTCGTGTCGCTTCATACGGTTCTTGTTTTTTGATGCGGCAAAGGTAGGTATAAATTTTCAATCTGTCCATTTTATGTGTATGTTTTGCGAATAATTTATTTTATATCGTTCCCAATGCTTCCTTTGGGGCTGGGTGGGGGAGGGATATTCTCCTTTACGATGGCTCGTTCGGCCGCCTGCACGAGGCGGGTCGCCGGATGCTTTTTCTTAGTCGGCGACCTGTCGCGTCTAGTCGCCGGTTAGGAACGACGGGTCGCCGACTTGTTCCCGCTTCCCGCCGGGTCGCTGAGTGGGGTGTGCCCGCCGTGTCCCGCCACACGCTGGCCGATGCACGGGAAGCCTGTCGCAGAGTGGCAAAAAGGGGCAAGGACACGGTCGGCATGCCCGTATTTTTCCGTAATTTTGCCTCCCGTAACGGGGGATGGTTACGGAGTTTTTCTGGAACTTCCCTCGATGCTTTTCCGGTGTGCGGGATTGGGGAGCGCACCGGCGAGGCATCTTATCAAAAAGAGACAATAAATGAAAATCATCCATACGGCCGACTGGCATCTTGGCCACACGTTTCACGGGCACGACCGCCGTGTCGAGCAGGCCTGCTTCTTGGATCGCCTCGTGGCTCTCCTTGTCGAGGAACAGCCCGATGCGCTCCTCGTGTCGGGCGACGTGTTCGACACTTCCAACCCGTCGGCAGCTGCCGAAAAGCTCTTCTTCGATTTCCTGAGCCGTGCGACGGCCGAGGTCGACGGCCTGCAAATCGTCGTCATCGCCGGCAACCACGATTCGGCCGCCCGCATCGAGGCACCCGCCGCCGTGTTGAGCACGCATCGTGTCTACGTGAGGGGAACTGTGCGCCGTCTCCCCGACGGGACGGCGGATTACCGTCATCATCTCATCCCCCTGCGCCGCCGTGCCGACGACCGCGTGGCCGCCCTTTGCCTGGCCGTGCCTTTCCTGCGCGCCTGCGACTATCCGGCAGGCATGACGCCCCCCGAGGGTGTCGCCCACTTTTTCCGGGAGTTGCGACAGGCGGCTTCCGTCCACCGCAATGCCGGAGTCCCATTGGTGGCAATGGGACATTTCTATGCCGCCGGAGCCGAAATCTGTGCCGACGAGCACAGCGAGCGGCTGGTTGTCGGCGGACAGGAGTGTGTCGATGTCACCCGCCTGCCGCAGGGCATTTCCTACATGGCTCTGGGTCACATCCACAAGGCGCAGGAAGTACCGGGACGCGGCATGGCGCGCTATGCCGGAAGCCCCCTGCCCATGTCGTTTGCCGAGCGCGGCTACCACCACGGCGTTGTGGTGGTCCAAATCGACGAAGAGGGACACGCCACGGCCTCCCCGGTCGAGCTGCCTCCGTTGCGTTCCCTCCTCTCCCTGCCCGAGCGCGGCACAGCCTCCGCCGGCGATATGTTGCGTGCCGTAGGCCGCCTGCCCAAACAGCAGGCCGGCGACGACGGTTCGGCGTGGCCTTATCTGGAAATGCGCATTGTGGAGACGCAACCCGAACCCACGTTTGTCACCCGTCTGCTCGATGCCCTCTCGGACCGGGCCGTACATTTCTGCCGGGTGGTTCGCTCCGTTCCCGAGACCGCCACGGAGGAGTCGCCGGCCATCTCGTCGACCGACGAACTGGCTGCCATGCAACCCCTCGACATGGCTCGCCTGCTCTTCACCGAACGTTACCACAGCCCCATGCCCCCGGAACTCGAAAGCCTCTTCCGCCTTGCAGAGGAAGACTGCCGCGCGGGCGAGTGACCTTTCCACCACAGACACGAAGCACAGATGAAGATAGAGAAAATCACCTTATGCAACCTCACGTCGCTCGAAGGCGAACAGGTCGTCGACTTCACCGTCGAGCCGTTACGCTCGGCGGGACTTTTCGCCATCACCGGCGACACGGGGGCAGGCAAGTCCACCCTCCTCGACGCTATCTGCCTGGCACTCTACGACCGCGCGCCACGGTTCGAGGGGGTGGAAAAACTGGACGACGAGGCCAAGGAACGCCTCGGGCATGGAAAGGTACGAGCCATACAGACCTACGATGTGCGTAACCTGTTGCGGCGAGGATGTACCGACGCATACAGCCGGGTCGTCTTTTCCGTGCAAGGAGGGAAGCAATACGAAGCCGAATGGCGGTTACGCGTCAACCGGAATGGCAACATCGAGCCGACCAGCCGCCTGCTGAGGCGGTTAAGCCCGACGTTTGAGGAATTTGGCGGCACGAAGACGGAAATAAACAAGCAGATAGAGAACCTTACCGGCCTCACCTACGAACAGTTCACCCGGACAGTCCTGCTCGCCCAGAACAGTTTTTCCGACTTCCTCAAAGCCAAGCGCAGCGAGAAGTCGGGTCTGCTCGAAAAGTTGACCGGCACGGAAATCTACGGGCAGATTTCCCGCCACATCTACGAGCGATGCAAGTCCGCCGTAGCCGATTGCGAAAACCTGCGGGAGCGGTTGCAGACCATAGCGGGCAGCGGGCTTCTCGATGAGGTGGACCACGCGAAGACAGTAGAGGGACGGCGGATGACAGCCGTCGGTCTGACACATGCCGAGGAGGTGGTCGCGCGGCTTACGGCCTTTCAGCGATGGTTCGCCGCCTACGACGAGGCTCTGGCCGAGCAATCACGCTGCGAGGAGCAGTACAATGCCGCCCACAAGGCCTACGTGTCGCGTCACGACGACGAGATGGCACTCCAACGCTACGACCGCGTCCTCCCCATGCAGGAGCTGTACCAACAGGTGCTGGCCGCGCGGACACAGATTGAGCGCAACAGGAACGCCATGGCCGACCTCGAAGACCGGACAAGGAAGCAGGCCGTCGTGGCGCAACAGGCGGAGGCCGCGTGGCAGGGCGCGCTCGACGGGTTGGCCGCCGCAAAGTCACGGTTAGCCGCCCGCCGTCCAGACCTCGACAAGGGCTACCGCCTGCAAGGACAACTCGACGACGTGGGGGAGCATCTCCGCACGATTGATGCCCGTCGCCAGCAATACAAAAGCCAGCTCGACACCGTGCGCGACAGCCTGAAAAGCAAACGTGCGGAATACGAGAACCTGTCCCGCCTGCTCGAACGCGACCATGCCGAGTGGCAGTCGCTCGCCATACATAACCGCATGTTCGAACGCTATGAACTAGTGTGCGACAAACTGAACCAGATGAACCGGATACACGCCGCGGTGCGTGAACTGCAAGGACAGCTCAACGAGAAGCTGAAACAGCGTGACGTGTTGCGCCCGGTGGTGGCCGATGTGCGCAAGGGCTGTGATGAGATAGAGCAGCAAATCCGCTCCACGCGCGAGGCGGTCGACGTGGCGCGCAAGGCCAACGTCGGGCGCGACGGCAACGAGTTGCAGACCCGGTTGGTGTCCTTGCAGCTCGACACCGCCCGTTTCGATGCCGCCCGAACGCTTTGGGCGCGTATTGCGGCGGGTTACGAGGAAGTGGAGCGTTTGCAAGCCGATGTCGAGTTGGGTGAACGCGAGGTGAAGCAGACGCGGCAATCCGTCGCCATACAGGAAGCGGGGCTTGCTCCCTTGCGCCGTGAGCACGACCGCTTGCGCGAGGCCTGCACCCTCAGTCGCGGGAAAGACATGGTGGAACTCCGGAAGAAGCTCATGGACGGCATGCCGTGCCCTTTGTGCGGTGCCACCCACCACCCCTACCGCTCGGATGCCGAGCAGAAACTGGGGTCTATCCTTTCGAAAATGGAGCAGGACTTCGCGGAGGTCGACGAAGAGTTAAAGCGTAAAGAGAAGGCACTTGACGCTTTGCGGGAAGACGCCGCGCGGCGCGAGATGGCACTCAGCGTGAGGCGTGACTACCTGTCGCGTCGCCGGAGCCAGCAGGAAGCCGACGTGAAGGAGTGGGAGCGTTATGCTGTGCTCGACCGCTCGCTCGCCGAATGCTCCCCGTCGGTCAACCGACACGCCCGGCGCATCATGTTGGAGCAGTTGATGGACACCGCGCAACGCTCGCTTTCCGAGGCGCAGGCCGCGTGGTCAGCATTCAACGACAACCAACAAACCATCAACCGCCTCAACGACGACCTGCGCCGCATGGAGGAAGAGGCCGCCACGCAGCGCACCCGTTCCGAGAGGCTGCAACGCGAACTGGACTCCTTGGAGGTGGAGATAGCCCAGGTGCAGCAACGCATCGGCGAGACCGATACGAAAGGCGGGCAGCTCTACAACGAGTTGGACAAGTGGATAACGCTGTCGGCGTGGTATGCCACGTGGAGTCGCGACCCGGATCATTTCCATATACGTATCGAGGAATATTACCAGAAGTGGATTGGCCTGACCGCCGCCATCGAACAAGGAAAGCGGGAATACACCGTGCAGGGGGAGCAGCTGGCGGCGTTGGAGAAGAGCGAGGCTCTCGTGGCAAAGTCCTTGCGCGAAAGCGAGGAGGAGTACGCACGTGCCGTCGAACGCCGGGCAGGCTTCGAAGCCGACCTGAAACGCCTTTTCGGCGAAAGCTCGCCCCGCTACGAGGCCGAGGCATTGCAGAAAGCCGTAGACGAGGCCACATCCCAGGAGCAGAAGGCGCGCAGTGTCTGCGACGAGGCACGGTCGGCCATGGAGAACCTGTCGGGTCGCCGCAAGCACCTCGAAGAAAGCGATGCCGCGGCCAAGGCCGACTGGCAGCGTTACAACAACCAGCTTGACGGTGAAATACGTCGCTTCAACGAGAAAGAGAAAGGCTCGCCCTTGCATCGGACAGAGGTGGAACGCCTCTTCTCCGACGACCGCCACTGGTATGAACTGCGGATGGAACTCGGGAAGACGCGCGAGGCGCGCATACTCGCCTTCGAGCGTCTGAACCAAGCCCGCGCCGTGGTCGGGCGACTGCTGGCCGACCCCTCGCATCCCTCGGGCGAGGGCGACGAAGCACCCGCGACGGTCGGCACTGCCTTGGTCGAGGCGCAGCAAAGCGTGGAGAACCTTCGCCGTCAGCTCGCCGATTACGACCGTCGCTTGCAAATACACGACGAGCGGCGGGCGCAGACGGAGAGTTTGCAGAAGGAGCTGGACGAAGCTTCTGTGCAGAAAGAAAACTGGACACGCCTGAACGCCCTCTTCGGCAGTGCCGATGGCAAACGCTTCCGTGAGTTGGCGCAGAGCTACACGTTCCGTTTCCTTGTCGACCATGCCAACTACCAGTTGCGCCTTTTCTCACCCCGTTACCGCCTTCAAACCATCCCGGGTACGCTCGACCTCGAAATCATCGACCGCGACATGTTCGACCGTCGCCGTTACGTCTACTCCCTGTCGGGTGGCGAGACGTTCATCGTCAGTCTGGCGTTGGCACTCGGCCTTGCGTCGCTCTCGGCGGGGAACTTGTACATCGGCAGCCTCTTCATCGACGAAGGGTTCGGCAACCTCGACCAGGCATCGCTCGAAATGGTGATGGACGCACTGTCCCACCTCGAAAGCACGCAGGGACGCAAGGTCGGGGTAATCAGCCACACGGAACAGATACGTTCGCAAATCAGTCCGCAGATACATATCGTCAAACTACCCACCGGCGGGCGCAGCCGCATCGAGGTCGAGTGACGCCCGTCCCGCCTTGGCAAAACTGGAAACGGCGAGGATGAAAAACGAGTAGGCCAATAGGAAAAACGGTCAGCCGGACAGTCTTTCCTATTGGCCTGTCCGTTGTGACGGGTCGCCGATCGCTTTGCCGTCCCGGCCGGAGCGGCAACTGCGGAGGCCGGGCGGTCAGTCAGTTCTCCTCGTATGTGTCGAAGAGAAAGTCGTTATAGGGATACTTCTGGACGTGAAGTTCGCGCACGCGGCGGTAGAGCAGGTCTCTCAGTCCGTCGATGTTCTTGCGCTCCCTGGCCGAGATGAAGATGCAGCCGTCGCCCAGTTTGCTCATCCACGTCTGTTGCAACATCTCTAAGGAGACATTTTCTTTCGTGGCCGGTGTCAGGTCGTCGGCCTCCTTTTCCGTCCAGGTGTAAGCGTCGATCTTGTTGAACACGAGGATAGCCGGTTTGTCGGCGCAGCCCAGGTCGGCCAGCGTCTGGTTAACCACGTCGATCTGTTCCTCGAAGTCGGGGTGCGAAAGGTCGACCACGTGCAGCAGCAAGTCGGCCTCACGCACCTCGTCGAGCGTGCTTTTGAACGAGTCGACGAGTTCGGTCGGGATCTTGCGGATAAAGCCCACCGTGTCGCTCAACAGGAACGGCAGGTTGCCGATGATGACCTTGCGGACGGTCGTGTCGAGTGTCGCGAAGAGCTTGTTTTCCGCGAAAACGTCGCTCTTGGCCAAGAGGTTGATGAGTGTGGATTTCCCGACGTTTGTGTAGCCGACGAGGGAGGCTCGTATGAGCCGTCCGCGGCCTTTCCGTTGCGTCGCCTTCTGTCGGTCGATGTCGGCGAGGCGTTGTTTGAGCAACGCCATGCGGTTCAGGATGATGCGCCTGTCCATCTCGAGCTGCGTCTCGCCCGGTCCGCGCAGCCCGACCGACCCCTTGCCGCCGCCTGAGCCGGAGCCGCCGCCCTGTCGTTCGAGGTGTGTCCAGAGACGCTGCAACCGGGGAAGCATGTACTTGTATTGTGCCAGCTCCACCTGTGTCTTGGCGTTGGCGGTCTGCGCCCGCATGGCGAAGATGTCGAGGATGAGCGACGTGCGGTCGAGTATTTTCACTTTCAACGCCTGCTCGATGTTGCGTAGCTGCTTGGCCGAGAGTTCGTCGTCGAATATGACCATGCCCACCTCCCTTTCGGCTTCCTCCTCGGCCTCGATGTATTGCCGGATCTCTTCGAGCTTTCCACTCCCGACGTATGTGGTGGAGAGCGGCTGGTCGAGGCGTTGTGTGAAACGCTTGACGGTGTGCGCTCCCGCCGTTTCGGCCAGGAAGGCCAGCTCGTCGAGGTATTCGTTCGTCTTACGCTCGTCTTGTGTCCGGGTGATGAGGCCGACCAGGACGGCGGTCTCGGTCTGGGCTTCGGACAGTACAAATTCTTTCATCGTTGGTGCGTCTTTCGTCGTGGGAAAGCAAAAGTACGGAAAAGCCACGAGGCCGCCAAGTGTCAGGTGGCCTTGTTGCGGTAGCGGAGCACGAGCGAGCCGAAGAGGCTTGTGGCTTCTGCCGCATGCCCCGGCGGGATGACGGGAGCCGCCACCCCGTCGCCCAGTACGGCTTTCGTCACCTCCACGCGGGCTTCGTCCCACACCCCGTCGGCGAGGAATGACGACAGTGTTGCCGCCCCTCCCTCGACAAGCAGTGTCTGCACACCGTCGTGGTAGAGCCTGTCGAGCAGTTCGCCCCGGTCGGCGAAAGCCTCGAACCCTTCGGGCAGTTCGTCCGGCCTCACGTGGCCGAGCACGAGGCGGCGGGGCGAACTGCCCGGCCAGTTGCGCACGTCGAGCCGCGGATGGTCGAGGCGCAGTGTCGTATGCCCGACAAGGATCGCGCTGTGCTGTGCCCGCAGGCGGTGGACAGCCATCAGCGAACGGGGAGAGGAGAGATGCACCGGGACACCGCCCGTCCGTCTGTGGTCGATGAAGCCGTCGGCACTCTGTGCCCATTTCAACGTGATGTACGGGCGGTGCAGCGTGTGGTAGGTGATGAAGCGGCGGTTCAGTTCGCGGCATTCGGCATCGAGCACCCCGACGCGCACCTCGCATCCCGCCTCGCGCAGGATGGCGATGCCCCGTCCGCTGACGCGGGCAAAGGGGTCGACACAGCCCACCACGACGCGCGGGATGCCCAGCCGGGCGATGAGTTCGGCACAAGGGGGAGTCCGTCCGAAGTGGGCGCAGGGTTCAAGGCTGACGTAGAGCGTACTCTGTCGGAGCAAGGGGCGGTCGGCCCGGCTGACAGAATTGACCGCATTCACTTCGGCGTGCGCCTCGCCGCAACGGCGGTGATAACCCTCGCCCAGGATGCGCCCGTCGCATACGATGACGGCACCGACCATCGGGTTGGGCGGCGCGCCGTATCGGCCGCAACGTGCCAGTTCGAGGCAGCGGCGCATCCATTGTTCGTCGTCTGGGGTGTGCTTGTCCATATTTTGTTTCTCCTGATGCTGTTTCGGGTCGGTGCTTGTCCGGCTTTCCGGCTGTGGGAGCGGCCTTGCCCCGTTACGGGTCGCCGACCCGTTTTTCCTAACCGGCGATTAGACGCGACGGGTCGCCGACTTGTTCCGACAGGTCGCCGACTTGTTTTGCCGGGAAGTAATGCGGGGCAATTCTTGTCCTGTCGTGGGGCTTTCGCTAACTTTGCACGTATGGACACGGATGCCCATAGCCTTTTGCAGCTCTGGCGCCGCCTTGTGCCGCACTATGGCGAGCGCGAGGCGCGTGCTGTCATGCGCATAGTACTCGACGATGCGTTCGGCCTACGTCCCACCGACCTCTATGCGGGCAAAGTTAAGCAATTTTCGGCAGACGACTGCCGACGGCTGGAAGCGGTCATGGCCGCGCTCGAAGCCGGTGTGCCCGTGCAGTATGCCTTGGGCACAGCCCGTTTCTCCGACCGCGATTTCGAGGTAACTCCCGCCGTACTCATTCCCCGCCCCGAGACAGAGGATTTGGTGGCGTGGGTCGAAGCCGACGGCGTTCCCCGGGGCAGCCGACTGCTCGACGGCGGAACGGGAAGCGGTTGCATCGCCATTACCTTGGCGCTCGACCTGCCGGATGTCCGGGTGGAGGCATGGGACGTGTCGACTGATGCCCTTGCCGTGGCGCGGCGCAATGCGGAACGGCTGGGCGCGAGGGTGGACTTCGTTTGTGCCGACCTGCTCGCCCCGCCTGCCGTGCGCCGTGACCTGGATGTCGTGGTGAGTAACCCTCCCTATGTCCGCCAGTCCGAGCGCGCGGCGATGGAAAGCCATGTGGCCGATCACGAACCGGCTTTGGCTCTTTTCGTCCCCGACGACGATCCGCTCCGCTTCTATCGCGCCCTGTCACTGCTGGGCATGCGCCGCCTCCGTCCCGGCGGCCGCGTTTACGTGGAGCTGAACGAGGCTTTCGGGGAGCAGACCGCCGGACTTTTCCGGGCGGCGGGATATGAGGAAGTCGCCCTGCGGCATGACCGGTTCGGGCGGACACGTATGCTCCGTGCCACCATTAACAAGAATAACCAGCCTGATGAAAAAGGATGAGATAACTCCCGACGAAGCCTACCGTTACGCCACGGGACGTTGTGCCCGGGCTGAACTTTGCCGCGCCGACCTTAGGCCGAAATTGCTGGCTCGCGGTCTTTCGCCCACCGACACTGATGCCTTGCTCGACCGTCTCGAAGCGGAGCGTTACCTCGATGCCCGCCGCTATGCCGCCGCTTTCGTGCGCGACAAGGTGGAGCATAACCATTGGGGGCGGATTAAGGTGAAGCAGGCACTTCGCTGGAAAGGCATTCCGGCTGATGTGGCCGACGAAGCACTTTCCGCTGTCGACGATGAGGCTTATGCGGCCATGCTCAACGCCGTGCTGGCGGCCAAAATGCGGACGACGCGCGCCTCGGGGGCTTACGAGCTGCGTGCAAAGCTGCTCCGTTTCGCCGCCTCGCGTGGTTTCGAATCCGAGCTGGCCGCTGATGCCGTCGACCGCCTTGTCGGGAGCGACGACTGGGGCGACTGAGGAGATGCGTCGGTCTCGGCTTGTTTGCCGACGGCTGACGGTTGCTCCTGGCGGGGTAGGCGTATAGGTCTTTCCGCCATTTGAGAAAAACAAATGCTGAAATATGAAAGTGATTGACCTGGGAAGCACGGACAGCGTGCTTAACCGTTACATGGCGCAGCTGCGGGATGTGGACTACCAGCGCAACAGAATGCTCTTCCGCAACAACCTGCGCCGCATAGGGCACATTATGGCTTACGAGGTGAGCCGCACGCTCCATTATTCGGAGAAGACGGTTGTCACGCCGCTGGGTGAGAAGCGTGTATCGGTGTCCGACGACCGCGTGGTCGTCGGCACGGTTCTGCGAGCCGGCCTGGCGTTCCATGAGGGTTTCCTTGACATGTTCGACACCGCCGACAGCGCATTCGTGGCCGCATATCGGGAGGAAAGCGGTAGCGGGGAATTGAAAATCAATCTGGAATATATGGCCACGCCGTCGCTCGAAGGCTGTACGTTCCTGCTGGTGGATCCCATGCTGGCTACCGGCGGAAGCCTCGAATTGGCTTACAAAACGTTCCTGGCCGGAGGCTGCCCGGCGCGGTTGCACATTTGTGCTGCCATTGCCGCCGAGGCGGGCATCGCCCACTTGCGTCGCGTCTTTCCATCGGACGACGTGACCCTCTGGTGTGCCGCCATCGACCCTGCGCTCAACGACGCGGCCTATATCGTTCCCGGACTGGGCGACGCGGGCGACCTTTCGTTCGGCCCGAAAATAAGTATCACGGAAGACTGACCGCCGACACGGCGGGATGTGCGGCGGGTCAGGAATCCGCTGTCCGCCCTTCCTCGAAAGGCATACGGAACGTGCATCCGTTGCGCCACTCCGAGCAACCGAAGGCGGTGTGTCCGCGGATAATGGTGCCCCGCCCGCAGAGGGGGCAAGGCTCTCCCTCGCGTGGGGTGGCCGTCGAGGCCGTGGGCGTAGGGCTGGCCGTTTCCCCTTTCCCGCTGTTCTTTTTTCTTGTCCGCTTGTTTGCTTTCGCGGGGTCGGCTTTCTCGTCTTTCGGGGTCGCCGACTTGTCGCGACGGGTCGCCGTCCTGTTCTTCCGGGTCGCCGACCCGGTTTCGACGGTAATGCGGCGGTTGGTGTTGTCGGCCATGACATCGAGCACCAGCTGGCCGACCATCGTTTTCAGTTCGTCGATGAATTGCTGCGCGTCGTACTCCCGCCGCTCGATTCCCCGCAGCCTTTTCTCCCAGATGCCGGTCAGTTCGGCACTCTTCAACAGCTCTTCCTTGATGAGGCCGATGAGTTCGATGCCGGTGGCGGTGGCGACAAGCGTCTTGCGCACCTTTTTGACGTAGTTCCGTCGGAAAAGCGTCTCGATGATGGCCGCGCGCGTCGATGGGCGACCGATGCCGTTCTCTTTGAGCGCGTCGCGCAGTTCCTCGTTGTCCACGGTCTTCCCGGCGGTCTCCATGGCGCGCAGCAGGGTCGCTTCGGTGTAGGGCTTGGGCGGCGTGGTCATCTTCCGGGTCAGTTCGGGGGAGTGTTCGCCCCGTTCGCCCTCGGTGAAGGCCGGCAGTGTGCGCTCCTCGTCGTCCTCCTTTTGTTCCTCGTCGTTCCCGTCGTCCGCCTTGCCGAACACGTCGCGCCATCCGGCTTGCAGGATTTGCTTGCCCGTCACCTTGAAGGGAATGTCGGCGGCCTGCCCCGTGACGGTCGTGGTCAGGAAAAGGCAGTCGGGGTAGAAGACGGCGATGAAATGGCGGGCCACGAGGTCGAATACCTTCCGCTCTTCGGGCGTGACGGCGCGTGGCGGCATCCCCGTGGGGATTATGGCGTGGTGGTCGGTGACTTTTGACGAGTCGAACACCTTCTTGCTCTTTCGGAGCGGCTTCCCGCGCAGGGGGGCGAGCAAGTCGGCGTAATCAGTCAACCCGCGCAGGATGCCGGCGCACTTCGGGAAAATGTCATCGCTCAGGAACGTCGTGTCGACGCGCGGATAGGTGGTCAGCTTCTTCTCATAGAGACTTTGGATGAGCTGCAAGGTCTGCTCGGCAGAGAATCCGAATTTCCGGTTGCAGGCCACTTGCAGCGAGGTCAGGTCGAAGAGGCGCGGCGGAGCCTCCGAGCCGCGTTTGGCGGTGATGCCTGTCACCTCGAAGTCGGCGGCTGCCGCGCGTTCCAAGGCTTCCCGTCCTTCCTCCTCGCTCCCGAAGCGTCCCCGCGTGGCCGTGAAGACGGTCTGTCGGTATCGCGTCGTGAGCACCCAGTAAGGCTCGGGGCGGAACTGCTCAATCTCCTGCTGCCGTCGCACGATGAGCGCGAGCGTGGGGGTCTGCACGCGCCCGATGGAGAGCGGCTGGGCATTCCGTTCAGGCCGCCCGAATTTCAGGGTGTAGAGGCGGGTGGCGTTCATCCCCAGAATCCAGTCGCCGATGGCGCGGGCCAGTCCGGCTTCGTATAGCGACTGGTATTCCGACTGGTCTTTCAAGGACGCGAAACCCTCCCGTATGGCCTCCTCGGTGAGCGATGAGATCCACAGCCGCTTGACCGGGCAGGTCGCCCCGGCTTTGAGCATCACCCAACGCTGAATCAGTTCGCCCTCCTGCCCGGCATCGCCGCAGTTGACGATGAGGTCGGCGTGGCTCATCAGGCTCTGGATGACGGCGAACTGGCGGCTGACCCCTTTGTCGGCTTTGAGGCGTATGCCGAACCGGCCGGGGATGAGGGGCAACTGGCTGAGTGCCCATCGTTTCCAGGCCGGGTTGTAGTCCTCGGGGGCTTTCAGTTCGCAGAGGTGGCCGAATGTCCATGTCACCTGGTAGCCGTTCCCCTCGAAGTAGCCTTCGTGGCGTTCGGTGGCGTTCAGTACGTGGGCGATGTCGCGTGCCACGCTTGGTTTTTCGGCGATGCAAACAATCATGTCGTGCGTTGTTAAAGGTGGGATATGCCGTCGCCTGTCCCGAATGCGCGGGCGATGTGTCCGGCCAGCCGGGTGGGCGTACCCGTGTCGAGTCCCGACGGGCTGAGCAGCCAGAGGCAGTCGGCTGCGCGGCAGGCCAGTTCGAGGTCGTGGGTGGAGGCGAGGATGGTTTTCCCCTCCGTGTGAGCCAGACGGGCGAGCAGGTCGAACAGTCCCCGCTTCGTCGGGAAGTCGAGGTAGGCCGTGGGTTCGTCGAGCAGGACTACCGGCGTGGACTGGGCGATGGCGCGCGCCACCATGGCTCGTTGGCATTCGCCGTCGCTCAGCGTGCGCACCGTGCGCCGTTCCATGCCCGACAGTCCCGCCATCCGCAGGGCGCGACCGACGGCGGCACGGTCGGCCTCGCCGAGCCGTCCGCTGAAACCCGTGTGCGGCGTGCGCCCCAGGGCGACCAGTTCGCCTACGGTCAGGTGGTCCGTTTCCGGGCGGCCTGTCAGGACGATGGCGACGCGCCTTGCCCGTTCCCGTGGCGAGAGCGTGCCGAGGGGCGTGCCGTCGAGCAACACCCGTCCGTCTATGGGGGAGAGCAGACCGGCCATCGTGCGCAGCAGGGTCGACTTCCCCGTTCCGTTCGTCCCCACGAGGCACGTCAGTTTGCCCGCTTCGAGGCAGCCACACAGTCCCCGGGAGATGGGGTGGGCATGGCATCGTGCGCGGTAGCCGGTGGTGAGATGCTCGAGCGTCAGCATGGCCGCAAAGATACGCATTTTCCGGCAGACGGTCGGCTGTCCCGTTCCCGGCGGACTGCCGGTGTTCTCCTTAATCGACGGGCAAATCAGAGCGGTCTGTGACGATGAGAAATTTTACTGCCCCCGGCGTTATTTCTATCTTTATGGGCAGGAGTGACAAACAGGCTGTTCGCCGTGACAGGTCGGCTTCCGCTTCATGCAAGTTGGCTGATGGAATCCGTCATCGCTTGCTTGAAGATGCGGTGTCGCCGGACGGCGGAAACGGGTCGCCGACTTGTCGCGACGGGTCGCCGTCTGGGTTTAACAGGTCGCCGACAAGAAAAAGCGGGAAGCCGTCCTGTTTCCGGCCTCCCGCTTTTGTGCGTCCGTCCTGCTCTGCCCGTGTTTACTGGCAGGCGCAGCGTGGTTTGATTTGCTTGAAGAAGTCGTTCCCCTTGTCGTCTACGAGGATGAAGGCCGGGAAGTCTTCGACCTCAATCTGCCAAATGGCTTCCATTCCCAGTTCCGGATATTCGAGGCACTTGATGCTCTTGATGTTGTTCTGGGCCAGGATGGCTGCCGGGCCTCCGATGGAGCCGAGATAGAAGCCTCCATGTTTCTTGCAGGCATCCGTGACTTGTTGCGAGCGGTTTCCTTTGGCCAGCATCACCATGCTGCCGCCGTGGCTCTGGAACAGGTCGACGTAAGGGTCCATTCGTCCGGCAGTGGTCGGCCCCATCGAACCGCAGGCCATGCCTTCGGGTGTCTTGGCCGGGCCGGCGTAATAGACGGGATGGTCTTTGAGATATTGCGGCATGGGTTCGCCGGCATCAAGCCGCTCCTTGATTTTCGCATGTGCGATGTCGCGCGCCACGATGATAGTACCGTTGAGGCTCAGGCGGGTCGATACGGGATACTTGGTCAGTTCGGCGAGCACCTCTTTCATTGGCCGGTTGAGGTCGATGCGCACGGCATCACCCTCTCCGGCTTCCCGCAGTTCGGCGGGGATGAGGTTGCCGGGGTTGTCGTCCATCTTCTCGATCCAGATGCCGTCCTTGTTGATCTTGCACTTGATGTTGCGGTCGGCGGAGCAGCTTACGCCAAGTCCGACGGGGCACGACGCTCCGTGGCGGGGCAGACGGATGACACGAACGTCGTGGGCGTAGTACTTCCCTCCGAACTGGGCTCCGAGCCCTATACGGTGTGCTTCGTCAAGAATACGTTTTTCGAGTTCTATGTCGCGGAAAGCGCGTCCCGTCTCGTCGCCCGTGGTGGGCAGGTTGTCGTAATAGTGCGTCGAAGCCAGCTTCACGGTGAGCAGGTTGCGCTCGGCCGATGTTCCGCCAATGACGAAAGCGATGTGGTAGGGCGGACAGGCGGCCGTACCAAGCGTTTTCATTTTCTCGACCATAAAGGGAATGAGCGTGTCCGGGTTGAGCAACGCTTTGGTTTCCTGATAGAGGTAGGTCTTGTTGGCTGACCCTCCTCCCTTGGTGACGCACAGGAAACGGTACTCCATACCCTCGGTGGCCTCGATGTCGATTTGTGCGGGCAGGTTGCACCTTGTGTTCACCTCCTCGTACATCGTGAGGGGCGCGTTCTGCGAGTAGCGCAAGTTCTCCTCCGTGTAGGTTTTGTAAACGCCTTTCGAGAGAGCCTCCTCGTCGCAGAAGCCTGTCCAGACCTGCTGCCCTTTCTCTCCGTGTATGATTGCGGTTCCCGTGTCCTGGCAGAGGGGAAGTTTACCCTTGGCGGAGACTTCCGCGTTGCGCAGGAAGGTGAGGGCGACATACTTGTCGTTGTCCGAGGCTTCGGGGTCGGACAGGATTTTCGCTACTTGCTCATTGTGCGAGCGGCGGAGGAGGAACGACACGTCGCGGAATGCGGCGTTGGCCATGGCTGTCAGTCCTTCGGGGGCTACTTTCAGGATGGGTTTCCCCTCGAATTCGCCGACCGAAACGTAGTCCCTGGTCAGCAGGTAGTACTCTGTGTCGTCCTTTCCCAGCTGGAACATGGGCGCATACTTGAATTCAGGTGTTTGTGCCATACAATAGATTTTTCCGAAAATTGTTTTGTCCTTTGCAAAAGTACGACTTTTTATCCGTCCCGGCGGGGCGGACATCGAAATGTTTTACCACTGTTCCTCGCATCGGGGGAACAGCGGTCACGTATAAGCCGTGAGGAGTGTGCGGACGGCCTCTTCCGTCAGTGAGTCGAGCCCGTAGCGTTTCAGCAGCCGGGCATAAGCCCATGCCCAAAGGTGTTGGGAGCGTTGCCTGGCGATGTCCCCGAGTGCGTCCGCCGCTTCCTCGAACGAGGCGTAGCCACCCGCCGCGAGGGTCGCCTGCCAGTTCTCCCAGACGCTGACCGGCATCGCCCTTCCGCCCGGTGCGATCCATTCCCCGGGGCCATCGGCCGAGCGGGGGAGGAAGTCGTCGGCACGCCCGGCCGGTGTGTGTGAATAAGCCGCGAGGAGGCCGAGCAGGTAACGCTCGCGGGCGGCCTCATCCGTCGTCCCGTCAATCTCCCCGGTGTCATAGTCCATCGGGGTCATGGCATCCGTGGCGGGGCGTTCGGGTGTCCAGCCGTCTCTGTCCAGCCGTTCGCCTGCCGTCAGGGGAAACCCGATATCGTCGGGTGGGGTCTCTGCGAAGAAGAAGCGTCGCGCCGCCCGGAGTCCCCGCATACGGATGTATTCTCCCACGTAACAATTATATAAATGTGTGGAGCCGTCGAGTGTGGAGCCTGCGCCCACTACCGTTTCCTCGGCCACCACTCCTGCGCCGACCCATATCGGTGCTTCCTCCGTACTTAGGAGGGCGCATTCGTTGAGGACGCTCGCTCCGTTCACTTCGCTGGCATCGCCCACGTAGGTGTTCGCCAGACGTGTCGTGTTGGCCACTACGGCTTTCCGTCCGATTATGCCACGTTCGCCCCCTGCCCATGCCACGGCGCGCCTGGCTGCCAGTCGTCTCATGGCCGTGGCGGCGGGTGTCTGGGTCAGCATCAGGGCAGCCATCGGGGCTTGCAGTCCGTCGCATACGGCGACCAGCCGCGGCTCGTCGTCGTGGGCGGGTGCCAGGGCTCCGTCCATGCCGAATTCGGCATCGGCAGTCGTCGTGAGTGTCCCGCAGTTCATCACGACGGCTCCCTCGTCGAGGCGGTAGCCATGGAGGTAGCAGCCCACCTGCCGCACGAGGCAGTTGTCGCCGATGGCGCAGTCGAAGAGCACGGCGTCGCTCACGCCCGAGGGTAACGACAGTCCGGGTTCCAGTTCGACGGGTCGTTCGAAAGCCCCCAGCTCGACGTGTCCGCAGAAGCGCACCCGTTCCACCGTCTCGGGGCGGAAACGTTCGGAAACGGTTACGGCCGACCAGTCGTCGGCGCGGCAGCCCTGCTGTTCGAGTTGCCGTATTTCAAAGTCGTCGAGTGGTCGTGTCATGGGGTGTCCGTTTTGTGTCTGTTTCGCTTGTTGTCAGTCGCCGCCCTTATGTGGTCTTCACGATGGGCAAGCCCCGGATTTGACATGCCCCGTGCCTCATGGTCGGATTACTGCAAAAATAATGATATGTTCTTGAAATCCATGCAGCGGGGGCAATTTTTCCGACGGGTGGCCGTCCCGGCATGTGAGGTCGCCGGATAGTTTTTACAAGTCGCCGACTAAGTGTCACGGGTCGCCGGATAGGAAAAACTGTCGGCGGACTAGGCGGAACGGGTCGCCGGACAGGAATCCGCCCCCGTGCGGCTGTGCCTTTCCGGGCTGAATATCTGGTTGGAAATGTCCCGGAATTTCCGTATTTCAGTAATTTGTTATAAATTAGCCGCCATGACAGATGAAATTCGCCCCCATTCCATGAAACCCGTCCGGAGTTTCAACACCATGCTCTCCCGTTTGCGTTCCCGCAACCGTATCCGCATGGCTGTGGTCCACCCTTACGATGAAGCCACTTGCGCGGCCGTCCTGCGTGCCGTGGCAGAGGGTTTGGCCGATGCCGTCCTTGTGGGCGAAGTCAGGCGGATGGCGTTGCGTTATGCCTTGTCCGCCTACTCGCCACGGGTGAAAATCCTCGAAGTGTCCGACCCCGACGAGGCCGCCCGGACTGCTGTCGAACTGGTGCACTGGGGCGAAGCCGGTATCTTGGTGAAAGGATTGATAAATACCGACGTGCTGCTCCGTGTCCTGCTCGACAAGACAAACGGTCTGCTGCCGCGAGGCCGTGTCATGACCCATGTGCTGGCTGCCGAGCTTCCCGGATGGCCCCGTCTGCTTTTCGCTTCGGACGTGGCGGTTATCCCGAATCCCACGCTCGACCAGCGCGTGGCCATGCTGGGTTACGGGGTGGCCGTCTGCCGCGCCTTCGGCATCGCCGTGCCCCGTGTGGCCTTGCTTCACTACACGGAGCACGTGAGCGAGCGCGTTCCCTTGTCGCTCGACTACCGCGAGATCGTCCGGCGTGCCGGAGAGGGCGAATGGGGCGACATCGTGGTCGACGGGCCGCTCGACCTGCGCTGTGCCCTCGACGGAGAGAGCGCACGCGTCAAGGGCATCCAATCCCCGCTCGGCGGCCAGGCCGACTTCCTGCTCATGCCCGACCTCGAGGCAGGCAACCTCTTTTACAAGATACTCCCCTTCCTGTGCGGTGCGCGGGTGGCCGGGATACTGGCGGGGACGCGGTGTCCCGTGGTGCTCGGCTCGCGCGGCGACAACGCCGAGGACAAGTTCTTGGGAATCGCTTTCGCCCTCTTCACCGCCGGTAGGCTGGAATCCGACGGCGAACGGAAAGCCGTAAAGCCTTGACATCATGCAAATCCTTGCCATCAATCCCGGTTCGACGTCGACCAAGATAGCCGTTTACGACGACGAATATCCCGTACTCCTCCACACGATAAACCACAGCGTCCAGGAGTTGGCCGCTTTCGGGCGGGTCACCGACCAGTATGCCTACCGGAAAGACCTTGTCCTCACTGCGCTCGAACAGTCCGGCGTGCCTTTCCGCTTCGATGCCATCATCGGTCGCGGCGCACTGACGAAGCCCATTACCGGCGGTGTCTACGAAATCAACGAGACCATGTGCCGCGATGCCCGTCAGGCTTCGCGCGAACACGCCTGCAACCTTGGCTGCCTCATTGCGGCGGAGCTGGCTGCGCGCTTGCCGGGCTGTCGCGCTTTGACGGCTGACCCGGTCGTCGTGGACGAGCTCGACGACGTGGCGCGGCTGTCCGGGTCGCCCTTGTTGCCCCGCCGTTCCATCTGGCACGCCCTCAACCAGCGCGCCATCGCCCGCCGTTATGCCCGCGAGCAGGGGCTGCACTACGAAGACCTTAACCTCATCGTCTGCCACCTTGGCGGCGGAATCACCGTGGCGGCCCATCGGCAGGGGCGCGCCGTCGACGTGAACAACGGGCTGGACGGCGAAGGCCCCATGTCGCCCGAACGTGCGGGGACGCTCCCCACGGGCGAACTCATCAACCTTTGTTTCAGCGGGAAGTTCACCCGCGAGGAACTCCTGCGCCGTGTCTCGGGGCATGCCGGCCTTGTGGCTCACCTGGGCACCACGGACATGAAGGAAATCCTGACGCGCATCGCCGGGGGCGACGAGCACGCCCGCCTGGTCGTCGATGCCATGATTTTCCAAACCGCCAAGGCCATCGGGGCGGCGGCCACGGTGCTCTATGGTAAGGTCGACGCCATCCTGGTCACGGGCGGCATCGCATACGCCGGCTATGTCACCTCGCGCCTGCGCGACCGGGTTCGTTTCATCGCCCCCGTGGCCATCTTCCCGGGGCAGGACGAGATGCAGGCACTCGCCCTGAACGCGCTGGCTGCCTTGCGCGGCGAACTCGAAGTGAAAACCTACGGTTGAGCCCCTACGGCACTCCTGCGGGCGCGGCGGACAGTGAGGCTCATCATGTGGTGAAAAATCCGTACTTTTGCATCCGACGGACCTGGGGCACTGCCCGGAAGTGTCCCAAGGCTTGTGGTGCCTTGCCGTGACGAGACTGAACGATGGCCGACGCTTCGCTTAAAGAGAAAACCGCGAAAGGCCTCCTCTGGGGGGGAGTGAGCAACGGGTTGCAGCAGTTGCTGAACCTGCTGTTCGGCATCCTGCTGGCACGGATGCTGTCGCCGGCCGACTACGGTATGGTAGGCATGCTGACCATCTTCTCTCTCATCGCCTGCACGTTGCAGGAGAGCGGTTTCATCTCGGCTTTGGCCAACCGCCGCACGGTCGGCCAGCGCGACTACAACGCCGTCTTCTGGTTCTCCGCCGGGGTGAGCTTCTTGCTCTACGTCGTCCTCTTCTTTTCTGCTCCGTTGCTCGCCCGTTTCTATGGCGAGCCCGAGCTGACGGTACTCTCGCGCTACGTATTCCTCGGCTTCCTGATGGCCAGTCTGGGCACCGCGCCGTCGGCATATCTCTTCCGCAACCTCATGGTCAAGCAGCGCTCCATGTCGGCGGTAGTCGCCCTCGTCGTGTCGGGGGCAGTGGGTGTCGCGCTTGCCTACCACGGTTACGCCTATTGGGGACTTGCCACGCAGAGTTTGGCATACACGGCCACGGTGACGGCGTGCTACTGGCTCTTTTCCGGCTGGCGACCCACATGGTCCGTCGACCTGCGTCCCCTGCGTGGCCTTTTTGGTTACAGCAGCCGGCTCATCGTGACGAATGTCTTTACGCACGTCAACAACAACTTCTTTTCCGTCATCCTCGGTCGCTTCTACACGGGAACCGAGGTGGGCAACTACAACCAGGCGAACAAGTGGCACGCAATGGGGCATACCCTCATCTCGGGCATGGTGGGCGGCGTGGCGCAACCGGTACTTGCCCGCGTGGGCGACGATCCTGTCCGGCAAACCCGAGTGTTCCACAAGATGTTGCGCTTCACGGCATTCGTGTCGTTTCCCGCCATGTGGGGACTGTCGCTCGTGGCTCCTGAACTCATCACCATAGCCGTCACTGACAAGTGGGCGGCCAGTGCCGACATCCTGCGCCTGCTCGCTGTCGGCGGGGCGTTCGTGCCGTTCGTCACGCTCTACTCCAATCTCGTCCTGAGCCACGGGCGGTCGGACTGGTTCATGCGGAGCAACATCGTGCAAGGGCTTCTGCAACTGGTAGTGGCGTTGGTGCTCTATCGGTACGGCCTTTTCGTGATGTTCAGTGCCTATGTGGGCATCAACGTGGCCTGGCTCTTCGTTTGGCATACCATGGCGCGCCGTATGCTCGGCCTGACTCTATTTTCCGTCCTCCGCGACGTGATACCCTTTGCCGCCATCGCCGCCGTCGCCCTGGCGATTGCCTATGCCGCCTCGGCTTCCCTGTCGTCCGTTTACGCCTCCTTGGCTGTGAAGGTGGCCGTGGCCGCTGCGGTCTATGCCGGACTGATGTATCTGTCGGGGGCGGCCACTTTCCGGGAGTGCATGGCCTATTTGCTGAAAAGACAAGTGAAACAATGACAAACCCTGTCATTCCCTCTTCGGACGTAACCCGTTGTTCCCGGCATGGCCTTGCCGGTGCGCTTCCGCAGACTTGCGTCCGCTTGGATACTGTGAGAATGTCGACAGCTTCGGCGATATTCCCGGGATTGTCGCCCGCCATCGCTACGAACCGGTTGATTGCATCGCTTATGCCAGTTTTCTTCGGAATCATGACTGGCCTCATTTCGCCAATCGCCTTACCCAATTATTGTT